>NZ_JABERD010000310.1 GCF_013044505.1 Streptomyces sp. S3(2020) | reverse complement strand
GGCCCCGAACTCCTCCCCTCCGTCCCCCTCCTGCGCGGCGCCGCCGAACTCGCCGCGGAGCTGGGCGCCCGGCAGACCTTCGAGTTCCTGCTCGGCCGGCATCTCGACGCCAACCCGCGCCAGTACACGCTCACCCCCGCCGCCCTCCCCGGCCTCATGGCCGAACTCGCGGGCCCCCCCCGCCCCGCCCCCGACCCGGCCTGCGGCACCGGAGCCCTGCTGCGCGCCGTCACCGCCCGCGCCGACCAGGAGCTGTACGCCCAGGACCGCGCTCCCGAACTCGCCGCCCTCACCGCGCCCCGGCCCGCTCTGCACACCCGGGCCCGCGTGCACGGCGCCACCGGCGACACCCTGCGCGCCGACGCCCACCCCGCGCTGCGCGCCGACGCCGTCCTGTGCCACCCGCCGTTCAACGAGCGCAACTGGGGCCACGACGAACTCGCCTACGACCCCCGCTGGGAGTACGGCTTCCCCGCCCGCACCGAGTCCGAGCTGGCCTGGGTGCAGCACGCGCTGGCCCGCCTCAAGGACGGAGGCACCGCCGTCCTCCTCATGCCGCCCGCCGCCGCCTCCCGCCGCTCGGGCCGCCGTATCCGCGCCGACCTGCTGCGCCGGGGCGCGCTGCGCGCGGTCGTCGCCCTCCCGGTCGGCGCGGCACCCCCGTACAACATCCCGCTCCACCTGTGGATGCTGCGCCGCCCCGAGAAGGCGCCCGCCCAGCCCGAGGTGCTGCTCGCCGACACCGGGCAGTTCGCCACCGAAGGGCGCGGCGGTCCCGACTGGCGGGCGGTACGGGAAGCGGTGCTCGACGCCTGGCGTGCGTTCGACCGCGCGGGCACGCTCCAGGAGCGTCCCGGCCTCGCGCGCTCCCTGCCCGTCATCGACCTCCTCGACGACGACGTGGACCTCGCCCCGGCCCGCCACCTCCCGCCCGCGACGGCGGCCGACGGCGCCGAGGCGCTCACCGCCGTGCGCGAACGCCTCGGCGAGACCCTGCGCCTGACCACCGACCTCACCCCGCCGCCCGCCGACACCGCACAGCCCGCCCGCTGGCCGCTCACTACCATCGGCGAACTCGCGCGCGGGGGCGCCCTGGTGATGCGCACCGGCGGAAACGGCGGCCACGCACGCGTGCCCGTCCTCACCGACCACGACGTCCTCGCCGGCACCGTTCCCTCCGGCACGCTCCCCGAGAGCGAGGAGGAGGCCGTGCTGGTCGAGCCGGGCGACGTCGTCGTGCCGGTGCTCGGCGGCGGCTCGATGGCCCGCGTGATCGACGACGCGAGCGGGGGCGCCGCCCTGGGGCGCAGTCTCGTCCTCCTGCGCCCCGATCCCACCGCGCTCGACCCCTGGTTCCTCGCCGGCTTCCTGCGCGGCACCGCGAACAACCGCCAGGCCAGCAGTTACGCCTCCACCGCGACCCGCCTGGACGTGCGCCGGCTCCAGCTGCCCCGGCTCCCGCTCGACGAGCAACGGCGCTACGGCGCGCGCTTCCGCGCACTCGACGAGTTCGAGCGGGCACTACGGCGCGCGGGCCGGCTCGGCGACCAGCTCGTACGCGGGATGTACGACGGCCTCACGGACGGCACGGTCGTACCCGACTGACGCCCAGGTGGCGCCCGGCAGTTGCGGAATCCGGCCCTCCGGGCGCCTGCGCCGTGGCCGGTACCGCCGTAGGACGTGATCAGCACGACAACGGTTCGGTACAACCCTGGACCGCATGTCGTTGTCGGCCTATACGCTCGAAGCGACAATCGCAGGAACGGGGTTGCCGGGCGTCGGCCGCCCCCGTACGCCCACCTCAGGCACCAGGAGCTGTCATGCATGGCCACGGCTACACGCCGCCGGTGAAGCAGCCGCCCCATCCGGCGTTGCTGGTCCTCCTGCGCGTGCTGTTCGTGGTGATCGCGATCTTCACGATCGGCCTGCTGGCCTGGGCGATGCTGCTGCGGCTGGCGCTCGTGACGCGCAGGGGGCTCGACTGGTGCCTGTTCGCGGCCTCCTTCGTCGCGATCGTCCTCGGACTGGTGCTGCTCGGCACGGAGCCCGGCGAGGAGATCCACACCGTGGGCGGCTGGACCGGCCTGATCCTGCTCCTGGGCACACTCATCGCCGCGATCTCGTACTACCTCTCCGCGGACATCCGCCACTTCCACCAGCTCCGCTACGGCGCGTACGCCCCGAAGCCCGCCCCGGCCCCGGCGTACGGCTATCCGCAGCCCCAGTCGCCGTACACCGCGACGACCCTGCCGCAGACACCGGCGCCGATCCCGCAGAGCCCGCTGCCGCAGCCGCCCGCACCCCGCGACGTGGTGCCCCACGCGCCCGTGCCCCCGGCGCAGCCGCCCCAGCGCCCCGCGCCGGCCCGCATCGACCAGGTGCGCGCCGAGCTCGACGAACTGAGCGACTACCTGCGCCGGCAGGACGGCAACCCCAACGGTGGCTATGAGGGCGGAAGGTGACCGTGGCGACAGGACGTGTCGTCGCAGGCCGCTATGAACTGTCCACGCTCATCGGACAGGGCGGCATGGGACAGGTCTGGACGGCCTACGACCAACGGCTCGACCGGCGCGTGGCGGTGAAGCTGCTGCGCCCCGACAAGGTGGCCGGGCAGGAGGCCGACGAGCTGCGCCGCCGGTTCGTGCGCGAGTGCCGGGTGACCGCACAGGTCGACCACCCCGGGCTCGTCACCGTGCACGACGCGGGCAGCGAGGGCGAGGAGCTCTTCCTCGTCATGCAGTACGTCGACGGCGCGGACCTCTCCGACCACCTCGCCGAACACGACCCGTACCCCTGGCAGTGGGCCGTCGCGGTCGCCGCGCAGCTCTGCGCGGTGCTGAGCGCCGTGCACGCCGTGCCGATCGTCCACCGCGACCTCAAGCCCCGCAATGTGATGGTCAAGCAGGACGGCACCGTCACCGTCCTCGACCTCGGCGTCGCCTCCGTCATGGACGCCGACACCACCCGCCTCACCCACACCGGCACCCCCATCGGCTCGCCCGCCTACATGGCGCCCGAACAGGCCATGGGCGGCGCGGTCGGCCCGTACACCGACCTGTACGCACTCGGCGTGCTCCTGCACGAACTCCTCAGCGGCGACGTCCCGTTCTCCGGCTCCACGGCGCTCGGCGTACTGCACCGCCACCTCTACGAGCCCCCGCTCCCCGTACGCCGCCTGCGCCCCGAGGTCCCCGAGGCGCTCGAAGCGCTCGTCCTGCGCCTGCTCGCCAAGGACCCGCAGCACCGGCCCGCCAGCGCGCAGGAGGTCTACGAGCACCTCGCGCTGCTCCTGCCCGCGCGCGGCACCCCCACCGGGTCGCCCCTGGATCCCACGCGCCCCTTCCTGCGCCCGCCATGCCGCTCGCGCCCCCCGCCGGGAAGCCCGACGTCGCACGCGCCGTCGACGAGGTCAAGCGGCTCCTCGGCGAGGGCCGCATCACCCAGGCCGTCGACATCCTCGGCGCGATCCTGCCCGCGGCCGCCGAACAGCACGGCGAGCACTCCCCGGTCGTCCGCACCCTGCGCAAGCAGTACGCCGCCACGCTCATGGACGACGGCCAGTACCGGCGCGCGCTGCCCGAACTGCGCCGCCTCGCCGACGAACGCGCCGCCGAGGCCGGCCAGGCCGACCCGCAGTCGCTGCGCTTCCGCTACGAGGCGGCCCAGTGCCTGGAGCAGCTCGGCGAACCGGCCGCGGCGCTCGCCGAGTTCCGCGCGCTGCTGCCGTACTACGAGAACCAGTACGTGGCCGGCGATCCCGAGCTCGCCCACGACGTCCGCCGCCGCATCGGCCACCTCCTGCTCGCCCTCGGCGACCGTGCCGCCGCCCACGACACGCTGGCCCGCCTCGTGCACGACGTGGAACGCCTGCACGGCCCCGGTCACCCGCTCGCGGTGGAGGTCCGGCGCACGCTGGAGTGGCTGGGACAGGTGCGCGGCTAGATCTTGCCGCGAGCCGAGGGAATCTTGTCCGCTCCTGGGGACGACGTCTCCCGAAAGCGAGGGACGCGCCCAGCGGACTGGACTGGCCGTGGGGCGCCACCCGGTACACCGGCCACAGCCGTGGCCCCGACCCCGCCTGCGGGGCGCGGCGGTGCCCCAAGTCCAGATGAATCGTTGGTCGAATGGGTTGGCCAGAGCTTGTCCACTGCCTACCATCGATCACCGCAAGACTTTGTGCACCGTCGCACAATCTCCTCGGGAGGCTTCCTTGCACCGCCGCCGTCGCACCGCGTTCCTCCTCTCCGCCGCGATCGTCGCGGCGCCCCTTCTCACCGCCTGCGGAAACGATGCGCATCCCGGTGCGGCAGCCGTCGTCGGCGGCCAGCGGATCACCGTCGCCCAGCTGGAGACCAGGGTGAACGAGGTACGCGAGGCGCAGCGCGCCGCGGTGCCCGACGAGGCGCAGTACGCGCAGGCCATCGCCAAGACCGGCACCCTCAGCCGGGACACCCTGCACAGCATGGTGCTCGACCAGGTCCTGCACCGCGCTGCGCAGGACGCCGGGGTGACGGTCACCCGCAAGGAGGTCCAGGACATGCGCGCCGGTCTGGAACAGCAGGCCGGCGGCTCCAAGGCCCTGGAGACGGCCTGGCTCCAGCGCTACGGCATCGCCCCCGAGCGCCTCGACGAGAACCTCCGCCTCCAGCTGGAGGCCCAGAAACTCGCCGCAGTCCTCGGCACCGACACCGGCCAGGCCGACTTCTGGCAGGCCATGGCCAAGGCGTCCAAGAAGCTCGACATCGACCTCAACCCCCGCTACGGCAGCTGGGACGACGAGAAGAGCAGCCGCGTCGACGCGAAGACGCCATGGGTACGGGAGGTCACGGCGACGGGGACGCAGGAGACGGCGTAAGGCGGGGCCCCCACCGGTCATACGATCCGACCGCGACCCTGCTCCTGTGGACAACCGATCAGGTCTGTCGGCGGCGTGGGTTAGCTTCGAAACGTGAACACCACCAGCCCCGAATCCGCCCCGGCCGTCACCCCCGGCCGCATCGTCCTGCTGACCACCAGCCACCGCGTCGCCCCCGGCCTGCTGTCCTGGCCCGCCTGGCAGGCGCTGCGCGACGCCGGCCGCGTGCTGTGCGCGGACGGCGCGCACCCGCAGCTGCCGTATCTGCGCGAGGCGGGGATACAGGTCGACGAGGCCTCCCCGACCGCGGAGGAACTGGTCCAGGCGTGCGCGGGCGGCCACACCGTGGTCGTGGTCGCGACGGGCGAGGGCGAGCCCGAGCTCACCGACGGCCTCGCCCGCCTCGCCGGCTCGGGCCGCGTGTCCATGCCCGAACTGGAACTCCTCCCCGCCTCCTACGACCTCCCGGGCGCCCGCCTCCTCGACCTCGTCCAGGTCATGGACCGCATCCGCGCCGAGTGCCCCTGGTCCTCCCAGCAGACCCACAAGGGCCTCGCCAAGTACGGCATCGAGGAGGCCTACGAACTCGTCGAGGCCATCGAGGAGGGCGACCGCGACGAACTCCGCGAGGAACTCGGCGACGTCCTCCTCCAAGTCGTCTTCCACGCCCGCATCGCCGAGGAGGACCCGGAGACACCCTTCTCCATCGACGACGTCGCCGGCGGCATCGTCTCCAAACTCATCCACCGCCACCCCCACGTCTTCGGCGACGAGACCGCCACGACCCCCGAGGAGGTCAAGGAGCACTGGCTGCGCACGAAGGCGATGGAGAAACAACGCGACTCGGTGACGGAGGGCATCCCCCTGGGCCAGCCGGGCCTGGCCCTCGCCGCCAAGCTGGCGTCGAGAGTGCGCACCGCCGGGTTGGACGTGCCGCTGCCGGGCACCGGGGGCGTCGGTTACGAGCTCCTCGCCCTGGCGGCCCGCGCGGAGGCGGAGGGCATCGACCCGGAGGCGGCCCTGCGGGCGGCGGCTCGGGTGTACCGGGATGCCGTGCGGGCGGCTGAGGGGCTCTCCGGTTAGTACCGTTGCTCCAACGGGTGGGTGTGAGGTGTGGGGGCCGACGTGGCATCGGAGTTGGAGCAGCTCAGGGACGACCTGCTGACGATCCGCAACGTACCGTCCGTGGCGGCACGGATCCTGGAGCTGCTGGATCGGTCAGGTGTTCCCGGGCTGGTGGAGCTCTGGATCCTGCAGAGGGGGGAGGAGACCGCTCCCCAGGCACGGCTGGCCTCGTTGGAGGCACTGCGCCTCGACCGTCCCCGGGAGTTCACCGAACTGCGGATCCTCGCGGAGGAGTACGCCCCCCGGCGGGAACCGACCGGCACCGCCCCACGTGTCGAGGCCGGCGGGAACCGCTCCGTGGCGGCGCGAGGCGACATCGGATTCGCCGTCACAGGAGACAACGCCACCGTCGGCACGACCCATGTCGCCGGCGACCATGTCGACTTCCGCAACGGCACCTTCCACGACGTCATAGGCGTGCAGCACCACCACTACGGCACCGTTCCCGCCCCGGGGCAGTGGCGGCCGGTGGCCGAGGTGACGCCGCTGGAGTTCGGTGTGCGGTCGACGAGGCATGTGCCGGGGCTGCCCGACGTACCGCCGTACGCCTCGCGTGACTGCGACGACCGCCTGCGCGCCACACTCGTGCACCCCGGCCTGGTGCTGATCCTGGGGGAGCCGTACGCCGGCAGGTCGTACACCGCGTGGCAGGGCGTACGGCTGTTGGAAGGGCGTCGGCTGTACGCCCTGGACCCGGGCGAGAACCTGCGCGGTGTGCTCGCCGCACTGCGCGGACAGCGGGGCGAGTACGTCGTCTGGCTGGACGATCTGAGCGACCATCTGGGCGCCGGTGGCATGGACCCGAGGCTGCTGGGGCGGCTCGCCGCACTCGGCGCCGTCGTGCTCGGCACGATGAGCCCCAACGACTACTACCGGCGCCGTTCCGGGACCGCGCCCGGCGACCGGGTCGTCGCCATGGCCCGCACGGTGGAGCTGGCGCGCGAGTGGAGCGAGGCCGAGCTGGAACGGCTGGCGGCGCACGACGATCCGCGTGCCTACCCGGCGTACATGTGGAGCGGCAGGGAGGGGGCGGCCTCGTACTTCGCGGTCGGGCATCTGCTGTTCGACGAGTGGCGCCGGGTGGGCACCCGGCTGGAGCATCCGGGCGGACAGTCGCTGGTGCGCGCGGCGGTCGATCTGGCCCGCTGCGGGGTCACCGGCGCGGTGCCCGCCGAACTGCTCCGGAGGGTTCAGGAGCAGTACGTGACGGAGAAACGGGAGTCGTTCGAGGAGGCGCTCGCCTGGGCGACGGCTCCGCTGTTCGGGGTTTCGGGACTGCTCGTGGCGGGCGAGGCGGAGGGCACCTGGCGGGCCTACGGGGCGCTGGTCGCGGAGGCGCTGCGGACAGGGGACCTGGAGCCGGTGCCGGACGAGGTGTGGTGGACGTTGCTCGACGCGGCGGCGTCCGAGGAATCGCTCGACCACGCGGCCCTGGCGGACGCGGCCCACGCGGCGCTGCGGTCGCGTATCGAGGCGGGGGACACGCAAGCGGCGTTCGATCTCGCGATCCGCAGCAGAGGTGAGACGGGCGAGGCTCTGCTGCGCCGGGCGGCGGACGCGGGACACACGAAGGCGGCGGCGTACCTGGCGCGGCTCATGCTGCGTCACGGGGACGCGGAGGCCGCGTTCCCCTATCTGGTGACCGCCGCCGACGGCGGGGACTCCTGGTCGGCGCTGCGACTGGGCCGAATGCATCGGGACCGCGCCGAGCGGTGGCTGCGTACAGCCGCCGAGGCGGGTGTCGGGGCCGCGGCCCATGAGCTGGGCGACATGCTGGTGGGGCAGGGACGCGAGGACGAGGCGGTCCGCTGGTACCGAACGGCGGTGGCCGCCGGCCACCGTGAGGTCGCGGCGAGCCTGGGCACCCTTCTGTACTACTGGAGCCAGCCCGAGGCGGAGCAGTGGCTTCGGTACGCGACCGCGTGGGGCGACCTGCGTGCCACCAACTGCCTTGGCGCCCTGCTCGACGGTAAGAAGGACGCCGACCGCTCCGAGACGGAGTTCCTCTACCGGCGGGCGGCGGCGGGCGGTGACGTGTCCGCGCCGGTGAATCTCGGCGTTGTGCTGGAGGACGACGGCCGGCACGAGGAAGCCCTGGAGTGGTACCTCAAGGGCCACGAACGAGGAGCCGCGGGTGCCTCGCGGCACATCGCCAAGCTGTTGAACAGGCAGGGGAGGGAAGCGGAGGCCGCGGAGTGGTTCCGCACCGCTGCCGCGGACCCGGAAGGACTCCCCGCGTCCTTTCCCCCACCGCCGGGCGGCATCGCCACCCCTCCTGCGGATACCGTCACCGAGTGACCGACCAGCCCACCCCCCTCCCCACCGCCCCCCCCCCCCC
>NZ_JABERD010000309.1 GCF_013044505.1 Streptomyces sp. S3(2020) | reverse complement strand
GGGCGGGGGGGGGCCCGGGGGCGCAGGGCGCAGGGCTCAGGCGATCCCGAGCCCCTCCAGCACCACCGCGCCCGGCAGCTCCGCGAACGCCTTGCCCGGTACCAGCAGCTTGCCGCGCCGCCGGCCGCTGCCCACCAGGACGTAGGGCAGGTCGACGACGGCCGAGTCCACCAACACGGGCCAGTCGGCGGGGAGTCCCACGGGGGTGATGCCGCCGTACTCCATGCCGCTCTCCCCCGTCGCCACGTCCATCGAGGCGAACGAGGCCTTGCGGGCGCCGAGTTGGCGGCGCACCACGCCGTTGACGTCGACGCGGGTGGTGGACAGGACGACACACGCGGCCAGTTGGGACTCTCCACCGCGCTTGCCCGCGACGACGACACAGTTCGCGGACTGTTCGAGCAGCTCCTGGCCGTAGTGCTGCACGAAGACGGCCGTGTCGGCCCACTGCGGGTCGGTCTCGACGTAGACGATCTGCTCGGCGGGGACACTGCCGCTCCAACGGCGTACGGCGTCCGCGACGGGGGCGGTCAGTTCGCCGAGGCAGTCGGGGGCGGGCCGGGCGTTGTCGAAGTGTCCGATGGGTGCGTCCATGGCCGCACGCTAACAGCCGCTCAGGGGGCGGCCGGCACCGAGATCGCCAGCAGGAGTTCCATCGGGACGTCACCCTGATTGCCGTAGGTGTGCGAGGCGTTGGCCTCGAAGGTGACGCTGGAGCCGGCCGGGACGCGGTGTTCGACGCCGTCGACGGTGAGGGTCAGTTCGCCGGCCGTGACATGGGCGATCTCGACCGTGCCGACCGGGTGCGGGTCGGAGGAGCTGCTGTCGCCCGGCATCAGCTTCCACCCCCACATCTCCAGGGGGCCGGGGGCCTCCGTGCCCGCGAGGAGCTTGCTGTAGCTGCCCTCGTCCGTGTGCCACAGCCGGACGACCTGCTCGGGCGGGACGATCCGCACCTTCGGACCCTGCTCGTAGTCGAGCAGGGTGGTGATGCTGACGCCGAGGGCGTCGCCGATCTTCACGACCGTGCCGATGCTCGGATTGGTCCGGGCCTGTTCGATCTGGATGAGCATGCCGCGGCTGACTCCGGCGCGTGCGGCGAGCGCGTCGAGGGTGAAGCCGCGTTCGGTCCGCCAGCGCTTGACGTTGCGCGCCAGGGACTGGGTCAGCAGATCGAGGTCCGACACATCACGTCCAATATTCTGTATGACACAGCACAATCGATTGAACTACGGTGAGGTGCACCCGATCGTTCACCGAACTGTACTGCGAGGCACCCCGTGACAGCATTCTTCGCCCTGGCCACCAGCCTCCTGTGGGGGCTGGCCGACTTCGGCGGCGGACTGCTGACCCGGCGCACCCCCGCGCTCACGGTGGTGGTCGTCTCCCAGGCGATCGCGACGGTCGTGCTCGGCGTGATCGTGGTCGCCACCGGCGGCTGGAGCGAGTCCGGGCCACGGCTGTGGTTCGCGGTCGCCGCCGGACTCGTCGGCCCGGTCGCCCTGATCTGCTTCTACAAGGCGCTCGCCCTGGGCCCGATGGGCGTGGTCTCCCCGCTCGGCACCCTCGGCGTGACCGTCCCGGTCGGCGTGGGTCTCTTCCTCGGCGAGCGCCCCGGTCCGGTGCAGTTCGCGGGGATCGGGGTCGCGGTCCTCGGTGTCGTCCTCGCGGGCGGCCCGCAGCTTCGGGGCGCCCCCGTGCAGCGGCGGACCATCCTGCTCACCCTGGTCGCGGCGTTCGGCTTCGGCACCGTGTTCGCACTGATCGCGGAGGCGTCGACCACGGTCACCGGCCTGTTCCTCGCCCTCTTCGTGCAGCGCGTGGTGAACGTCGCCGTGGGCGGCGCAGCCCTGTACGCCTCGGTCCGCAGGGGCGCCCCCGCACTCCCGCCGGGCGGTTTCCCCTGGGCCGCGCTCCCGGCACTGGCCTTCGTCGGCCTCGCGGACGTCGCGGCGAACGGCACCTACGCCGTCGCCGCCCGGCTGGGCCCGGTCACCGTGGCGGCGGTGCTCGCCTCGCTCTACCCCGTGGTGACCGCCCTCGCCGCGCGCGGCTTCCTCAGCGAACGGCTGCGGGCGGTCCAGGCGGCCGGCGCGGGCCTGGCCCTGGTGGGCACACTCCTGCTGGCGACCGGCTGAGGCGTCCCCGGATCAGGCCGGCTCGGATCAGTCCAACTCGGCGAGTTTCGCCGCGGTCTCCTCGTCCAGCCCGGCCAGCGCGTTGAGCTGCTCCGGCGTGACCCCCTCGGGTATCGGCCTGGGCGCCGGGGTCCGAAGCGGCGGCTGCCAGCCGGCCTCGGGAGTCCATCGCCGTACGATCCTGGCGGGCGCCCCCGCCACCACGGCGTGGTCGGGCACCGCGCCGCGCACCACCGCGCCGGCCGCCACGACCACGTTCCGCCCGATCCGCGCCCCCGGCAGGATCACGGCACCGGTGCCGATCCAGCAGCCGGGGCCGATCTCCACCGGCTCCATCCGCGGCCACTGCTTGCCGATGGGCTCGTGCGGATCGTCGTAGGAGTGGTTCGTGGACGTGACGTAGACATACGGACCGAAGTAGCAGTCGCTGCCGATGGTGACCGTGGTGTCGGCGATGACATGGCTGCCGCGGCCCAGGACGACACCGTCCCCGATGCGCAGGATCGGCTCCGGACCGAGGTCCAGGTCCGGCATCAGACCGGCGGTCAGGGTGACCTGCTCACCGACGATGCAGTGCGAGCCCAGCCGGATCCACGGCTCCCCGAAGACCGTGCCGAGCGGAAACGCGAGCCGCGAGTGCTCGCCCAGCGCGCCGAAGCGGAACCGTCCCGGGTGCTCGGCCGTCACGGAACCCGTGCGCTGCACCCAGGCCCAGCCCGCGTGGACGGCACGCTGCGTGAGGCTGCGACACCAGGATGAGAACGTGTTCTTCTTCGGCACGAGGTCACCGTACTCACGGTGAGGTGGGGCGATGGGCGACCGGGCCTGTGATCTTCGCCCCACGCGTGTGGCGTACGGTGCGGGTGTCAGCGACGACGAGGAGAGGGCGATGACGCACAAGGCGTTGATCACGGGCATCGGCGGCCGGGAACCGAAGATCGACGAGGAGGCCTTCGTGGCCCCCACCGCTTCGGTGATCGGCGACGTGACCCTGGAGGCGGGGGCGAGCGTCTGGTACGGGGCCGTGGTCCGCGGCGACGTCGAGCGGATCTCCGTCGGCGCGCGGAGCAACATCCAGGACAACTGCACCCTGCACGCCGACCCGGGGTTCCCCGTGACGATCGGCGAGCGGGTGTCGGTGGGGCACAACGCGGTGGTGCACGGGGCGACGGTCGAGGACGACTGCCTGGTCGGGATGGGCGCGACGGTGCTGAACGGCGCGGTGATCGGCGCGGGGTCGCTGGTGGCGGCACAGGCACTGGTCCCGCAGGGGATGCGGGTGCCGCCGGGATCACTGGTGGCGGGGGTACCGGCGAAGGTGAGGCGTGAGCTGACGGAGGAGGAGAAGCAGGGAGTGACCCTCAACGGCACCCTGTACGCGGACCTGGCGAAGGCTCACGGGGAAATCCACGGCTAGCCCAGACCCACCCAGGGGCGCGGGGCTGTCTCGATGTGGGGCTACCGGCGCGTGGGCGCAACGAGCCACGGCTGACCCGCGCCCGAAACTACTCCGCAGCCCCCACGGTCTCCGCCTCCCGCACCGCGCCTCCCGCCTTCGCGGCCTTCCGCTTCAGCACCAGCATCGACGTGAGCCCGATCAGCACGGCGAGCACCAGGCCCAGCCACGAGAACCGCTTCAGCCACGACTCCGCGACGATCCCCACGTAGTAGATGACGGCCGTCGTACCGCCCGCCCAGAGGATCCCACCGAGGACGTTGGCGGTCAGGAACTTCCAGTACGGCATCCGCAGCACACCCGCCAGCGGCCCCGCGAAGATCCGCAGCAGGGCGACGAACCGGCCGAAGAAGACGGCCCACATGCCCCACTTCTCGAAGGACCGCTCCGCCGTCGCGATGTGCCCTTCGCTGAAGTGCTTGGGGAACTTCCTGCCCAGCCAGGCCAGCAGTGGCCGGCCGCCCTTGCGTCCGATCGCGTAGCCGATGGAGTCACCGATGATCGCGCCCGCGCTGGCGCAGGCACCGAGGATGAACGGGTCGATCTCACCGTGCTGGGAGGCGAGCAGCGCGGACGAGACGAGGATGATCTCGCCCGGCAGCGGGATGCCCAGGCTCTCCAGGCCGATGACCAGGCCCACCAGCAGATAGATGCTGACCGCGGGTACGGACTCGAGCCACTCCTGGACGTGCACCGCCGGTTCCTCCCGTTGCCGTGTGTGTGCGGCGCACGCTCCACGCGAGCGTGCGCCGGGGCAGCCTACCCGTTGAGTGTGACGGTGGCGGAGTCCCACAGGTTGCACTGATGCTCACGGTGCACGGTCGCGCTCAAGGCGTTGCCCCCGGCGGACGCCGTCCGCAGCGAGAGCACGGTCCCCGTGCCGACGGGCATGGCGGGCTGCCCGTCCGCCCGCGGCACCCCACCGCGAACGAAAGATCCCCAGTACTCGATCATCTGCCGTGCCAGCACCTTCTGCTCGCTGTTCAGCGGGGACGGAAGGCCGAAGTGCTTGAAGAGGTACTGCACCTCGTTGACATGGGTCGCGCCGAAGTCGAAGTCGGTCCCCAGAGCGCGCAGTGAGGCGAACGGCGGGGAGGTGCGGTCGGCGAACTCGTACCCGTAGACCGGTCCGCGCCCGGCGAGCACGGTGTCGAGCCGCAGCGCGCTGCACGCGAAGAGCAGGTCACCGAGGGCCGTGGCGTAGCCGATCGTCGGCGTCGGGTACGCCGAGGCCGGGTAGCGCCGCAGCGCCTGCTCGCCGAACTCCTCCCGCATGACGGTCGGATACCGCTCGGCCGTGAGGGGGTTCCCGCCGAGGTCGAAGCGGGCGAAGGCGAAGAGCCGGCCCTCGTCCTGGTTCGCGCCGTTCATCACCGGCACCCCGGCGGCGGCCCCGCGGGCGAGGGCGTCCGAGGGCTGTGCGGGCAGGAAGCGACCGCCGGCCACCGGCCCCCAGTCGAACTCCCCTTGTGCGGCGAGGACTTCGGCGGCGGACTTGCCGCGCAGACAGGCGACCGTCTCGCAGCCGAGCGTCCGCGCGAACGCGGCTCCCTGGCTCACCGCCGTTCCCCGTGTCCGGGCGGCACAGTCGTCGTACGCCCCGCTCTCGATGATGCCCGCGCGGAACAGCCCCTTCGCCGTGGGTGAGGCGAGCTGGGTGCAGACCGAGCGGCCGCCCGCCGACTCACCTGCGATGGTGACGCGGCCCGCATCACCGCCGAAGCGGCCGATGTTGGCGCGCACCCAGCGCAGGGCCGCCTGCTGGTCGAGCATGCCGAAGTTGCCGGAGACCCCGTCGCGGGCCTCGTCGTCGAGACCGGTGGTGGCGAGGAAGCCCATCGCTCCCAGGCGGTAGTTGACGGTGACCACGACCGTGCCGGTACGCCGGGCGAAGGTGTCGGGGACGATGTCCTGTCCGGCCCCCGCGGTGAGCCCGCCGCCGTGGAACCAGACCATGACCGCTCGGCGTCCGGCGCCTTCGGGGACGTACACATTGAGGTCGAGGCAGTCCTCGGTGTGCGAGGGCCGCTCGTATCCCGGGTCCCAACTCGCCGTCTGTACGCACTTGTCGCCGAAGTCCTGTGCCGTGCGCACCCCGTGCCAGGGCCGGACCGCTCTCGGTTCACTCCAGCGGAGTGCGCCGACGGGTGGCTCGGCGTACGGGATGCCGAGGAACTGCCTTCCCTCGGCGGTGACTTCACCCCGTATCTGACCCGCCTCCGTACGGACGACAGGGTCGGGCGGGCCGACCGCCTGAGCGGGTGCGGGTGTCACGAGCGCGGCTGTGAGTGCCGTCAGGGCGACGGCGACGGTGCGTATCACTGGGTCACCTCCGGTCCGGATCCAGAAACGCCAGGGGCGCGGCGGGAAAACTATGACCGTTGGTGACTCGTGTCAATGAGTCGAACGCAAAGCGGCCGGATGCCGACAAGAACCGAAGGAGGGGCCGCCTCGACGAGGCGGCCCCCGGGTCAGTGAAGGACGGATTCGAGTGTGGTGACGACGGTTTCGGCGACCGGCACGTCCTGGAGGACGTCCGGGTCCTCGGGTTCGTCCCGATGGTCGACCTGGGCCATCCTCGGCTCGTACTCCTCCGGCTCGCCCGGAGCCTGGCCGTCGCGCTCCTCGGGGCGCGGAGCGTCGGCGGTGGGTGCCTTCGAGGGGGCGTCCGGGAGCCGGCGGCTCTCACCCTCCTCCTCACCCTGCTCCTCCGTCCCGCCCTTCTCCGTCTTCTCCTTCTTTTCTTTCTTCTCTTCCTTCTCTTCCTTCTCCTCCGTCTCGCCCTTCTTCCGCGCCTGCGCGGTGGGCGAGTCCGCGGTCTCGAACAGCCATCCCTGGCGCGAGGAGCCGTCGCGCTCGGCCACCACGACATCGAGGTCCTTGTCGGGTGCGACGACCATCCCCTTGCGCCAGCGGAGCAGGAGTTCGCCGCGGACCGTGAGGTCGTACTGGACCTCACCGGCGTGCACCAGGCATCCGGCGAGGACGACCGCGCCCGCGTCGGTGTCGGCGTCGAGGCAGAGCGTGGGATCGGCGAGGCTGCGCAGCAGACCGTCGTCCTGGTAGGACCACTGCTGGGACAGTGCCGAGGAGCAGACCGCGAGCACCGCCGCGGAGCCCGCCTCGACCCTGTTCCCACGGACGTCGAGGCAGAGACCGGCGGTGCGGCTGCGGAGCCTGCCGTGGCCGACCTCCACGGGGTCGCTCGCGGAGGCGGCCGACGGGGAACCGTCGGACGAGGGCGCCGAGTCGGGGCTGGGCACGACGTCGTTGCCGCTGGGCGCGCCCCAGGTGGCACGGGGGTCGGGGACACCGTTGTCGTCGGACCAGCCCTTGGTGACGAGGACGGTCGCGAGCAGGGCGAGGGAGGTCAGGCCCACGACCATCGCCGCCTTGGTGTGCCGCCTCGGTGCGGCGAGACGTGCGGGCCGGTGCCGGCCGCCGCGCGGACGGGCGGCCGGCGACTGGCTCGAACCGCCGCGGCCGGGCCGGGAGTCGAGATAGCGCCGGGCACCCCAGCCGAGCACGGTCTCGGCGAGCAGCACTTCGAGGCCGCCCTCGAAGTGGCTGAGCTGTTCGGCGGCGTGCCGGCAGTAGCGGCACTCCGTCAGATGCTGCTGCACATCGGGGAGCAGGGCGCCGCCGCGGCGAATCGGGACGTCGAGGAGTCGGTTGTAGAAGCGGCAGCCCTTGGAGGGCGCGAGTTCCCGGTGGGCCCGTACACAGCCCTCCCGGAATTGGTCGCGTGCCCGTTCCAACCCGTCCGCCGCCTGGGGGATGTCGACCCCCAACAGACCAGCTGGTACGGATATGTGCTCGGCCTCGACCTCGACATGCCACAACAGGCATTGCGAGGCACCCGGAAGGGCCTGGAATGCGCGCTCGGCGAGCCGCCGCCTTTCGGGCGTGGCAGCCCGCGCGGCGCGCAGTCCGCGACCGCCGGTCGTCTTGCCCAGTTCCGGCAGTACCGCGGAAATGCGGTCCTGTGCGGCCCACTCCTTCACCGTGTCCCGTACGGCGGACAGGAGTTGGGGCCGCACCGCGCCCCCGCCCGCCCGGCCGAGCACACGGTGGAACGCCGCGGCGGCCACGAGCTCCGCCGATCCGGACGAGGAGGCCAGGCAGATGACCGCGTAGTCATGGGTGGCCCGCCAGTGCCGGGCCATCAGCAGCGCGACGGCGCGGTCGCCGCCCTCGGCGCCGCCCAATTGAGCGACGAGATTTCGGTCGGTCTCCCCCGGAGTCGCTCCGGGCCGCGGCGGATAGGGGGGTCTTGGGGGGTAAGGGGATTGCACTGAACCATTTCCTTCCAAGCCGCAGGACGGCATGGCTATTGCACGTCCGTCGGAAAGCAGGTGCGTGATTGGTGCATACCTATGCCGCGTCAGGTACGGTGCGGTCATTCGGGGCGGTCACTTTCGCACACGTGAATCACAGGAAACAAGAAGTTCGAGTGACCAAAGTTCAAAACGCAGTGAATTCAGATAAGTTACCGGCGGTATCCGCACCCGCATTCGAAGTTGAGGACCGGCCGACGCCAAGTTGTGTGCAAGCAAAGACAGTTGGCACACGAAATCTTCAACTTTCGCGGCCCCGGGCCCGACGCACAGCGGGCTCCCACGTTTCTCCCTGGAAGCTCTCATTCCCATCGGCCAGCATGGGCCGCATGACCGTCCCCCACACCCCCGCCGACCCCCGCAGACACCGCCCCCCACCCCCCCACCCACTCGCACCCTGCCTCCCCCCCCC
>NZ_JABERD010000308.1 GCF_013044505.1 Streptomyces sp. S3(2020) | reverse complement strand
CTTCGAGGTCGCGCCGTCCGCCTTCTACTTCAACACCGCGGCCGTGATCGACGCCCACGGCACCTTCCTCGGCTGGTACCGCAAGAACCACATCCCCACGGTCAAGGGCTTCTGGGAGCATTCCTACTTCCAGCCGGACACCGTCCGCTCACCCGTCTTCCACACCGCCGTGGCCCAGCTCGGCGGCTACATCTGCTACCACCGCAAACTCCCGCAGGGCTGGCGTCACCTCCGCCCCACCGCCGCCCCGCCCGCCCCCCCCCCGCCCCCCCGCCCCCCCGCGCCCCCCCCCCCCCCCCCCCCCCCCCCCCGCACCCGCCGCAACCCCCGTGGTGCCCGGTTCGCCGGGGCCGCCGACGAGCCCGCGGTGTCGCCGGAGCCGCAGGCCGAGCCGGTGGACGCGGGGGCCGGGCGGGAGGTCGCGGAGACGGTCGAGACGCTGGTGCGGCTGCGCGCGCAGGGACGCAGCGGTGAGGCGCACGCGCTGCTCGTCGAGGCCGCCTACTGGCCCGCCGCCCGTTTCCCGCGGCTGGCCGGCGAGCTCCAGCGCGCCGGGCTCGGGCACGACTGGGCGACCCTGCTCTGGGAGGCCGCCTCGCTGCCCGCCGAGCGGCTGGTCGCCGCGGCGGACGCGCTGGTCGAGGCCGGGCGCGGCGGCGACGGGGAGCAGATCCTGCGGCAGGGCGTGGCCCGGCCCGCCGAGGAGATCGGCGCCGCCGTGCTGGGGCTGGTCGCCGAGGGCCGCCGCCGCGAGGTGCGCGCGCTGCTCGACGCCTACGTCCGTGTCCGTACCCCCGAGGAAGCGGCCCGCAGCGCCGCCCCCGGCCCGCAGACCCTCGTACCGCTGCTGCTGGAGGCCGCCCGGGCTGTCTCGCAGGAGCGCCACTGGGACCTCGTCCACGCACTGCGGGTCGCGGGCTTCACCACCTGACGGGTACGGCCGATCACCCACGAGAGTGTGAAACGTGATCGACTCCGCGGGTTAACGACGATGGTCTTGGCAAGGCTCCCGGAGAGGCTTACTTTCGACCCTCTACGGCCTTTGTCTACGGGCGTAGAGGCTCTGAGGTCCCGTCGAAGGAGCAGCTCATGGCCAACGTCGTACGTGCCGCTCTGGTCCAGGCCACCTGGACCGGCGACACCGAGTCCATGGTGGCGAAACACGAGGAGCACGCCCGGGAGGCGGCCCGGCAGGGCGCGAGGATCATCGGGTTCCAGGAAGTGTTCAACGCCCCCTACTTCTGTCAGGTCCAGGAGCCGGAGCACTACCGCTGGGCCGAGCCGGTGCCGGACGGACCGACCGTGGTTCGTATGCAGGAGCTCGCCCGCGAGACCGGCATGGTGATCGTCGTACCGGTCTTCGAGGTCGAGCAGTCCGGCTTCTACTACAACACCGCGGCCGTGATCGACGCCGACGGCACCTTCCTCGGCAAGTACCGCAAGCACCACATCCCCCAGGTCAAGGGCTTCTGGGAGAAGTACTACTTCAAGCCGGGCAACGTCGGCTGGCCCGTCTTCGACACCGCCGTGGGCAAGGTCGGCGTCTACATCTGCTACGACCGCCACTTCCCGGAGGGCTGGCGGCAACTCGGGCTCAACGGAGCCCAGCTGGTCTACAACCCGTCGGCCACCCACCGCGGGCTCTCCTCCTACCTCTGGCGCCTGGAACAGCCCGCCGCGGCCGTCGCCAACGAGTACTACATCGCCGCGATCAACCGGGTCGGCGTCGAGGAGTACGGCGACAACGACTTCTACGGCACCTCGTACTTCGTGGACCCGCGCGGCCAGTTCGTGGGGGACACCGCCAGCGACAAGGTGGAGGAACTTCTCGTCCGGGACCTCGACTTCGACCTCATCGAAGAGGTACGGCAGCAGTGGGCCTTCTACCGGGACCGACGGCCCGACGCCTACGAAGGGCTGGTGCAGCCGTGACCGACAAGGACCTGCTGGGCCGCCACCGCGCCGTGCTGCCCGACTGGCTCGCCCTCTACTACCGGGACCCGCTGGAGATCACCCACGGCGAGGGCCGTCACGTCTGGGACGCCGCGGGCAACAAGTACCTCGACTTCTTCGGCGGCATCCTGACGACGATGACCGCCCACGCGCTGCCCGAGGTGACGAAGGCGGTGAGCGAGCAGGCCGGGCGGATCATCCACTCGTCCACGCTCTACCTCAACCGGCCGATGGTCGAACTCGCCGAGCGCGTCGCCCAGTTGTCCGGCATCCCGGACGCCCGCGTCTTCTTCACCACCTCCGGCACCGAGGCCAACGACACCGCCCTGATGCTCGCGACGACGTACCGCCGCAGCAACACGATCCTCGCGATGCGCAACAGCTACCACGGCCGCTCCTTCAGCGCGGTCGGCATCACCGGCAACCGAGGCTGGTCCCCGACCTCGCTGTCCCCGCTCCAGACGCTGTACGTCCACGGAGGCGTGCGGACCCGCGGCCCGTACGCCTCGCTCGGCGACGACGAGTTCATCGCGGCCTGCGTCGACGACCTGACCGACCTGCTCGGCCACACCCGCCCGCCCGCCGCCCTGATCGCCGAGCCCATCCAGGGCGTCGGCGGCTTCACCTCACCCCCGGACGGGCTGTACGCGGCCTTCCGCGAGGTGCTCGCCGAGCGCGGCATCCTGTGGATCGCCGACGAGGTGCAGACCGGCTGGGGCCGCACCGGCGACCACTTCTGGGGCTGGCAGGCGCACGCCTCCTCCGGGCCGCCCGACATCCTCACCTTCGCCAAGGGCATCGGCAACGGCATGTCCATCGGCGGGGTCGTGGCCCGCGCCGAGATCATGAACTGCCTGGACGCCAACAGCATCTCCACCTTCGGCGGCACCCAGGTCACCATGGCGGCCGGCCTCGCCAATCTGTCGTACCTCCTGGAACACGACCTCCAGGGCAACGCCCGGCGCGTCGGCGGGCTGCTCATCGAACGGCTGCGGGCCGTCGCCGCGCAGACCCCCGGCGTACGGGAGGTGCGCGGGCGCGGGCTGATGATCGGCATCGAGCTCGTCAAGCCCGGCACCGACCAGGCCGACCCGGACGCCGCGTCCGCCGTGATGGAGGCGGCCCGCGAGGGCGGGCTGCTGCTCGGCAAGGGCGGCGGCCACAACACCAGCGCCCTGCGGGTCGCGCCACCCCTGTCCCTCACCGTCGCGGAGGCCGAGGAGGGCGCCGCGATCCTCGAGAACGCTCTGAGGAGCATCCAGTAGCAGTACGGAGCAAGGGAACCACCGCCATGACCACCACCTTGGACCATCTGGAACCGGCCCTGTCCGTACGCCAGGTCCTCACCCTGGAACGGGTCCTCGCCGGGGAGCCCGAGGTGGTGGCCGGCGCGGCCCAGCTCGACCGGGCCGTGCGCTGGGTGCATGTCGCCGAGGCACCCGACGTCGGCGTCATGCTCACCGGCGGGGAGATGGTCCTCACCACCGGGGTGCTGCTCGCGGGCGACGAGGGCGCGCAGGCCGAGTACATCCAGTCCCTGCACCGCGCGGAGGCGGCCGCGGTCGTCCTGGGCCTGGGACGGGCGTTCCCGGCCCCGCCGGACGTGATGCGGCGGGCGGCCGAGCGGTGCGGGCTGCCCATGGTCGTCCTGCACCGGCCCTTCCCCTTCGCCGAGCTGACGGAGGAGGTGCAGTCCCGGCTGGTCCGGCGGAAGTTCGCCGCCGTCAGCCTCTCCGAGGCCGTACGCACCAGTCTCACCGGGCTCATCACCGCGGGCGCCCCGCTGCAACGGCTGCTCGACGACGTCGCCCAGCACAGCGCCTGTCCGGTCGTCGTCACCAACCTCGCCCATCGTGTCCTCGCCACGGCGGGGGAGCGGCCGGCCGTGGACGACGTGCTGCGGGACTGGGAGCGCATCGCCCGCCAGGCCGGCGGCAGCGAGGGGGACGGCTGGATCAGGGCCGAGCTGGGCGGACGCGGGGAACGCTGGGGCCAGATCCTGCTGTGCGGATACCGCGGGGACACCGCCACCGGGCGGCTGCTCGCCGACCGGGCCGCCGAGGCCCTCGTGCTGCACCGCATGCTCGCCGGGAACTCCGCCCACACCTGGGAGGAGCAGTCCGCGCAGAGCCTGCTGACCGACCTGGTGAGCGGGGTCGTACCGGCGAGGCAGCTGCTGCCGCGGGCGCGGGCCGCCGGACTGCCCGTCAACCGGCGGACATTCGTGCCGCTGGTCGTACGGGACGGTGACCCGGCCGAACTCGACCGCGTGCTGCGCCTGTTGGGCCTGTCCGGAATCGTCGCCGAACTCGCCGACGGGGCGACCGCCGTGCTGCTGAGCCTGGCCCGGGACCAGGACGCCTCGGTCCTGACGGCGAACTTCGCGGCCCGGCTGCCCCAGACCGTGGTGGCCGCGGCCGATCCCCGTACGGCCTGGGACGACGTCCCCGCCGGGATGCGCGAGGCCCAGCACGTCGCGGACGCCGTCGCCTCCGGAATCCTCGACCTCCCGGCTGTCGTACGCCTCAAGGACGTCCATCTGCGCGGTCTGATACGGCTGTTGCGCGACGACCCGCAGGTGCAGTCCTTCGCGGAGCGGGAACTGGACGGGCTGCTGTGCGACACGGGCTCCGGGGACGGACTGCTCGCCGTCCTGCGGACGTATCTCGCCACCGGTCGCAACAAGTCCCGCACCGCCCAGCTCCACCACGTCTCCCGGCCCGCGCTGTACCGCCGGCTGGAAGCGATTCAGGGGCGGCTCGGCGTCGACCTCGACGACTTCGAGCAGGCCGCATCGGTGCACATCGCGCTCCTCGCGCACGACGCGCAACAGGGCTGAAACATGCCACGACCTGGGAAAACGGCGGTGAAACATGGGTCCACGAGAGGGTGACACCGTGGCACGCCGAACGTCCTCAGACGTGACACCGTGCAACTCAAAGCCTGCTTTCGGACTTTCTAGCCTTCTCGCACACCTAGCGACCGGAGGTCCCGATGAGCAGAGTGATTCGCGCCGCCCTTTTCCAGACCGCGTGGACGGGCGACAAGGAATCGATGATCCAGGTACACGAGCAGGCGGCCCGCGACGCGGCCGCGCAGGGTGCTCAGGTCCTGTGCTTCCAGGAGCTGTTCTACGGGCCGTACTTCTGCCAGGTCCAGGACAAGGCGTTCTACGAGTACGCCGAGCAGATCCCGGACGGGCCGATCGTCAAGCGATTCCAGGCGCTGGCCAAGGAGTTGGGCATCGTCCTCGTCCTGCCGATGTACGAGGAGGAGCAGCCCGGCGTCCTCTACAACACCGCCGCCGTGATCGACGCGGACGGCTCGTACCTCGGCAAGTACCGCAAGCACCACATCCCCCAAGTCCCGGGATTCTGGGAGAAGTTCTACTTCCGCCCCGGCAACCTGGGCTGGCCGATCTTCGACACCAAGGTCGGGAGGATCGGCGTCTACATCTGCTACGACCGCCACTTCCCGGAGGGCTGGCGGGCGTTGGGCCTCGCGGGCGCCGAGATCGTCTTCAACCCGTCGGCCACCTCCCGTGGTCTCTCCGCCTACCTGTGGCAGCTGGAGCAGCCCGCGGCGGCCGTCGCCAACGAGTACTTCGTCGGCGCGATCAACCGGGTCGGCGTCGAGGAGCTCGGCGACAACGACTTCTACGGGACGACGTACTTCGTCGACCCCGAGGCCCAGTTCGTGGGCGAGGTGGCGAGCGACAAGGAGACCGAACTGGTGGTCCGCGACCTGGACCTGGCCAAGCTGCGGGAGGTCCGGGACCGCTGGCAGTTCTTCCGGGACCGCCGTCCCGACGCCTACTCCCCGCTGACCGCACCCTGACCGAACCAACCACCCTGGCAGGAGAGGGAACATGAGCAGCCGTACCGTCATCCGCGGTGGTCTCGTCATCACCGCGTCCGACGAGATCCACGCCGACGTGCTGATCGAGGACGGCCGCATCGCCGCCCTCGCCGCCTCGGGCACACCGGTGGCCGAATCGTTCACCGCCGACCGGACCATCGACGCCACCGGGAAGTACGTCATCCCCGGTGGCGTCGACGCCCACACCCACATGGAGCTGCCGTTCGGCGGCACCTTCGCCTCCGACACCTTCGAGACCGGCACCCGGGCGGCCGCCTGGGGCGGTACGACGACCATCGTCGACTTCGCCGTGCAGAGCGTCGGCCACTCCCTGCGCGAAGGCCTGGACGCCTGGCACGCCAAGGCGGAGGGCAACTGCGCGATCGACTACGCCTTCCACATGATCGTCTCCGATGTGAACCAGGAGACGCTCAAGGAGATGGACCTGCTGGTGGAGGAGGGCGTCACCTCCTTCAAGCAGTTCATGGCCTATCCCGGGGTCTTCTACTCCGACGACGGCCAGATCCTGCGCGCCATGCAGCGCTCCGCCGAGAACGGCGGACTGATCATGATGCACGCCGAGAACGGCATCGCGATCGACGTGCTGGTGGAGCAGGCGCTGGCGCGCGGTGAGACCGACCCGCGCTACCACGGGGAGGTCCGCAAGGGACTCCTGGAGGCCGAGGCCACCCACCGTGCCATCAAGCTCGCCCAGGTCGCGGGCGCCCCGCTGTACGTCGTGCACGTCTCGGCCATGGAGGCAGTGGCCGAGCTGGCGCGGGCGCGCGACGAGGGGCTCAACGTGTTCGGCGAGACCTGCCCGCAGTACCTGTTCCTGTCGACAGACAACCTCGCGGAACCGGACTTCGAGGGCTCCAAGTACGTGTGCAGTACTCCGCTGAGGCCCAAGGAGCACCAGGCCAAGCTCTGGCAGGGGCTGCGGACCAACGACCTCCAGGTCGTCTCCACCGACCACTGCCCCTTCTGCTTCGTGGGTCAGAAGGAGCTCGGCCGCGGCGACTTCTCGAAGATCCCCAACGGTCTGCCGGGCGTCGAGAACCGCATGGACCTGCTCCACCAGGCCGTCGTCGACGGGCACATCAGCCGCCGCCGCTGGATCGAGATCGCCTGCGCCACCCCGGCCCGTATGTTCGGCATGTACCCCAAGAAGGGCACCATCGCCCCGGGCGCCGACGCCGACGTCGTCATCTACGACCCGCACGCGGAGCAGATCATCTCCGCCGAGACGCACCACATGAACGTCGACTACTCGGCGTACGAGGGCAAGCGCCTCACGGGCCGCGTCGAGACGGTCCTCTCGCGCGGCGAACTCGTCATCACCGAGCGGGAGTACACCGGGCACGCCGGGCACGGCGTCTACACCCCCCGCTCCACCTGTCAGTACCTCACCTAGGAGTGGCGCACATGGACTTCGGACTCGTCCTGCAGACCGACCCGCCGGCCTCGAAGGTCGTCAGCCTGATGAAGCGGGCCGAGCGCAACGGCTTCACCTATGGCTGGACCTTCGACTCCGCCGTGCTCTGGCAGGAACCGTTCGTGATCTACAGTCAGATCCTCGCGAACACCTCCAAGCTGACGGTCGGCCCCATGGTCACCAACCCGGGCACCCGCACCTGGGAGGTCACCGCCTCCACCTTCGCCACCCTCAACGACATGTTCGGCAACCGCACGGTCTGCGGCATCGGACGCGGCGACTCCGCGATGCGCGTCGCGGGCCGTACCCCGAACACCCTCGCCCGCATCAGCGAGGCCATGAAGGTCATCAAGGCGCTCGGCTCCGGTCAGGAGGCCGACCTCGGCGGCACGGTCATCAAGTTCCCTTGGATCAAGGAGGACGCCGAACTCCCCGTCTGGATGGCCGCGTACGGCCCCAAGGCGCTGAAGATGACCGGCGAGGAGGCCGACGGGTTCATCCTCCAGCTCGCCGACCTCTACCTCACCGAGTACATGGTCAAGGCCGTCAAGGACGCGGCCGTCGCCGCCGGGCGCGACCCCTCCGAGGTCAAGATCTGCGTCGCCGCCCCCGCGTACGTCACCGAGGACGACTCGCCCGAGGCGCTCGCCCACGCCCGGGAGCAGTGCCGCTGGTTCGGCGGGATGGTCGGCAACCACGTGGCCGACCTGGTGTCGAAGTACGGCTCGGGCGGCGGCATGGTCCCGCAGGAACTCACCGACTACATCAAGGCCCGCGAGGGGTACGACTACTCCCACCACGGCCGCTCCGACAACCCCGACACCGCGTTCGTGCCCGACGAGATCGTCGACCGGTTCTGCATCATCGGCCCCGTCGAGAAGCACATCGAGAAGCTCAACGCCCTGCGCGAGCTCGGCGTCGACCAGTTCGCCGTCTACGACATGCACGACGCGCAGGAGACCGTCATCGACGCCTACGGCTCGAAGGTGATCCCCGCCGTCAACGCCTGACCCCCGCAGTCCCGTTCCACCCGACCCCCCCCACCCGTCCCTTATACACATCTCCGAGCCCCCGACCCACCTGACCCCCTAGCATCCCGTCTTCCGCCTGACAAAAAAAAA
>NZ_JABERD010000307.1 GCF_013044505.1 Streptomyces sp. S3(2020) | reverse complement strand
TTGATGGGGTAAGGCTCCCAGTAGACGACTGGGTTGATAGGCCGGATCTGGAAGCCCAGTAATGGGTGGAGGTGACCGGTACTAATAGGCCGAGGGCTTGTCCTCAGTTGCTCGCGTCCACTGTGTTAGTTCTGAGGCAACGACCGTTGCCGGCTTAGAGCAGAACGCATAACAGAAGAGTGTGCTTGTTCGCTCGAAACCATTAGGGTTTCGGTGGTCATAGCGTGAGGGAAACGCCCGGTTACATTCCGAACCCGGAAGCTAAGCCTTACAGCGCCGATGGTACTGCAGGGGGGACCCTGTGGGAGAGTAGGACACCGCCGAGCAATCTTTGGAAGGACCCCTGGTCCCAGCGTTCAGCTGGGACCAGGGGTCCTTTTGTTTTTACAATGCTTGCAGTACCGAGACAGGAGTCACCCATGTCCACCAACTCTCCCGACGACCGACCGGAGCGCGACCAGCGGCGACGGGACAGTGGTGACCGCAACGACCGCGGTGACCGTGGCGGATTCCGCGGCGGTGACCGTGGCGACCGCGGTGGCTTCCGTCGCGACAACGACCGTGGCAACGGCGGCAACGACCGAGGTGGCGACCGTGGCGGCTTCCGCCGCGATGACAACCGCGGTGGCGACAACCGTGGCGGTGGCTATGGCCGGCGCGATGACCGCCGTGGCGACGACCGTGGGCCGCGTCCGGCGTTCCGTCGTGATGACAACCGTGGCGGGGACAACCGGGGTGGCGGTGGCTACGAGCGTCGCGACGACCGGCGCGATGACCGCCGTGACGGCGACCGTGGGCCGCGTCCGGCGTTCCGCCGTGACGACCGTCCCACCGGACCGCGCCGGGACGACCGTGACCGCGGCTTCCGCCGTGACGACGACCGCGGTCCCCGTCCGGCCTTCCGCCGCGACGACCGAGACCGTGGGGAGCGTCGTGACGACGACCGCGGGCCGCGTCCGGCGTTCCGTCGTGATGACAACCGTGGCGGCGACAACCGGGGTGGCGGCGGCTACGGCCGACGCGACGACCGGCGCGATGACCGCCGTGGCGACGACCGTGGGCCGCGTCCGGCGTTCCGTCGCGACGACAACCGTGGCGGCTTCGATCGGCGCGACGACCGTCGCGACGGTGACCGGGGCGGCTTCCGCCGGGACGACCGTGACCGCGACCGCGGCGGATTCCGCGGTGGGGATGACCGCGACCGTGGCTTCCGGCGTGACGACCGGGGTGACCGCGGCGGCGACCGTGGGCCGCGTCCGGCGTTCCGCCGTGATGACAACCGTGGCGGGGACAACCGCGGTGGCGGCGGCTACGAGCGTCGCGATGACCGTCGGGATGACCGCCGTGGCGACGACCGTGGGCCCCGTCCGGCGTTCCGCCGTGACGACAACCGTGGCGGCGACAACCGCGGTGGCGGCGGCTTCCGCGGCCGGGACGACCGAGGTGACCGTGGGCCGCGTCGGGACGACCGCGGTGGCCGTCCGGGAGGGTTCCGTGGCGGCGACGACCGCGGTGGCCGTCCCGGAGGGTTCCGTGGGCGTGACGACCGGCGCGACGACCGTCGTGACGACAGCCGCGGTGGATACGACCGCCGCGACGACCGGCGCGGTGGCGGCCGCTTCCGTGATGAGCGGGACCGGGACCGGGACCGCGAGCCGATCAAGCGGCTGCCGATCCCCGAGGACGTCACGGGCGACGAGATCGACAAGGACGTCAAGCAGGAGCTGCTGAGCCTGCCGAAGACGCTCGCGGAGGACGTCGCCAAGAACCTGGTGATGGTTGCCCGGCTCATCGACGAGGACCCCGAGGGCGCCTACGGCTACTCCAAGGTGGCACTGCGGCTCGCGTCGCGCGTCGCCGCCGTACGGGAGGCGGCCGGGTTCGCGGCGTACGCGAACCAGAAGTACTCCGAGGCGCTCGCCGAGTTCCGGGCCGCGCGGCGGATGACCGGCAGTGCGGAGCTGTGGCCCCTCATGGCCGACTGCGAGCGTGGCCTCGGGCGGCCGGAGAAGGCGCTGGACATGGCCGGGGCGCCCGACGTGAACAAGCTGGACAAGGCCGGTCAGGTCGAGATGCGGCTCGTCGCGGCCGGTGCCCGGCGTGATCTGGGGCAGCTGGACGCGGCCATCGTGACGTTGCAGAGCCCCGAGCTGGCCTCCAGCTCCGTACAGCCGTGGACGGCACGTCTGCGGTACGCGTACGCCGACGCGCTGCTCGCCGCCGGCCGGGAGGACGAGGCGCGGGAGTGGTTCGCGAAGGCCGTGGAGTCCGACAAGGACGGCAGCACGGACGCCTCGGACCGGCTCGCCGAGATGGACGGTGTCGACTTCGTCGACGCGCTCGGTGAAGAGGGCGGCGAGGTCGAGGCCGAGGGCGTTTCCGAGAAGGCGGAAGCGGAGGCGGATGTCGCCGAAGCGGACGACGTGGAAGCGGACGAGGACGACGATGAGGACGAGGGCGACAAGGACTGACGTCCGTATGTGACAGAGGGCGGGATCCCAGCACCGGGATCCCGCCCTCTGTCGTTCTGCGACGGCTCAGAGTTCCAGCGCGCGCAGCACCAGGCCCGACGCCGGCTTCGGGCCGAACGACGTCGACTTGCGGGGCATGGTGACGCCCTGGCGGGCCAGGCCGCGGACGACCTCCTCGCGGACCGGGTGCAGGAGGACGGCCGTTCCGCCGTCGCGCTCCGCCTTGCGGACCGTGGCGGCGGTGTCGTGGATGTAGGCGATGCGGGTGGGGTCGTCCTCGGGGACGTGCCAGACATGGTCGAGGAGCGTGGCGTGCAGGACCGTGGCGTCCAGGGTGCGCCAGGCCGTGGGACGGTCGGTGGGGACCGTACGGGCGAGGAGGTCCTGGTCCGGGCGGTCGACGAGGTGGAAGGCGCCGTCTCCGGCGAGCAGGAAGGCGTTGCCCGCGCAGGCCGCGTCGGCGAGGGTGTCCAGGGCCTCGGTCAGGGGGACGTCGAGACGGCGGATGCGGAACAGCCCTTCGAGCGGGGCCAGGGCGTCCGCCACCGGCAGGCCGTGCAGGAGGCGGTGGATGGCGCGGACGCGGAGGGGGTAGCGGGCCGTGTCGACCAGGAGGACGAGGCCGTAGTCCCAGGGGCTGGGGGAGGGGTGCTCCGCGCGTAGCCGGCGGTATGTCGCCCAGCGGTGGTGGCCGTCGGCGATGAGGGCCTGGTGGCGGGCGAGGTCGGTCTGGATCGCGGCCACGGCGGCGGGGTCGGTGATCGCCCAGAGACGGTGGCTGTAGCCGTCCTCGGTGGTGGTGGAGAGGAGTGGCTCCTGCTCGGCCGTGCGTTCGACCACTGCTGTCGTGTCGGTCGCCGAGCCCGTGCCGCGGTACGTGAGGAGCAGGGGTTCCAGGTTCGCGGAGGTGGCGCGCATGAGGGCCGCGCGGTCGGCGACCACGTGCGGCATGACGTCCTCGTGCGGCAGGACCACGCCTTCAGAGGGGTCCGACAGACGCAGGGTGCCGATGACGCCGCGTTGGAGCATGCCGTCGGTCGCGCGCTGTTCGTAGACGTACAGGCCGGGATCGGGGTCGGCGGTCAGGACGCCCTCCGCGAGCCAGCGGCGCAGGGTGTCGGCCGCCTGTTCGTTGCGGGCGGTCGGGGTGGTCGCCTGGGGCAGGATCAGCCGGACGATGTTGTGCGGGTCCGCGGACTGGAGGTGGACGACTCCGTCGGGGCGTACGACGACGTCGTACGGAGGGGATGTCACGGCCGCGAGGCTGCCGACCCGGTCGGGGTCGTAACGAAGGCCTCGGAACGGGGTGAGTTCCAGGCCCCGGCGCGCCGTTGCTTCCGAGTGACCTGCGGTGTTCATCCCGGCATCGTACGTGTGTCGGTGGCGTGAGGGATGATCGGGGGAAAGCCGTCGAGCGAGGAGCGATGTGGAATGAGCCAGAGCGTCAGGACGAGGCCCGAGGGCAGTGGCCAGGCCCTGAGCGAGGCGTACGACACCGCGCTGCTCGACCTCGACGGGGTGGTGTACGCGGGAGGGAGCGCGATCGTGCACGCCGTCGAGTCGTTGGCCACGGCTCGGGCCGGCGGGATGCGTCTCGCGTATGTCACCAACAACGCGCTGCGGACGCCGGACACGGTGGCGGACCATCTGACGGAGCTGGGGATACCGACGGAGGCCGGTGAGGTCATCACCTCGGCTCAGGCGGTCGCGCGGCTCATCAGTGAGCAGGTGCCCGCGGGGGCGCGGGTGCTGGTGATCGGCGGGGAGGGGCTGCGGGTCGCGTTGCGGGAGCGGGGGTTGGAGCCCGTCGAGTCGGCCGATGACGATCCGGTCGCGGTGGTGCAGGGGTTCGGGGGTCCGGATCTGCCGTGGGGGCGGTTCGCGGAGGCTTCGTACGCCGTCGCGCGCGGGGTGCCGTGGTTCGCGTCCAACACCGACCTCACCATTCCGAGCGGGCGCGGGATCGCGCCGGGCAACGGGGCGGCGGTGGAGGTGGTGCGCATCGCGACCGGGGCCGAGCCGCAGGTCGCGGGCAAGCCGCTGCCGCCCATGCACCGGGAGACGATCCTGCGGACCGGCGCCGAGCGGCCGCTGGTGGTCGGGGACCGGCTGGACACGGACATCGAGGGCGCGTTCAACGGGGAGGTCGACTCGCTGCTCGTCCTGACCGGCGTGACCGACGGGGCGCAGCTGCTGGCCGCGCCGCCGCAGCACCGGCCGACGTATGTCGACGCCGATCTGCGCGGGATGCTCACGGGGCAGCCCGAAGTCACCGAGGCGGACGGCGGGTTCCGGTGCGGGGGCTGGACGGCGACGGCCGGTACCGACGGGCTGGAACTGGACGGTGAGGGGGCGGCCCTGGACGGGCTGCGGGCGCTGTGCGCGGCGGCGTGGACGGCGGCCGGTGCGGGAACGTGCGAGCTGGACGGAGGGAAGGCGCTCGCGCGGCTGGGCCTGTGAGAGGGGCGCCGGGGTGCCCAGCCTGTGAACCCGTGCAGCGGGATCGTGGCTGAATCCGAGGGTAGGCTAACCTAACTGCGTGTTGGTCGACAGTCCCCCCGAACAGCGCGCGGAGACTGCTCCCGCGCCCCCAACCCGCCGGGCGATACGCGCCCTTGGGTTGCTCGTGTCCGTCGCGATCCTGTTGCTCGTCGCTCTGGCGAGCATCGCGATCGGGGCGAAAGAGCTGTCGATGGGGCAGGTGTGGCACGGCCTGTTCGAGAACTCGGGGACGTACGGCGACGTCGTCGTCTCCGAGCGGGTGTGGCGGACCCTGCTGGGTCTGCTGGCCGGTGCCGCGCTCGGTCTGTCCGGCGCGGTCCTCCAGGCGCTCACCCGTAATCCGCTGGCCGATCCCGGACTGCTCGGTATCAACGCGGGTGCGTCCGCGGCGGTCGTCACCGCCATGACGTACTTCGGTGTCACGAGCCTGACCGGCTACGTCTGGTTCGCGTTCCTCGGAGCGGCCGCGGTCGGGGCGCTCGTGTGGTTCCTCGGCGGCAGCCGGGGGGCGACGCCGGTACGGCTCGCGCTCGCCGGCACGGCGATCAGTGCCGCGCTCTACGGCTATCTCCAGGCCGTGATGATCACGGACGAGGCCGCGCTCGGCAAGATGCGTTTCTGGACGGTGGGTTCGCTGTCCTCGGCCAGTGAGTCGACCATCCTCCAGGTCCTGCCGTTCCTCGTGGTCGGCACGGTCCTCGCCCTCGCGCTCGCCCGGCCGCTCAACGCCATGGAGATGGGCGACGACACCGCCAAGGCCCTCGGCGCCGACCTCAACCGCACCCGGGCGCTGTCGATGCTCGCCGCCACCGTGCTGTGCGGGGCCGCGACCGCCGCCTGCGGACCGATCGTGTTCGTCGGCCTGATGGTGCCGCACGCCGTGCGTTCCTTCACCGGGCCCGACCTGCGCTGGATCATGCCGTACGCGACCGTCCTGTCGCCCGTGCTGCTGCTCGGCGCCGATGTCATCGGCCGGATCGTCGCCCGGCCCTCCGAACTTCAGGTCGGCATCGTCACCGCGATCATCGGTGGCCCGGTCTTCATCTTTCTCGTACGACGGCGGAGGACGGCGCAGCTGTGAAGACCAACCGTGCCATCAGGACGCCGGGCGGGCTGTCGGTCCGCCTCGACGTCCGCGCCTTCACCGTCGTACTGCTGCTCCTTGCCGCCGCGCTCGCCGCGAGCGTCGTGCTCATCGGCACCGGAGACTTCCCGATCCCGGCCGGCGACGTGCTCAAGACGCTGCTCGGCAACGGGAACGCGGGCCAGGAGTTCATCGTCAACGAGCTGCGGCTGCCCAGGGTCCTCGTCGGGCTGCTGGTCGGCGCCTCGCTCGGGCTCGGCGGCGCGCTGTTCCAGGCCGTGTCCCGCAACCCGCTGGGCAGCCCGGACATCCTCGGCCTCGGACAGGGGGCGACGGCCGGTGCGCTCGTGATGATCGTGCTGTTCTCCGGGAGCGCGGCCGAGGTGACCGTCGGGGCGCTGGTGGGCGGTCTGGTGGCGGGGCTCTCCATCTATCTGCTCGCATGGAAGCAGGGCGTGCACGGCTACCGGCTGGTGCTGGTCGGCATCGGTGTGTCCGCGATCCTCACTGCGGTCAACGGCTATCTGATGACCGTGTCCGACATCGTCGACGCGGCCCGGGCGATGGTCTGGATGACCGGGTCGCTCAGCGGCCGTGACTGGGAACAGGTGTGGCCGCTGCTGGGCCTGTGCGCCGTCCTCGTACCGCTCGTCCTCGGCAACGCGCGCGGGCTGCGGATGATGGAGATGGGCGACGACGTGTCGAACGCCCTCGGCGTGCGCGTCGAGCGGGTGCGGGCGCTGCTGATGATCGCCGCCGTCCTGCTCACCGCGTCCGCGACCGCCGCCGCCGGTCCGGTCAGTTTCGTGGCGCTCACCGCGCCGCAGCTCGCCCGCCGACTGACCCGCTCGCCCGGACCGAATCTGCTGCCCTCGCTGTGCATGGGCGCCGCCCTGCTGGTCGGCGCCGACTGGATCTCGCAGAAGGTCTTCGGCGCCGACCAGATGCCGGTGGGCGTGGTCACCGGTGTGCTCGGCGGTGTCTATCTGCTGTGGCTGCTGGTCACCGAACGCAAGGCGGGCCGGATATGAGCGGCTCGGCGAACAACAACACCCGGGCGAACCAGAACACCCGAAGGAGCACCGTGAACCGCCTCTCCGCCGAGAACGTCACCCTCGCCTACGACCAGCGCGTCATCGCGGAGCAGCTGTCGGTGGAGATCCCCGACAACTCCTTCACCGTGATCGTCGGCCCGAACGCGTGCGGCAAGTCCACGCTGCTGAGGGCGCTGTCGCGGATGCTGAAGCCGAACCAGGGCCGGGTGCTGCTCGACGGGCAGGTCATCCAGTCGATGCCCGCGAAGAAGGTCGCGCGGACGCTGGGTCTGCTGCCTCAGTCGTCCATCGCGCCCGACGGGATCACCGTCGGAGACCTCGTCGGCCGCGGCCGCTACCCGCACCAGGGCATCCTGCGCCAGTGGTCGACCGAGGACGAGCGGGTCGTACAGGAGTCGATGGCGCAGACCGGTGTCGCCGAGCTCGCGGACCGTTATGTCGACGAGCTGTCCGGCGGTCAGCGGCAGCGGGTGTGGATCGCCATGGCGCTCGCCCAGCAGACCCCGCTGCTGCTCCTCGACGAGCCGACCACCTACCTCGACATCCAGCACCAGATCGACGTACTCGACCTCTGTGCTGAACTGCACGAGGAGCAGGGCCGCACGCTGGTGGCCGTTCTCCACGACCTCAACCACGCCGCCCGGTACGCCACGCATCTGATCGCCCTGAAGGACGGCAGCGTCATCGCCGAGGGGGCGCCGAACGACATCGTCACGGCCCAGCTGGTCGAGGAGGTCTTCGGGCTGCGCTGCCAGGTCATCGACGACCCGGAGACGGGGACGCCGCTGGTGGTGCCGGCGGCGCGGAAGGCGCGCATCCGGGAAGAGGCGAGGGTCGTGGCTAAAGAAGCTTCCTGAGCTGGAAGAGGTCGCGCAGACCGGCCTCCAGTTTGACCCGGCCCGAGCCCCAGGCCTTGGCGAAGTTCAGCCCGCCGTCGACCAGGGCCACCAGGTCGTCGCCCTTCATGGTCAGTCTGATCTGGGCCTTCTCCTTCGGAGCGCCCTGGAGCGTGTCCTGGACCACGATCCGGCCGCCTGTCATACGGCCCACGAAGGTGATGTCGAGGTCGGTGATCCGGCAGCTCACCGAGCGGTCCAGGGCGGCCGCGGTGGCGGCGTCCCCTTCGGCGTGCTGCATGCTGTCCGAGAGCTTTTCGAGCGCGGCGCGGCACTCTTCGATCGTGGCCATCGAGATCGACGGTACACCGGGCCTTCGGGGTAGCGTCGGGGCATGAGCGACACAGTGCCGGAGGCCGGGCCCCCGCAGGACACCGAGGTCGAACCCGCATACGACCCCGCCGCCCCCGCGCCCTTGAAC
>NZ_JABERD010000306.1 GCF_013044505.1 Streptomyces sp. S3(2020) | reverse complement strand
GGCCACTCCCCCGCCGCCCGCACACGCCCCGGGCGCGGGGAAGATCAACCTCGACAAGGGCCGGGTCAGCCTCCAGAAGAACCAGACGGTGTCCCTCGTCAAGGGCGGCCGCCCCCTGCTCTCCTCGGTCAAGATGGGCCTCGGCTGGGAGCCGGCGTACCGCGGCAAGGACATCGACCTGGACGCCTCGGTCATCGCGTACGGCCCGCAGCGCAACCACATCGACAGCTGCTACTTCGGCAAGCTCCAGATCGTGGGCGGCGCGATCCGCCACTCCGGCGACAATCTCACCGGCGAGGGCGGCGGCGACGACGAGGTGATCACCGTCGACCTGGGACGGCTGCCGCAGGAGGTCAGCGGACTGGTCTTCACCGTCAACTCCTTCTCCGGGCAGAAGTTCACCGAGGTCGCCAAGGCCTACTGCCGGCTCCTGGACGGCACGACCGGCGAGGAGCTCGTCCGCTTCGACCTCACCGGCGCCGAGCCCCAGACCGGCGTGATGATGGCCAAGCTGATCCGTCAGTTCTCCGGCGAGTGGGAGATGACGGCGATGGGCGACTTCGTGAAGTCCCGCACGGTACGCGGGATGGTGAAGCCGGCCGCCCAGGCCCTGTAGCCGTCACGGGTCCGGCCCGGGGCTTCCCCCCGGCCGGACCCGGCCGTTCCGCCGGCACCGGGGGTCTAGAACAGCGCGCTGTAGGCGTTCAGCGCCGGCTGCCCGCCCAGGTGGGCGTACAGGACGGTGGAGTCCCGCCCGATCTCCCCGCGCTCGACGAGGTCGATCATCCCCGCCATCGACTTCCCCTCGTACACCGGGTCGGTGACCATCCCCTCCGTGCGCGCGGCCAGCCGCATCGCCGCGAGGGTCGTCTCGTCGGGGATGCCGTAGACGCCCGCGTGGTACCGGTCGTCCAGCTCGACGTCCGACTCGGTCAGCTCCCGCTGGACGCCGATGAGCTGCCCGGTGTTCCGGGCGATCCGGGCGATCTGCTCACGGGTGGCGGCGGGCTTCGCGGACGCGTCGATGCCGAGCACGCGGCGCGGCCGGCCGCCCGCCTCCTCCAGGGCGGCGAACCCGGCGACCATGCCGGCCTGGGTGGACCCGGTCACCGAGCACACGACCACGGTGTCGAAGAAGACCCCCGACTCCCGTTCCTGCTCGGCGACCTCGTACGCCCATCCGGCGAAGCCGAGGCCGCCGAGCGGGTGGTCGGAGGCGCCGGCGGGGATGGCGTACGGCTTGCCGCCCGACTCCTCGACCTCGCTGAGCGCCTGCTCCCAGCTCTCCTTGAACCCGATCCCGAACCCGGCCTTCACCAGCCGTACATCGGCCCCGGCGAGCCGGCTGATCAGGATGTTGCCGACCTTGTCGTACACGGCGTCCGGCCAGTCCACCCAACTCTCCTGCACCAGCACACACTTGAGCCCCGCCCGGGCGGCACAGGCCGCGACCTGACGGGTGTGGTTGGACTGCACCCCACCGATCGAGACCAGCGTGTCGCAGCCCTGCGCGAGGGCGTCGGCGATCAGGTACTCCAGCTTGCGGGTCTTGTTCCCGCCGTACGCCACACCGGAGTTGCAGTCCTCGCGCTTGGCCCAGAGCGCCGCACCGCCGAGGTGGGCGGTGAGCCGTTCCAGCCGGTGCACCGGAGACGGGCCGAAGAGGAGCGGGTAACGGTCGTAAGAGGAAAGGGACATGGGTCCTCCCGGTACGGGTTCAGTCGCTGTCGGCGAGTTCCGCGAGGCCCCGCCAGATCTCGGCCGTGACCCGGACCGCCTCGGCCGCGTCACCGGCCGCGCAGGCCTCGATGAGCCGCTCGTGCAGCCCGGCGGAACGGCAGGTGCCGCCTTCGCCGAAGCGCCGTCGCTCCAGCCGGCGGATGAGCGGGGTGTAGCGGGCGGCGGTCGCGGCGGCCGCGCGGTTGCCGCTGACACGGACGAGGACGTCGTGGAGTTCGTCGTCGGCCTTCAGCGCGGTGTCCACGTCGCCCGCGGCGACGGCCGCCGCGAACCGCTCGTTGGCCGCGCGCATCGTCTCGACGTCCGCGGCGAACAGCCGGGGCACGGCGACCCGGGTGACGAGTTCGTGCATGGCGCCCACCACGGCCGCGGCGTCCCGCACCTCGCCGGGCATCAGCGGGGTCACCCGCGTATAGCTCTGCGGCTTGCTCTCCAGCAGCCCCTCGTCGACGAGCCGGGAGAACGCCTCCCGCACCGGCGCCCGGGACAGCCCGAGCCGCTCCGCGAGATCGGCGTCCCGCACCACCGCGCCGGGTTCGAGCTCACCGGCGACGATGGCGTCCCGGATGGCTTCGTAGGCGCGGTCCCTGAGCAGGGTGCGCGGTATGGCTTCCACAAACTGAAATGTTAGATGTCAATCCATGGGGGAGACAAGGGTGTGGCCCGCACTCCCCGTGAAAGTGCGGGCCACGCTTGTCACCGCTCTGCTGCCACCGCTCAGGCGGCCCACGGCCAGTCGGCGTCCCGAGCGCTCTCCAGCAGCGGAACCATCCGGAACGCCGCGTCCGTCAGGCCCCCGAAGGTGTGCCGGTTCGCCTTGCCCGAGGGGCCGTGGCCCGCGCGGTAGCCGGCGAGGTTCCAGGTGTAGACCGGCACATGGGCGGGGACCTGCCGGGTCGGGTCGCCGTGCCGGTTGAACGTGTACTGCTCGTCGGTGACGATCAGCACCCGGTCCTGCCCCCGGTAGTGCGCACGGACCGCCGAGGTGGTGTCGGTGCCGCCCAGGTCGCCGAAGCGGCCCAGGATCTTCAGCACCGACTCGCCCTTGCCGTACGTCAGGTTCCGGCTCGTGGTGCCGAACTCGACGAGGTCCGCCTGCTCGGCCCGCAGCGCCAGCGCCGTACCGAAGATCGCCGCCGCGTCGGCCCGGTTGAGCTGCGAGCGGTCCGAGAGGCGCGCCCACATCGAGCCCGAACGGTCGACGAGGACCAGCGTCCGGCCGGCCAGCGCGGGCACATTGGCCAGCGAGTGGCCGAGCGCCTGCTCCAGCGGGTACGCCCAGCGCAGCGAGGGCGCGTGCTGGTACGCGGCCAGGTACCGGAAGGGGAACTGCCGCGACCGTGCGACCTCGGCCGGGTCGCTGATACGCGCCGCGACCTGGGCCGCGGCCTCGTCCCCGACACCGGCCTGGTCGAAGTTCCGCAGGTTGCGGACCAGCGCCATGGCACCCATGGACGGGATCACGGCCTCCCAGGCCGCCTTGTCCATCGGACCCTGGAGCCATCCGGCCAGCGCCTCCCACGTCATCCCGGCCGCCGCGAGCCGCTCGGCGCCGCCCTCGGACGTGACGACCGCGCGCCGCCGCTCGACCGGCAGCGCCATCAGCTCGCGGTGCGCGGTGAGCACGGTGCTCGACGCGGGCGGCACGGCCGTGTCCGGGTTGTGCCGGCGGTCCAGCGCGTACCGGAACAGCTCGCCCTGCCACGGCTTGTCCGCGTCGGGGGCGGCGTGCACCAGGTTGAGGATGTCGCCGAAGCGGTAGCCCTTGGACGCGGTGTCGTACTTCAGCAGCGACTTGCCGTTGTAGAGACGCTGTACGGCGTCGGCGACACCGCGCTTGACGGGCTTGGGCACGGCGCGGCCGTAGGTCGACGTCCAGTACCCGAGCAGCTCGCCGGGCTCGTCCGGGCGCCGCAGCACCGAGGCGATGACCTGCCGGTTGGCCGGGCCGTCGGTGACGCCGGCGTCGAGACGTGCCTTCACGTACTCGGCGGCGCCCACGATCGAGGCCGTACGGAGGTTCCCCTCGCCGCGAAGCCAGCCGAGCAGGCCGGCCGTCCACGCGGGGTCCTCGACGGCGAGCCGCCGCACGAGGCGCGCGAAGCGGTCGTCCCGGTCGGCGCCGGACTCGTAGAAGGTCTGCTGCGAGACGAAGTTGGCGACCGCCAGGAGAAAGAGCTCGGAGCGCGCGTCCCGCTCATGACCGCGGCCGCCCTCGTAGGACCGGAGTACGCGTCCGGTGGAGGTGACCCGCGAGGTGGGCTGCGCCCGCGCCGCCTTCTTGTTGAATCGCGCCATGGTGAATTCCCCCGAATTCATCGGTGTTTCGGAGGGAGGCGCAGCAAATGGAGGATGACCGAGTTCGAAGTCGGCTGCGGTGACTATAAACCGGCGCGTCTTCCGTTCCGCCACATCGACCCCGGGTCGATGACGGGATTCGAACCCGCACGGGGGTCGAGCCCCCACCGGTCCCCGAAGTATCCGCCGCCTGCGCACCGGGCACCCACCATGAGCTGCGCCTCCCCGAGATCGAATGGTTCGCACCGGGAGGTGCGTGAAGTTGTGGTGTCCAGAGTTCAGGTCGGCGGAACCGACATTAGGTGCTCTAACCCCTGAGCTACACCGGCGCGTTGTACCGGTGGCGGGACTCGAACCCGCGGCCGCCCCATTATCAGTGGAAGTAGGTCCTGCCTTCGCACCTGGACATTCATCACTGTAGGAGGGCGGCCGCGGAACGGGCGAGCGAATTAATCACCCGCGCTTCTGGCGCTTCCAAGGGCCGGTGATGGCGAGCATGATTCCGGGCGTCTGGATGTTGGCGTACAGCGTCCGGCCGTTGGGGGAGAAGGTGACGCCGGTGAACTCGCTGTACTCGGGGTCCTCTTCGGTGCCGAGGTTGAGTTCGTTGCGGGCGATGGGGTAGGTGCGGCCGCTGTCGGTGGCGCCGAAGAGGTGCTGGACGCCCTCGCCGTCCTCGGCGATGACGAGGCCGCCGTAGGGGGAGACGGTGATGTTGTCGGGGCCGTCGAAGGCGCCGTCCTTGGAGGGGTCGGGGTTCACGCCCAGCAGGACCTTCAACGTCAGCGTGCGGCGCTTGGGGTCGTAGAACCAGACCTGGCCGTCGTGGCGGACGGGGCTCTCGTCACGGGCGTACGAGGAGACGATGTAGGTGCCGCCGTCGCCCCACCACATGCCCTCCAGCTTGCGGGCGCGGGTGATCTCACCGTCGGCGAACTGCTTGCGGACGGGGACGGTCTTCGCGTCGCGGTCGGGGACGTCGATCCAGTCGACGCCGTAGACCGTGCCGATCCTCGTGGCGCGGGAGAGGTCGTCGACGAACTTGCCGCCGGAGTCGTAGCACTTGGGCGCCTGGAGGACACCGGCGTCGTCGGCGAGGGCGCGGAACCTGCCGCGGCCGTACTCGAAGCCCTTCGGCGGGGTCCAGCGAAAGAGCAGGCCGTTGGGGCTCGCGGCGTCCTCGGTGAGGTAGGCGTGGCCGCGCTTGGGGTCGATGACGACGGCCTCGTGGTCGTAACGGCCGAAGAACTTCAGGGGCTTGGGGTTCCTGTTGGCCCGGCGGTCGGCGGGGTCGACCTCGAAGACGTAGCCGTGGTCCTTGGTCATGCCGTTGGTGCCGACCCTGTCGGAGTTCTCCTCGCAGGTGAGCCAGGTGCCCCAGGGGGTGCTGCCGCCCGCGCAGTTGGTGGAGGTGCCGGCGATGCCGACCCACTCGGCGACCTGTCCGTCGGGGCGTACCTCGACGACCGTGCAGCCGCCGGCCGCGGCGGGGTCGTAGACGAGGCCCTCGGTGAGCGGCACGGGGTACTTCCAGTTGGCCCGCGGGCCCTTCAGCTCGTGGTTGTTGACGAGGAGGGTGGTGCCGCGGGGGCCCGCGAAGGCGGCCGTGCCGTCGTGGTTGGAGGGCGTGATCTCGCCCGACTCCAGTTTGGTCTTCCCGCTGTAGGTGATCACGCGGTAGGTGAACCCGGCGGGCAGCGCGAGGATGCCGTCGGGGTCGGGGAGCAGCGGCCCGTAGCCGACACCGCCATGCCCGCCCGCGGCCTCCGCGGCGTCCGCCCCCTCGCTCTCGATGTCCGTGGCCGCGAGCGCGTGGGGCGCGGTGGCGAGGGCGCCGACACTGCCGGCCAGCGCGACCCCGGCTCCGGTGATCGCGGTTCTCGTGGCGAAGTCCCTGCGGGTGAGCGACATGGTGTCTCCTGTGACGGTCGATGTGGCCTGGAGGGTGGGGGACCTCGGGTCGGCGCCACCGTCCCGCCCACGCCTGAACGGGGGTTGAACACCGGGCGACGTCCTCCGGCCCGCTTCCGTGAATCCGTCCCGGATGTGCGCAGCCGGATCCCAGGTCCCGGTCAATCGCGGCGAAGAAGGTCGATCAGGGCGGATTGTCGCCAAGTCCATGATTTAGTGCGGCACGCCTTGACCGTCGGTGGCTGTCAGCACTAGACCTCAATTACCCGCAGAACCCGTGGGAGGCGAGCCGAGTGGACACACATCGGGCGCGCAGCCTCCACGAGGGCCGGCTGATGAGCCTGCCCCATGTAACGGGGGTCGGGACCGGGAAGAACGACCACACGGGCGAGGACGTCGTCATCGTCTTCGTGACCCGCAAGGTGCCCCGGGACCGGCTCAGGAATGAAGACGTGATTCCGGACGAGCTCGACGGTGTACCCGTGCGAGTGCTCGCGATCGGCGAGGTCTCCGCACAGGAGTAGCGCCGCACCCCGTTCCCGGAATCGCGACGACACCGGGGAAGAGGTGGTCTGGCCGTGACGAGCCAGCCCGAATTGATGCGTGGGCCCACTGGTGGGCAGCTCAGCGACAGCTCACGGCAGCAGGCGCTGTCGGACTTCCTGCGGCGTGAGCAGCCGCTGGCGAACGTCGTCGGCTTCGGCCACGGCGTGAAGTGGAGCGGGGGGCAACCGACCGGTGAGGAAGCCGTGTTGGTGTTCGTGACGCAGAAGGTTCCGGAGTCGATGCTGCCGGAGCGGGATGTGATCCCGTATCAGATGGACAACGGCATCCCCACCGACGTGGTGGCGGTCGGCCATGTCGCCGCACAGCGCCAGCAACGGCAGGCCGGGGGTCGCCGTGAGGAGCGCGGTTCGTCGTACGCCGCCGACGGCAGCGTGGAGGAGCAGCTGGCGCGGCTGTCGCAGCCGCTGCTCGAAGAGCTGGGCGGTACAGCGCAGTTCGAGCCGCAGATCCTCAGGCGCCGGATGCGGCCGTGCCCTTCGGGTTTCTCGGTCGGCAACGTACGGGTGACGGCGGGCACGCTGGGCAGTGTGGTGTACGACTTCCTGCCGGGCGCGACGGTCGACCCGCCGGGGCCCGGTCTGGGCGTACCGGCGAAGTTCTACATCCTGTCCAACAACCATGTGCTGGCCGACTCCAACCGGGCGCAGCTGGGCAGTCCGATCGTGCAGCCGGGTGTCTTCGACGGCGGGAGCGACCCGGCGGACCGGATCGCGACGCTGGAGCGGTTCGTCCCGATCCAGTTCGCGCCGCAGATCCCGCTGGAGCGGCACGACAACGTGGTGGACGCGGCGCTCGGTGCCGTGGAGTTCCAGGACGCCACCCGGGAGCAGTACTTCAGCGGGGCACCGCGTGCCTGGCGGCGCAGGGCCAATGTCGCGGTCGGTGACCTGGTGAAGAAGACCGGCCGGACGACCAACATCAGCTTCGGCCGGATCATCTCGGTCGACGCGACGATCGACGTCAACTACGGCACGGCGGGCACGGCCCGCTTCAAGGACCAGATCCTGACGACGAACATCTCGGCGGGCGGCGACTCCGGTTCGCTGGTCACCTCGCTCGACAGCGTCGCGGTGGGACTGCTGTTCGCCGGTTCGTCGACGGTGACGGTCGTCAACCACATCGAGAACGTCCGCGCGCTGCTGCGCGTCGAGGTCGCCGAGCAGCTGGCCTGACGGTCGCTCAGTTCCCTACGGGAGGAGTCGTGTTCCCATGACCACACAGGCACGCAAGCAGAAGGGCGCGGCCTCGGCCGAGCGTCACTTCCACAACGCGCAGGGCGCCCAGGTCAAGACGCGGGACGAAGCGTTCGCCATGCAGCAGGACATGTCGCCGCAGGCGGTGTCGACGTCCGCGCAGCTCGAACTGCACAACGGGGCGGTCACCTTCGCGATGGAGGTCAAGTACAACCCCAACACCTATCCGCACGTCGTCCTCGGCGGCCAGATCACCTCCGGCATCTGCGGAGCGCCGTGGGACATCACCGGCGGCTTCATCGGCGAGACGATCCGTCTGGACGCGAAGAAGGCCGGCAGCGGGAACTGCGCCGAGACGATCACCATCGTCGGCGAGTTCCAGAACCCGCCGGCGTACCGGGGTACGTACGGCTTCAACGGCGCGGCGTCGTCCTTCAAGCACACGACGGTCTACCACTGCTGACCCGCTCCCCGATCGCGACCCACGACAACATCCCAGCCGTGGGTCGCGACCACACGCAACACCCCCGCACTGCACGGCCCCTCGCCACCCTCAACCTCCGCACCGCGCACACCACCTCCGGCGCACGCAACACCTCGCCGCGGGCAGCTCCCTCGCCACTCTCAATCCCCGCGCCGCGCACAACCACCTCCGCCGCGCACAACACCTCCGCCGCACGCAACACCTCGCCGCGGGCAACTCCCTCGCCGCTCTCGATCACCGCGCCGCGCACAACCACCTGCCGCACGCAACACCTCCGCCACGCGCAACTCCCCGGCCGCCCTCAGCC
>NZ_JABERD010000305.1 GCF_013044505.1 Streptomyces sp. S3(2020) | reverse complement strand
TGTTTCGGGCCGCCACCCACCGGAGTGTACATTTTCCTGTGTGCGGGCATGTGCTGATGGGGATAAGAGACAGGGTCCTTGAGGACGTGTCGGGCCGCCAGCCCCATGTCCCGTGGCGGGAGCCGGAGTTGAGACGGGTCCTCGACGCGGTGACCGACCTGGCCCACACCCTCACCCCGTCGCCCGTGCCCGACGCGCCCTCGGCCGCCGAGTCCGCCGTCGGCACGTACAACGGCTGGCGGCGGCTCCTGGAGGAGACCCACCCGGACCTCGACCCCTGGGCCGCCGCCCGCCTTCCGCGCCTCGCCGACCTCGCCGCGGCCTGCTCCGAGGCCGTCTCCGGAGACACCCTCGCCCACGGCGACCTGCGCGCCGACAACATCCTGCTCACCGACGACGACCGCGTCGTCTTCGTCGACTGGCCGCACGTCCTGCGCGGCGCCGCATGGCTCGACCTGCTCGTCATGCTCCCGTGCGTGAGGGCCCAGGGCGGCCCGGACCCGGAGGAGCTCTTCACCACGCACCCGCTGGGCCGCACCGCCGAACCGGACGCCGTCACCGCAGCCCTCGCGGGCCTCGCGGGCTTCTTCGTCCACCACTCGCTCCAGCCCCCGCCCCCGGGCATCCCCACGATCCGGGCCTTCCAACGCGCCCAGGGCGAGGCGGCGTCGCTGTGGCTGAGAGCCCGGACCGAATGACCCCCGGCTCGGGCTCAGCCGCCCGCGGCCTCCACCAACGCCCGTACCACCCGCAGGTCCTCACCCATCTCCGGATGCCACTGCACGCCCAACACCCAGTCGGCGGACGGCAGTTCCACCGCCTCCACCGTTCCGTCCGGTGCGTGGGCCGAGGTGAGGAGGCCGGTGCCCAGGCGGTCCACGGCCTGGTGGTGGTAGGTCGGCACGGCCGTCTCCTCGGGGACCGCACCGGCGTACAACGTGCCCGGCACCGGCTTCACCGTGTGCCACCCGAAGACGCCGACCACCTCCGCATGCCCCTCGATGTGCTGGACGAGCGTCCCCCCGAGGGCGACGTTCAGCAGCTGCATGCCCCGGCAGATCCCGAGCAGCGGGACACCGGCGGCGAGCGCGGCGTCGATGAGGGCGAGCTCCCACGCGTCGCGCTCCCGCGCGGGCGGCCCGGTACGCGCCTCGCGCTCGGCACCGTAGTGCACCGGCTCGACGTCAGGACCCCCCGCGATCACCAGCCCGTCGAGGCGCGCCACGGCCCCGGCGGCATGCTCGGGCGCGTCCGGCGGCAGCATCGCGGCCAGCCCGCCCGCCCGCTGCACGAGCCGCGGATACCCGACGGGCAGCAATGCCGCCGCCAGCTCCCACACCCCCCAGCGCGCCCCGGCCTCCAGATACGTACTGATGCCGATCAGCGGCCTGCCCGCCATGCGCCCTCCCGGTCCCGCAAAGGATGGTCTTCCTGCAAAGGATTGTCTCCATACCTTTGTCCAGAGCAGCCCTCAAGGACAAGGTCCGTGGCCCTCACGCCAGGAACCCCCTGAGCAGCGCCGCCGTCCCCCCGCAGTGCTCCCGCATCATCTCCCGCGCCCCGTCCGCGTCCCCGTCGAGGACCGCCTCCACCAGCGCGGTGTGCTGGCGTTGCGAGTGCTCCAGGTTGCGGACGAGGAGCGGGATGCAGTCCAGCAGGTCGTTCACCGTGGCCCGGACCGCCGCGTACTGCGCGGTCAGCGACGGCGACCCGCACAGCTCCGCCAGCGTCAGATGCAGCATCGTGTCCAGGCGCCGGTAGTCCGCCAGCGGAGCGTCCTGCGTGCGGGCCAGCGCCTCGCGCAGCCGCTCCGCCTGGTCCTCGGCCAGCCCGTGCGCCGCGCACAGACCCGCCGCCCCCACCTCCAGGACCTCACGGAAGCGCAGCACGTCCTCGATGTCGACCTCGGAGATCCGCCGCCGCAGCTCGTCCTCGCCCCCGGCGTCCGACCTCGGCAGCACGAACGTCCCGCCGTACCGCCCGCGCCGCGACTCCACCAGGCCCTGGTCCTGGAGCACCTTCAGCACCTCGCGCAGCGTCACCCGGCTGATCCCGAGCCGCTCCGCCAGCTCCCGCTCGGCCGGCAGCCGCTCGCCCCCCGGCACCAGACCGAGCCGTACGACCTGCAGGATCTGCTCCAACGCCTCCTCGAAGCCGTTGCCCGCCCGTACCGGCCGCAGCACCGGCGTCAACCGGTCCTCCAGATCGCCCTCCGGATCCAGCGACATCCCGTCGTACCCCCTTCCCAAGCAATGGTTCTCGGCAATACCTTATGGCTTCCGGCCCGGCCGAAAAAAGCGCAGAAGCCGAAGGAGCTCTCCCGTGGCAGACCGCACACCCCCGCTGAGCGTCGAGGAGCTGCACGCCCTCGTCGCCGGCGGTGAGATCGACACTGTCGTCCTGGCCTTCCCCGACATGCAAGGGCGGCTCCAGGGCAAGCGGTTCGCCGCCCGTTTCTTCCTCGACGAAGTGCTCCACCACGGCACCGAGGGCTGCAACTACCTCCTCGCCGTCGACACCGAGATGAACACGGTCGACGGGTACGCGATGTCGTCGTGGGACCGCGGATACGGCGACTTCGCCATGCACCCCGACCTCTCCACCCTCCGCCGCGTCCCCTGGAACGCCGGCACCGCCATGCTCGTCGCCGACCTCGCCTGGGACAACGGCTCACCCGTGGTCGCCGCCCCCCGCCAGATCCTCCGCCGCCAGCTGGAACGCCTCGCCGAACTCGGCTACACCGCCATGGTCGGCACCGAGCTGGAGTTCATCGTCTTCAAGGACAGCTACGAGCAGGCCTGGGACGCCGGCTACAAGGGCCTGACCCCGGCGAACCAGTACAACATCGACTACTCGGTCCTCGGCACCGGTCGTATCGAGCCGCTGCTCCGCCGCATCCGCAACGAGATGGCCGCCGCCGGGCTCACCGTCGAGTCCGCCAAGGGCGAGTGCAACCCCGGGCAGCACGAGATCGCCTTCAAGTACGACGAGGCCCTCGTCACCTGCGACCAGCACGCCATCTACAAGACCGGCGCCAAGGAGATCGCCGCCCAGGAGGGCGTCTCGCTCACCTTCATGGCCAAGTACAACGAGCGCGAGGGCAACTCCTGCCACATCCACCTCTCGCTCGCCGACACCGCCGGCAACAACGTGATGGCCGGCAACGGCGGTATGTCCGAGGTCATGCGGCACTTCCTCGCCGGACAGCTGGCGGCCCTGCGCGACTTCTCCCTGCTCTACGCCCCCAACATCAACTCCTACAAGCGCTTCCAGCCCGGCTCCTTCGCCCCGACCGCCGTCGCCTGGGGCCACGACAACCGCACCTGCGCCCTGCGGGTCGTCGGCCACGGCCGCTCGATGCGCTTCGAGAACCGGCTGCCCGGCGGCGACGTCAACCCCCACCTGGCGGTCGCCGGACTGGTCGCCGCGGGCCTGTACGGCATCGAGCAGAAGCTGGAACTGCCCGAGGCCTGCGCCGGCAACGCCTACACCGCCGAGTACGCCCACGTCCCCACCACGCTGCGGGAGGCCGCCGAGCTCTGGGAGAACAGCCCCATCGCCAAGGCCGCCTTCGGCGACGAGGTCGTGGCCCACTACCGCAACATGGCGCGCGTCGAGCTGGACGCCTTCGACGCCGCGGTGACCGACTGGGAGCTGCGCCGCTCCTTCGAACGCCTGTGAGGCATCTCTTGTCGCAACAGTACGAACTGGACGTCCTCAACCCCGCGACGGAGGAGGTCATCGCCACCGTCGCGGGCGCCGCCGAGCAGGACGTGGACGACGCCGTCCGGCGGGCCGAGCGCGCACAGCGCGCGTGGGCCGCCGTCGCGCCCGCCGACCGGGCCAGGCTGCTGCGCCGCTTCGCCGCCGTCGTCGACGAACACGTCGAGGAACTCGCCCGGGCGGAAGTGCGCGAGGCCGGCCACACCATCGGCAACGCCCGCTGGGAGGCGGGCAACGTCCGTGACCTCCTCGACTACGCCGCCGGCGGAGTGGAGCGGCTCACCGGCCGGCAGATCCCCGTCCCCGGCGGCCTCGACGTCACCCTCCTGGAACCGCTGGGCGTCGTCGCGGTGATCGCGCCCTGGAACTTCCCCATGCCGATCGCGGCCTGGGGCACGGCCCCCGCCCTCGCCGCGGGCAACGCCGTGATCCTCAAGCCCGCCGAGACCACCCCGCTGACCGCGCTGCGCCTCGCCGAACTCGCCCTGGAAGCAGGGCTCCCGGAACACCTCTTCCAGGTACTGCCGGGACGCGGCGACATCGCGGGCGAGTCCCTCGTACGGCATCCCGGCATCGCCAAGATCGTCTTCACCGGCTCCACGCGGGTCGGCAAGCGCGTCATGGCGCTCGCCGCCGAACAGGTCAAGCCGGTCACCCTCGAACTCGGCGGAAAGAGCCCGAACATCGTCTTCGCGGACGCCGACCTCAGGACCGCCGTCGACCCCTTCTCCTTCCTCGACAACTCCGGCCAGGACTGCTGCGCCCGCACCCGTGTCCTGGTCCAGGAGTCCGTGTACGACGAGGTCCGCGAGCTGCTCGCCGACGCGCTGTCCGCCGTCGTCGTGGGCGACCCGGCCGACGAGAAGACCCAGATGGGCCCGCTGATCTCCCGTCAGCAGCTGGACCGCGTCCGGTCGTTCGTGCCGGACGACGCCCCGGCCCTGCGCGGCAGCGCCCCCGAGGGGCCCGGCTTCTGGTTCGCGCCGACCGTCCTCACGGGGGAGCGGCACGACTCCCCGGCGGCCCGCGAGGAGATCTTCGGCCCGGTCGCGGTACTCCTGCCCTTCACCGACGAGCAGGACGCGATCCGCCTCGCCAACGACACCCCGTACGGCCTCTCCGGCTCCATCTGGACCCGGGACGTCGGCCGCGCGCTCCGGGTCTCCCAGGCGGTCCGGGCCGGCAACCTGTCCGTCAACTCCCACTCCAGCGTCCGCTACTGGACCCCCTTCGGCGGCTACAAGCAGTCCGGCGTCGGCCGCGAGCTCGGCCCGGACGCCCTGGCCGCCTTCACCGAAACCAAGAACGTCTTCATCAGCACGGAGGGCCCCGCACAGTGACCGCATCCACCGAGGAAATCGTCTGCCGCCGCCTCGTCGGCCGTACCGCCGTCATCACCGGGGCGGGCAGCGGCATCGGCCTCGCCACCGCCCGCCGGCTCGCCTCCGAGGGCGCGCACATCGTCTGCGGCGACGTCGACGAGCAGCGCGGCAAGGCGGCCGCCGAGGACGTCGGCGGGATCTTCGTGAAGGTCGACGTCACCGACGCCGACCAGGTCGAGGCGCTCTTCAAGACGGCCTTCGACACCTACGGCAGCGTCGACATCGCCTTCAACAACGCGGGCATCTCCCCGCCCGACGACGACTCCATCCTGGAGACGGGACTGGAGGCCTGGAAGCGCGTCCAGGAGGTCAACCTGACCTCCGTCTACCTGTGCTGCAAGGCCGCGATCCCCTACATGCGGCGGCAGGGCAAGGGCTCCATCATCAACACGGCGTCCTTCGTGGCGAGGATGGGCGCGGCCACGTCCCAGATCTCCTACACCGCGTCCAAGGGCGGGGTCCTCGCCATGTCCCGTGAACTGGGCGTGCAGTTCGCGCGGGAGGGGATCAGGGTGAACGCCCTGTGCCCCGGGCCGGTCAACACCCCGCTCCTCCAGGAGCTGTTCGCCAAGGACCCCGAGCGCGCCGCCCGCCGCCTCGTCCACATCCCGCTCGGCCGCTTCGCCGAGGCCGACGAGATCGCCGCCGCCGTCGCCTTCCTGGCCAGCGACGACTCCTCGTTCGTGAACGCCAGCGACTTCCTGGTCGACGGCGGGATCTCGGGGGCTTACGTCACCCCGCTGTAGGCCCGCCGCCTAGAGTGCCGGGATGAGCATGACGCCCCCGCCCGGCTGGTACCGCGACCCCGCGCATCCGCACCTGGAGCGCTGGTGGGACGGTACGGCCTGGACCGAGCACCGGCGCGAGCCCGCACCCGCGGGCCCGCCGCCGGTGCCGCCGGTCCCAGGACGGCCGCCGGGCGGCGAGGCCCCGGGGCGCGCGAAGGCTGTCGCCCTCATCACGGCCGGGGTGGTGCTGGTCGCGTCGATCGTGACGGGAGCGCTCGTCCTGCGCGAGGACGACGGCGCCGAGGACGACACGACCGTGACCGAGTCCATCACGCCCACCTTCGCCCCGACGAGCGGGACGCCCGCGCCCACACCGTCGGACGCCACCACCGAGCCCTCCGCCGACGACCCGGCCGTCGTCGAGGACCAGCTCAACGGCATCACCGTGCCGCTGCTCGACGGCTGGGTACGACCGCAGTACATCGTCGACGACGACGTCCTCATGTCCACCGACGGCACCTACGACTGCCCCGGCGACCCCGGCGTGTGCCGGCACGGTCTCGTCATCTCCCGCACGGTGACCTCGAACGACGAGACGTCCCCCGAGGCCCTCGCCAAGGCCGACATCTCCGACGCGGCCGACGACGCCTACGACCGCGACCTCGTCGGCAAGCGGCCCTTCGGCGGCATCGAGTCGCACGAACTCGTGAAGTCGGGTCCGGTCGCGGTCGCGGGCCGCGCCGGGTACTACGTCCGCTGGCGCGTCAAGACGGCCGAGGGGCCCGGCGGTTACGTCCAGTCCCTCGCCTTCCAGTCCAGCGTCGGCACCGAGTCCCCGGTCGTCGTGCGCTACGTCTTCGACGCCGGCGAGGACGGGCCGCCGCTCGCCGACATGGACCGGATCACCAAGGGCATCCGGTCCGGCGGCGACGCGAACGGCGGCGGCGTGGGCAGCAGCATCGGCCCGACGGACTGACCTACAGGAACGTCCGGCCCTCGCCCCGGTACGTCGGGACGGTCGCGGTGACGGTGTCGCCCTCGATCAGATGCAGTACGTCGAACCGCTCGCACAGCTCCCCGGCCTTCGCGTGCCGGAACCACACCTTGTCCCCGAGGAGGAGGTCGTCGGCGGGGGAGCCGAGCAGCGGCGTCTGCACCTCGCCGGGCCCCTCCTGCGGGTCGTACTTCAGCCCCTCGGGCAGATAGGGCACGGGGAGCCGGTCGGGACCGGGCGCACCGGAGGCCGGATAGCCACCTCCGAGCACCGTGACGACACCGACGCCCGGCCGCCGTACGACGGGCTGGGCGAAGAGCGCGGCCGGACGCCCGCTGAACGACGTGTAGTTGTCGAAGAGCCGCGGCACGTACAGCCCCGAGCCGGCCCCGATCTCCGTGACGGCGTCCTCGGCGGCGGTGGTCTGGACGCTGCCGGTACCGCCGCCGTTGACGAACTCCAGGTCGGGAACGACGGCCCGGACGGCCCGCACCACCTCGGCCCGCCGCTCGGCGAGTTCCTTGCGGGCGGTGGCCTGCATCAGCCGCACGGCACGGGACCGGAACGGATGCCCGGCGACGGAGTCGCCCACACCGGCGATATGACCCTCGTACGCCATGATCCCGACGACCTTGAACCCGGGCCGCCGGGCGACCGCGCGGGCGAGGTCGGCGACCTGGGCGGGGGAGTGCAGCGGAGAGCGCCGGGCGCCCACCCGTACCCGGCCGCCGAGGAGCCTGAGGGAGGTGTCCAACTCCAGGCAGACGCGGACGACTTCACGTCCGCCGTCCCGGGAGCGGTCGATGAGATCGAGCTGTGTGACGTCGTCGACCATGACGGCCACGGCGGCGGCGAGCTTGGGGTCCGAGGCCAGCTCGGCGTAGCCGGCGCTGTCCGCGGAGGGGTAGGCGAGCAGGATGTCGTCGAAGCCGGAACGTGCCAGCCACAGGGACTCGGCGAGGGTGAACGACATGAGGCCGGCGAAGCCGTCCTTGGCGAGGACGCGTTCGAGCAGCGCCCGGCACCGCACGGACTTGCTGGCCACACGGATCGGCTTGCCGCCGGCCCGGCGGACGAGATCGTCCGCGTTGGTGTCGAAGGCGTCCAGATCCACGATCGCCACAGGGGCGTCGAGGTGGGCGGTGGCCCGGTCGTAACGGGCCCGGTCGGCGGCGCGCGCAGTCATGAACGAAGCCTGCCAGACAGGATTACCGCAGGGTAGGGGGACGATCCGGGCTAAAGCCCCGGGCTCGTGGACTGGTTCCCGTCCGACCGGGGACAACCCGTAGAGTGACGCGCACGCATATGAGGACGGCAGGGGCCCGAAGTCGGGGGATGCCGCTCCGTCCGTGCGGGTATGCGTGTGCCGGGCGGGCTTGTTCGCACCGGGCACGACGACGGACCCGGGCACAAGGGAAACGGGGGGGCGCATGAGCACGGAAGCGCGGCACGCCTCCATCCCCCCGCGCCCCACGACACCCCCGCGCCCCACGGACCCTCCGACGCCGGGTCCCGAGGACACGGACCGCTAGGAGCCCGGGCACACCCCGGGCACCACCGAGGAACGGCCACCGGCCCAGGCGCCTGGTACGCGGCCGACCGACGCCGCTGTGCCCCCGATGCTGGGCACGCGACCGGCGACCGGGGCGGACGGCAGGGGAGAGCGGCAGGGCCCGCGTGCGGTACCCGCGGAACCGGCT
>NZ_JABERD010000304.1 GCF_013044505.1 Streptomyces sp. S3(2020) | reverse complement strand
AGACGGGTATAAGGGACGGTGTCGAGGGTGAGTTCGGCGTCGCCGATGGCGATCTTGGAGTCGAGGACGACGTCGCAGTGGTCCTTGAGGTAGGTGCCGGAGGAGTGGCGGGGGGTCGTCTCCGAGGCGTACGCGACCGAGGTCACGCCGATGACCTTCACGCCACGCGCGCGTGCGCTCATCGCCATCTCGACGGGCAGGGCGTTGCGGCCGGACAGGGAGATGATCACGAGGGTGTCGCCCGCGCGGAGCGGGGAGGAGTCCAGGACGGCGGTGGCGAGGCCGTCGACGCGCTCCAGGGCGGAGCCGAGCGTGGCGGGCATGACGTCGACGCCGACCACGCCGGGGACGGTGAGCAGGTTCATCAGCGCGAGGCCGCCGGCGCGGTAGACGACGTCCTGCGCGGCGAGCGAGGAGTGTCCGGCGCCGAAGGCGAACAGCCGGCCCCCGGCGGCGACGGTGTCGGCGAGAAGCGTCCCGGCCGCGGCGATGGGCCCGGCCTCCTCCTCGCGGACCCGCTGCAGCAGGCCGATCGCGGCGTCGAAGAACCGTTCGGCGGGCGTGCCGTCGCTCATACGGGCCCCTTCGGGTCGGCTGTGTCGCGGATCACCGTGCGGTCTGGACCACTGCGGTGTCAATACGGCGGGGCCGAGCTGTGGCGGTCCGTGGGCGAACCCGCCGCCACCCGGCTCCGACGCCGGCGCACCGCCCGGGCCGGGCCCGCCGCGTCGCCGTACGGCCCGCCGCGCGGCCCTCGGGCAGGACCCCGGACGCGGCTTCGGATCGCTGCCGAAACCAGCTCGTTTCACCGGCGCGGCACGGTTGTCAGTGCTATGCGTCAGAATTGAAGCCAGGGCCAGCGCACGCGCCGCGAAGTCGTTGCGCTTCCGGCAGATCTCATCGAGGGGCACGTATGTCCGGACTGATCGACACCACGGAGATGTATCTCCGCACCATCCTCGAGCTGGAGGAGGAAGGTGTGGTCCCCATGCGCGCCCGGATCGCCGAGCGGCTCGACCAGAGCGGGCCGACCGTCAGCCAGACGGTGGCGCGGATGGAGCGCGACGGGCTGGTGTCCGTGGCGAGCGACCGGCACCTGGAGCTGACCGAGGAGGGGCGTCGGCTGGCGACGCGCGTGATGCGCAAGCACCGGCTCGCGGAGTGCCTGCTCGTCGACGTCATCGGGCTGGAGTGGGAGCAGGTGCACGCCGAGGCGTGTCGCTGGGAGCACGTGATGAGCGAGGCCGTGGAGCGGCGGGTGCTCGAACTGCTCCGCCACCCCACCGAGTCGCCGTACGGGAACCCCATCCCCGGTCTGGAGGAGCTCGGCGAGAAGGACGGCGCCGACCCGTTCCTGGACGAGGGCATGGTGTCGCTGGCCGACCTGGACCCGGGTCCGGAGGGCAAGACGGTCGTCGTCCGCCGGATCGGCGAGCCGATCCAGACCGACGCGCAGCTGATGTACACGCTGCGCCGGGCGGGCGTGCAGCCCGGTTCGGTGGTGAGCGTGACGGAGTCGGCCGGCGGGGTGCTGGTGGGCAGCGGGGGTGAGGCGGCCGAGCTGGAGTCGGACGTCGCCTCGCATGTGTTCGTCGCCAAGCGCTGACCGTCGTACACCTTCTGTTTGGTGTTCAACTGCCGGGACGTCAGGGGCAGTTGTGGCATCCCGGTGATCTTGTCGATTCCAAGATTCACTGTGCCGAATCGCAGCGCTCGGACGCCTCGCGTGCGAGGCTGTCGCGTGAGGCATATGACCTGAGGGGGCGGGGAGGATGTGCCGCAGACGTGTGGAGGGCCCCGGCGCCTGGTGGCGCCGGGGCCTGTCCTCCCCTGTGCTGACCCGGAGCCCCGAGCTCCCAGGGTCATTCCCCTCGGACCGGTTTCCCCGGCCGGTCCGCCTCCCGCTGAAGATCTCCCCTCGGCGCCGACGATCAATCCTTGAGCAAGGTCACTCAAACGAGGGGTGTTGTCGGCGGAAACCGCATTCTCGAATAGGCATTCGATAGCCTTCGAGTGACACGTCGGGCGGAACGTGCGCTTCAGGGAGGGGGCGGCACGACAGCAGGCACGTCAGGCAGGGGCAGACAGCACACGGTTCACAGGACCGGCCGGCTCGGCGTCCTTCGGGGTGCGGTGCCGGAACGGACTTCGACGAACCCGTTGAGGGGGGTGCCAGGACCAATGGCGCGGCGCATCGACGTGACCGGGGCGGGCGGCGTACGCCTGGCGGCCTGGGAGTTCGGCGACCCTCCCAAGCCCGACCCGGCGGACCCGGTGAGGGACGCGACGGAGCACGGCGTCCGGGAGAACGGTGAGACAGCCGGGCGGCACATCGGCCGGCGGACCGCGCAGGGCGCCCTCGACCCCTCACCCGGCGTGCTGTTACTGCACGGCCTCATGGGCCGCGCCTCCCACTGGGCCTCCACCGCTCGCTGGCTCTCCGAACGCCACCGGGCCGTCGCCCTCGACCAGCGCGGCCACGGCCGCAGTGACAAGCCCCCGCAGGCCTCCTTCACCCGTGAGGCCTACGTCGAGGACGCCGAAGCGGCCCTCGAACAGCTCGGCCTCGGCCCGGCCGTCCTCATCGGCCACGCCATGGGCGCGCTGACCGCCTGGCAGCTCGCCGCGAAGCGGCCGGACCTGGTGTCCGGAGTGATCATCTGCGACATGCGGGCCTCCGCACTCGGCGCGGCCTCGCAGCGGGAGTGGGCGGACTGGTTCAAGGCCTGGCCCGTGCCCTTCGCCACGCTCGCCGACGTACGCAAGTGGTTCGGCGAGGACGATCCGTGGGTGGAGCGGCCCAATCCGGCGCGGGGGGAGTTCTACGCCGAGGTGATGGCCGAGTCGCCGGACGGATGGCGGCCGGTGTTCGAGCACGAGCAGATGCTGAAGTCCCGGGAGCCGTGGGTGTTCGACGCGCACTGGGAGGAACTGGCGCAGGTGCGGTGCCCGGCGCTGGTGGTGCGGGGGCTCGACGGGGAGCTGGGGCGGGCGGAGGCGCAGGAGATGGTGCGGGTGCTGCCGCGGGGCGAGTATGCCGAGGTCGCCGACGCGGGGCATCTTGTGCACTACGACCAGCCAGAGGCTTGGCGGGCGGCGATCGAGCCGTTCATCGACGGGCTGACGGGCTGACGGGCTGACGGGCTGACTCGGATCGCCTGGGAGCTCGGGGGTTCTGAGGTGTGGCGGGTGCGGGTGGTTCGTGGCTTGTCGCGCAGTTCCCCGCGCCCCTGAGGGCGTTGCAGGTCCCTGCGTCGAGCATCAGCCCTTGCTCACCGCCGCCAGGATCTCCGGTAGGCGGGCCGCTGTTCTCGGTGCCGCCAGGTGGAGGCCCGCCAGTGTGATGGCCGCCCCGTACGCGGCGCCCACCGGCAGCAGCAGCCAGGTCCAGTCGTCGCCGCCCGCGCTGACGTTCAGCCAGATCGTCAGGACGATGACCGGTGCGCACAGCAGGGCCGCGCCCACCATGCCGCCGAAGATGGAGATCCAGGCCAGCCCGGTCTGGCCGGGGGCCACGTTCTTGTAGCCCTCCTGCGGGATGGAGTACGGGAAGCGGGCGGACGCCCACGCACCCGTCGCCAGCATCGCGCCGAGCAGCGCGAAGGACAGGCCCAGCACCTCGGGGAGCCGGGCCCAGTCGCCGAGCATCGCCGTGGTCAGGACGGTCACGAGGGTGGCGTACGGCAGGGTGATCAGCAGCAGTGCCAGCGCACGGCCGCGCAGCTCGACGTAGGCGTCCCGGGTAGAGGAGATGGTCAGCGCGACCATCCAGAACGCGGAGGTGTCCTGGCCGAACTGGTTGTACATCTGGATGCCGAGCATCCCCGCGGCGAAGCAGGCGAAGTAGATCGAGCCGGTGCCCTGGAGCGCGTTGAACACGGGCACGATCAGGCCGATCGCGAGCGAGGTCACCCATGCCGCCTTGGTCTTCGGGTCGCGCCAGACGTACCGCAGGCTGCGCTCCACGACCGTCCCCGTGCGGCCGGTGGGCAGCAGTCGCCCGAGCCCGGTCGACGTCCGCTCGCGCGAGGCCGACTCACCGGCGGACTGGAGGGTGGATCCGTCGGGGGAGGTCATCAGCCGGGTCAGATGCCGGGACCATACGGCGATCAGGCCCGCCAGCGCCCCCGCGCTCAGCGCGAGTTGGACGACCGCGACCCCGTAGGACCCCTCGCTCGCCGACTCCACCGCCCCGATCGCGGAAGCCGGCGGCACCCACCTCAGCACCTCCGCCGCCGGATCGAGCTGTGCGAGCCCGCTCGAACCCAGCCGCTGCGCACCGAAGTTGACGAGCTGCGCCCCGATCGCCACGACCAGCCCGCTCAGCACCGCCAGGTCGCGGCCCTTACGGCTGGTCAGCAGCCTGATGTTGGCGGCGGCCACCGTCCGCGCGAGCGCCACGCACACCAGCAGCGCGAGGCCGACACCGAGGACACCGACGACGTACGCCGCCCCGCCGTGCGCCACGGAGAGCGCGGCGCCGATGAGCAGGCACAGCGTGAACAGCGGCCCGATCCCGACCAGCGAGGCCGCGAGCAGCGCCCGCACCAGCGGCCGGGGGCGCAGCGGCAGCATCACCAGGCGCGTCGGATCGAGGGTCTCGTCCCCGCTGGGGAAGAACAGCGGCATCACCGCCCACCCCAGCGCCAGCACCGCCACCAGCGGGACGGCCACGGACCCGGCGTGCTCGTTCCCGCGCAGCGCGATCAGCCCGAGGAGCTGGAGCGCGGCGAACAGCAGGGTGACCACGGCCGACGCGACATACGCGGCCCGCCGCCCACCGGACTGCCTGAGGCCGTTGCGCAGCAGCGACAGCTTCAGCCGTACGACGACGGCGGTGACGTCGGCGCTCATCGCGTGGCCCCGCCACCCAGCCAGTCGAGATCGGACCCGGTGTCCCGTCCGCCCGCCCCGACGAGTTCCAGGAAGGCCTGTTGGAGGGAGGGCGCGGTGCCGCGTACGTCGGCGAGGGGGCCGTGCGCCCGGATGCGCCCCGCGGCCATCACGGCCACCCAGTCGCACAGCGACTCGACGAGCTCCATGACGTGGGAGGAGAAGACGACGGTGGCGCCCGACCCCGTGTACCGCTCCAGCACCCCCCGGATGGTCTGTGCGGACACGGGGTCGACGCCCTCGAACGGCTCGTCCAGGAAGAGCACTTCGGGGTTGTGGAGCAGGGCCGCCGCGAGCCCGATCTTCTTGCGCATCCCGGTCGAGTAGTCGACGACCAGTTTGTGCTGCGCGCCCGCCAGGTCGAGGACGTCGAGGAGCTGGGTGGCCCGCTTGTCGACCTCGGCGCCGGGCAGGCCGCGCAACCGCCCGGAGTAGACGAGCAGTTCCCGCCCGGAGAGGCGTTCGAAGAGGCGCAGTCCTTCGGGGAGGACGCCGATCCGGGCCTTCACCTCGACGGGATCCCGCCAGACGTCGTGCCCGACGACCTCCACGGACCCCTGGTCGGGCCGCAACAGCCCGGTGATCATGGAGAGGGTGGTGGTCTTCCCGGCCCCGTTGGGTCCGACGAGCCCGATGAACTTCCCGGCGGGCAACTCCAGATCGATCCCGGCAACGGCGACTTGCTGCCCGAACCGCTTCCAGAGCCCACGCACACTTACGGCCGACGTCATGGAAGCCAACCTAAGGGGCGGAAGAGCTTTCAGCGGTCCCGCCCGCACGCGTAGGCGAGCGGAGAGATCAACTCCTCGGCGTCCGGCAGCCACCGGTTGGCCGGCGTGGGCCTGCATGCCCACTGCACGGCTCCACTGGACCCGTAGCGCGTGGGAGGCGCCGCCACGAACGCTCCCTCGCCCAGCGCGACCAGATCGAGCGAGGACGGCGTCCAGCCGAGCTTGCGCACCAGCTCCGGCACCTTCACCGACGCGCCCGGCAGCACGAAGAAGTGCATCCGGCGGTCCGGCGACAAGGTCACCGGCCCCAGCGTCAACTCCATCCGCTCCATGCGCGCCAGCGCCAGGAACCCGGCGGTCTCGGGAACGGAGATCGCGTCGAAGGTCCGCCCGGTCGGCAGCAGGATCGAGGCGAGCGGCTGCTTCGACCACAACCGGCGCGCGACGGTCGCACTGCCCGTGGCCTGCGTCGCCCAGTCCTCACGCGAGGGGTGTGCGCCGGGCGCGGCGCACGCCGTGTCGCCGCAGGAGCAGCGCTGCACCCCGTCGACGGCTTCCAGCCAGGTGCCGGGGAACACGTCCCAGTGGCGCTCCTCGGCGTAGCGTACGGCGGTCTCCAGCAGCGATTCCCCGCGCTGCTTCGGAATCTGTGCGGCTTCGGTGCTCGCGATCGTCTCTTCCACGCCCAACACAACTCCCGCGCCCACCTCGGGTTACGGCTGTACCGCGCGCGGGGGAAGCGCATCGATTCCGCATCTGGGGCGCATGGATGCATGTGTGGGGGCGCGCAGGAGGATCTGTGGCCGGGGCTGGGTAGCCACATGCGGGGTGGCTTCCGTCTTTTACCCCGGCAATCCTCACATGCCTCGCATTTTCGGTATGTCCGTGGGGCATTGATCTTCACGGCCGGATCTTTTCGCTTCAGGGGTTGTTCCCAGGGGGTATGCCATGGCCGCAAGGCCTCTCGTCGCGCGGCAGCCGAACGAACGGTTGCAGGCGCTCATCCAGGAAGCGGGCTGCTCGAACGCAGGGCTGGCCCGCCGGGTCAACATGTGCGGCGCCGAGCACGGCCTCGACCTGCGCTACGACAAGACGTCCGTGGCGCGTTGGCTGCGCGGGCAGCAGCCGAGGGGACGCGCCCCGGCGATCATCGCGGAGGCGCTGGGCCGCAAACTCGGCCGTACGGTCACGATCGACGAGATCGGCATGGCCAACGGCAAGAATCTCGCGTCCGGTGTCGGTCTCCAGTTCTCGCCGACCGTCCTGGGGGCCATCGAGCAGGTCTGCGAACTGTGGCGCAGTGACGTGGGGCGCCGGGACTTCCTGTCCGGCTCCTCGGTGGCCGCGTCCGCGCTCGTCGAGCCGAGCCGCGACTGGCTGATCTCCTCGCCGGACTCGCAGGTGGCACGCCAGGCGGGACCGCGGGTGGGCCAGTCCGACGTGGCGGCCGTGCGGGCGATGACCCAGGCCCTCGTGGACCTCGATCACCAGTACGGCAGCGGGCATGTGCGTCCGGTCGTCGTGCACTACCTCAACAGCGTGGTGAGCGGGCTGCTCGCCGGCTCGTACCGGGAGGCCGTGGGGCGTGAACTGTTCGCCGCGGTCGCGCGGTTGACGGAGCTCGCCGGGTACATGGCGATCGACACCGGCCAACCGGGGCTGGCGCAGCGGTACTACATCCAGGCGCTGCGGCTCGCGCAGGCGGCGGGGGACCGCGGCTACGGCGGTTATGTGCTCGCCGCGTCCATGAGCCATCTCGCCGCGCAGCTCGGGAACCCGCGCGAGATCGCGCAGTTGGCGCGCGCGGCGCAGGAAGGGGCGCGGGGGCGCGTGACGCCGCGTGCGGAGGCGATGTTCTACGCCGCCGAGGCGCGCGGGCACGCGCTGATGGGCGATGCGCGGGCGGCGCAGCTGGCGTCCGGGCGCGCGGTGGGCGCCCTTGAGGCGGCGGATCCTTCCTCCGGGGACGACCCCGCGTGGATCGCGCACTTCGACGAGGCCTATCTCGCCGACGAGTTGGCGCACTGCCACCGGGACCTCGGGCAGGCCGAGGCGGCGGCGCGGCGGGCGCAGGAGTCGCTGGACGGGCTCCCGGAGACGAAGGCGCGGCGCCGGGCCATCGGCTATGTGCTGCTCGCCACCGCGCAGGTGCAGCAGCGCGAGATCGAACAGGCCTGCCACACCGGGCTGAAGGCCGTGGAGTTGCTGGAGACCGTCCGCTCCAACCGGGGCGCCGAGTACCTGGAGGACTTCCAGCAGCGGCTGGAGCCGTTCCGGGACGAGGCCGTGGTAAGGGAGTTCGGGGCGCGGGTGGAGTTGCAGGCGGCGGCGTGAAACCCCGGGGTACGAGGGCGTGAACGCACGGGAAACGAAGGCTCCGCAGGCGAACGGAGGGTCTATGTAGCGGATGCGGGCCCGGATTTGTTACCGCGGTCACAGGGACACCGGTCTAGTCCTGTGCTGCGTGGCACCGGGCTCGGGGGACCCGGTAGCGTGAGCCGACGATTCACAAGGTCCCCCATTCGTAGGAGTCCCGGTGACGCAGAGTGGACAGGGCGAGGAGCCCTCGCCGCGCGTGGCGCGCGAAGGCATCGTGCTGCCCTCCGACGGCGGCGAACCGCTGCTGCCGGGCCAGACGGGCGGACCCGGCGGCTACCAGTCCGCCCCGCACCTCCCGAACCCGGCCCCCACGCGGTGCCCCGCCACGCCCGCCCTCACGCACGCCACGTCCCGTCCGGTCGCCGCCCCCCTGCGCGCACCCCCGCCCGGCCAGGCCGCCCCCCGCCCCCCCCCCCCCGGCCCCCCCCCCCCCCCCCCCCCCCCCCCCCCCCCCCCCCCCCCGCCCCCCCCCCCCCCCCCCCCCCCCCCCCCCCCCCCCCCCCCCCCCCCCCCCCCCC
>NZ_JABERD010000303.1 GCF_013044505.1 Streptomyces sp. S3(2020) | reverse complement strand
CGTCGCGGGCTGCCTCGCCGTCTGCCTCGCACAGATCGGGCTCGTGCTGCCCGCCGCGATCAACGGCGTCATGCAGCGCACCCTCCAGGCTTCAGGCGCCGAACTGACCTGGATCAGCGACGCGTTCCTGGTGCCCGCCGCCGTCCTCGCCCTCACCTTCGGCGTGCTCGGCGACCTGTACGGCCGCAAGAAACTGGTGGTGGGCGCCGCCCTGCTGGCCGCCGTCGGCTACCTGGTCTCCGCCACCTCCGACACCCCCGCCCAGCTGATCACCGGTCAGGCCATCTCCGGCATCGGAGCCGCGGCACTCTTCCCCGCCTCCCTGACGATGATCACCGCCGTCACCACCACCCCGGCCGCGCGGGCCAAGGGCCTCGCCTCCTGGACCACGGCGCTGTCCCTGGGCGCCCTCATCGCGCCGCTCCTGTCCGGCGGCATCGTCGAGCACACCTCCTTCCAGTGGGCGTTCGGCGTGACCGGAGTGATCGCTGTCGTCACCGCCGGGGCGGCCTGGCTGCTGGCGGCCGAGTCCAGCGCCCCCGAAGGACGCTCGCTGGACTGGCCCGGCCAGATCACCATCGCCCTGGCGATGCTCTCGCTTCTGTACGGCATCATCCAGGGCCCCTCGGACGGCTGGGGCTCGGCGCCCATCGTCCTGTCCTTCGTCGCCTTCGTCGTGTTCCTCGCCGCGTTCATCGCGGTCGAGAACCGCGGCACCGCCCCGATGCTGCGACTGGAGCTCTTCCGTATCCCGGCCTTCGCCGCGTCCGCCGCGATGGCGGTGATCGGCATGTTCGGCTTCCTCGGCGGCGCCTACGACCTGAGCATCCGCCTCGGCGTCATCCAGCACCAGAGCCCGTTCCAGACCGCGGTGCCCTTCCTGATCATCCAGGGCATCACTCCCTTCATCTGGCCCCTGCTGGTCCGCCTCCTGCACCGCGTCGGCCCCGGCCCCATGCTCGTCACCGGCTTCGTCTCGCTGGCCGTCGCCCAACTCTGGCTCCGGGCGGTCCCGGTCCACGAAACCGGCCTGGTGCCCCTCCTCGGTCCGCTCGTCCTCAACGGCGTCGGCTTCGGCCTGGTCGTCGCCGCCATCACGGCGGCCGCCGTGAACGTCGTACCGCCCAGCCTCACCGGCATGGCCGGCGCCACCACCAGCCTGGTCCGCGACCTCGGCCAGACCCTCGGCCCGGCCGTCGTCGGCGCCGTCGCCCTCGGCATGGCCACGAGCCAGCTCACCGGCAGCCTCGCCGACGCGGGCCTCACCCCCAAGGAGCACGGCATCGCCACCGCCGTCCTGACCGAGGGCGGTCCGCTGGCCCTGCACACTGCCGAACTCGGCCCACTCAGCGCCAAGATCGCCCCCTACACCTCCGACGCCCTGGCCCAGGGCTACAACAACGGCCTGCTGCTCACCGCCGCCGCGTGCGCCGTCGCCGCCGTGGTCGCCGCCGTCTTCGTCGGGATACGGCCAGGAGGTACCCGGCCTGCCGAGACGAAGGAGAGCACGGCGTGAAGTTCGCGACCTTCGTGCACGACGGCAAGTGGCAGTCCGGAGTCGTCGACGGCCACCAGGTCCACCCCTTCGAATACCCGGTCGACCTGCTCGATCTCATCGTCGAAGGGGAGGAGACGCTACGCGCGGCGGGCGAGGACGCCAGGAGTCGCTCCCTGCCCGTGCCTCTGGACGACGTACGACTGCTGCCACCGCTGCAGCCGCCGACCGTCCGCGACTACATGACCTTCGAAAGCCACGTCGTCGGTGTCGCCGCCCGCTACGGCGACACGGTGCCCGCGGAGTGGTACGCCGCGCCCGCGTTCTACTTCACCAACCCGTACGCGATGATCGGCGCCCACGACGACGTGCCCGTGCCGCCCGGTTGCCGCCGCTTCGACTTCGAACTCGAAGTGGCCGCCGTCATCGGCAAAGCGGGCCGGGACCTCACGCCCGAGCAGGCGCGCGATCACATCATCGGCTACACGATCCTCAACGACTGGTCCGCCCGCGACCTCCAGGGCGACGAGATGAAGGTCAAACTCGGCCCCGCCAAGGCAAAGGACACCGCCACCACCCTCGGACCCTGGCTGGTCACCACCGACGAACTCGAACCGCACCGCGACAAGGACGGCTTCCTCGACCTCGCCCTGACCGTCCACGTCAACGGCGAGCCGGTCGGCCAGGACCGACTGACCAACATGTCATGGACGTTCGAGGAGATGGCGGCCTACGCCTCCCGCGGCACCTGGATCCGCCCCGGCGACGTCCTCGGCTCGGGCACCTGCGGCAACGGCGGCTGTCTCGCGGAACTGTGGGGACGCCACGGCGTACTGGAGCCACCGCCCCTCACTCCCGGCGACACCGTGACCATCACCGTCGAAGGCATCGGCACCGTCAGCAACACCGTCGTCGACGGCGTCGCACCGGTGCCCCTGCCTGGTGCCCGCGGCAGGCGCCGAGCCGTGGCGCCCCGCGGCTGAGGCTCGTGCCGTGGTCCGTCAGGCCGGTACGGCCGGGCGTGGTTCGCCGTGGAAGACCTGGCTGGTGTGCCAGGCGCGGTGGGCGGCGGCGACGGGGCGCGCGCCCGGCTGAGGGCCGAGGAGGGGGCGGCCGGCGAGTGCGGTGACGTGGTCGCGGGCGGCGGGGCTGTGGCCGACGAAGCGCTGGGAGACCAGCACACGATGGCCGTCGTCGATGCCGAGGACACCCTTGTCGAAGAGCTTGTGGTGCAGTGAGCACAGGCACAGACCGTTGTCGACCTCGTCGGGCCCGTCGAAGGCCCACCAGCGCACGTGCGCGGCCTCCAACCCGACCGGAACCGTGCCGATCCGGCCGTCGTAGCCACAGAAGGCGCACCGGTACTCGTACGCCGTGAGCACCGACTCGCGCATACGACGGTCCCGTTGGCGCCGGGTGGCGGAGAGCGGGCCGGTCCGCTCGGGTTCCGGATCCATCAGGCCGACGGCTTCGCGCAGTTCGTCATGGAGCGAGGGAGGGAAGTGCTGGTCGAGGAGCGACCGCGTGATGCGGTGCAGCAGTTCCGGTTCGCGGCGCAGCGCGTTACCGAGGTCGGGGGTGAGGCGCCCGGTGGCCCCTGATTCCCGCAGGTCCCGCAGGCCCGTGCCCGGACTGCCCGGCCCGCGATCGGTACGCACCTCCCACACACCGTCGCTGACCAGATGGTGGAACGGGTAGGCGGGCGTCGTCCTGTTGGGCGGGCCGTACTCCGTCAGCAGCCGTTGCAGGTCCTCTTCCACCGCGCTGTACCGCAGCTCGCCGTCGGGGTCCTCCTGGAAGCGGCCGAGGGCGTACAGGAGCAGGAGCGGTTTGTGCGGTGCGCGTGATCCGTTCCTGGACCACTGCCTCAACTTCGCGGTGTGCTCCAGCCAGTCCATGGCCGCTGATCGTAGCGAGGGCGGTGGGAGGCGATCCGATAAGGGTGCCCCGATACGGATCCCCCGATACAGATGCCCCGATGCAGATGCCCCGATCGGATCACCACCGCGCGACAGCCCCGGAGCGCGGCGCCTTGACTGGTCCTGTGGGGTGGGGCATGTCAGGAGGCCGTATGGCGTGGGTGGCACGGCTGGAGCGCCTGCGTACCCAGGCAGAGCAGCGCTTCCCCGTCGTGAGTGAACTCACGAACCGACTGCTGTCCGCCAACCTGCTCGACGCGGGGACGAGGCTTGCCGCGCAGGCGTTCCTGGCGTCGGTGCCCCTGCTGTTCGCGGTCGCCGCGTTCGCACCGCACGGTGTCCGCGACCAACTGCGCGACTCCCTGCGCACGATGTTCGGCCTGACGGGCCAGTCGGACATGGAACTGAGCCAGGTGCTGGGCAGTTCACCCGACAACGGCGTGCGTGAGACCAGTGGTGTCATCGGCTTGTCCGTGGCTCTGATCTCCGCCACGAGCTTCAGCCGCGCCATGACCCGGGTCTGCGAACGCGCCTGGCGACTACCGAAGGCAGGCACCAGGATCGCGGCCTGGCGCTGGGTGGTGTGGCTCCTGGCCCTCGTACTGGTCGTGCTGTTGCAGGGCCCAGTGCAGGGCGGCTTCGGGACAGGCGCGTGGCTGGGCGTTCCGCTCACCTTCGTCGTGAGCACAGGTGTATGGCTGTGGACTCAGCACCTTCTCCTCGCCGGCCGTGTCCCCTGGCTGCCGCTGCTGCCGGGCGCGCTGCTCGGCGGTGCCGCCAGTACCGCCCTCGGACTGACCGCCCGGCTGTACATGCCGGCCGCTCTCAACCGCGCGCTGGCCGAGTACGGCTCCCTGGGCCTGGTCCTCACTCTGCTGTCCTGGCTGATCGTCGTGTGCGGCGCGATCACCTTCGCCGTGACGATCGGCGCCGTCCTCGCGGAAGAGCCGCCACTGAACCGGTACCTGAGGCGGGAGCCGGACGAGGGTCAGTCTCCGCGGGAGTCGTAGGCGCGGTGGCTGCGCTCGATGTCGGGGTTGTGCTCGACGGCCCACTCGGCCAGCGCCACGGCGGGTTCGATCAGTGTGCGGCCCACCGCGGTGAGTTCGTACTCGACCCGTGGCGGCACCTCGGCGAAGGCCGTGCGGGCGACGAGTCCGTCACGTTCCAGGTGCCGCAGCGTCAGGGTCAGCATCCGTTGCGAGATGCCCGGGACGCGTTGCAGCAGTGCCGTGAACCGCATGCGTTCTCCGTGGAGGGTCGCGACCACGAGAAGGGTCCACCGGGTGTGCCTTTTGTAGACCCTGCGACAGCGATCCATCATGGCCCCACTTACAAGTCGTAACTATTGGAGGTTACGCGGTGGTCGTCGCCTACTGGATCGTTGCCGCACTGCTCGGTCTCTTCTACCTCTATGCCGGCGGGAAGAAGATCGCTCAGAGCCAGGAGGAACTCGCGCCGATGATGGGGTGGGTCGATACCGTTCCGATGCCGGCCGTCCGGCTCGTCGGCGCCGTGGAGATCCTCGGCGTGGCCGGGCTGGTCCTGCCGCCGCTGACGGGGATCGCGCCGGTTCTGGCGGTCTTGGCGGCGGTCGGTTTCGTCGTCCTACAGGTCCTTGCGGCCGGTCTTCACCTGTCCCGCGGGGAGGCCAAGGACACCGGCCTGAACGTGGTCCTGATAGCCCTTGCCGGAGTCGCGGCGTGGCTGGCGACCGCATTCTGACGCACCGAACGCCGTGTCGTATCTCTGCGTCGCGACCCACGCAACGTCCCGCACAGGTCTCAGCGTTTCCACACGTCAGGTCCGCCGCCGCGCCACTCGATCAGCCCGGACCTGACCACGTCCATCTCGTCCCAGTCCTGAAGCCCGGCCTCCTGCACGAACGCGGCGATGTCCGTGACTCCGTACGCGATCCCGACGAAGTGGTCACCGATGCGGACACGTCGGCCGCCGTCCTCGGCGGGCGGGTACACCGTCACGGGCATCACCGAAACCATGCACTCAGCCTGACCCGCCCAGACGCCGGGCGCGCGCCGACGCATTCGCGCGGACCGACCTCGCGATGAGGGAGAGCGGCACAACGCCTGCCTGAACGGCCTCGCGAGACGCGGGGCGCCGCCCGGGCCGCGAGGGTGACGGGGTCGGTGAGGGCCCGTCCGTCGGCATCGCCTCGCGCTCGCCCCCGTGCCAGGGGAAACGTGCCGGGTGGGTGGGTCAGCGCCAGTAGTCGTTGGCGGCGGCGATGGTGGCGAACTCGGTCGCGACCACCTGGCCTATGGCGATGAGGGAGTCGGGGCTCTCCGCGTATATGGGCCGCAGCCGTTCACGTACCTCGGCATCGGGCTGGGTCGCCTTGATGACGAGACGGGCCATCTTGATGGCGAGTTCACGGCCCTCCTGCGGGGTGGCGGTCTTGAGCGTGTCGTTGGGGACGAGTTCCATGGGGTGCTCCTGCACGGTGTGGATGGGGTGGTGTGACGGCTCCGAGCCCCTGATCCTCGGGCGGACAGGCCGTGTCGCTTACCGGCCCGTCCGCTGCGGGGGCGCACCGGGCCCGGCCTTCTCTGCGGCGGGAGCGGCCGGGCAGGGCGATCAGCGTCCGGGTACGGGGAGATCGCCTTCGACGTACTGGGCGCGGCCGTCGGCGAAGGACCAGTCGTCGGGACCGTTCTCGAAGTAGCTGATGAAGAGGTCCTTGCCGTCGACGCCGGCTTCGGCGAGCTGGGCGGCGAGCGTCCGGTACAGGTGCTGCTTGTCCTCGGTGCCGCGACCGCGCTGGGTGAAGATGTGGACGATGACGGTCCCGGTACCGCTGCGCTGGAAACCGAGTCCTGCGTCCAGGGCGATGATCTCGTCCGGGTCGTGCTGGGTGATGACGTGGAAGCGGTCGCGCTCGGGGATCTTCAGGACGTCGATGAGGGACTGCTGGATTGCGGCGGCGATGGCCTTGATGTTCTCGGGGCTGCGGCCGCGGATGAGGTCGATGCGTACGAGGGGCATGGGGGAGCTCCTTCGAGGTGTGGTGGGGTGGGGGTCAGGGCTTGAGGGAGAGCCAGGTGCCGTGGTCGGCGATGGCCAGGAGGGACGTGAGGCCGGCGTCGTCGAAGGCGTGCTCGATGGCGTCGCGGCCTTCGGTGAAGTGGGCCCAGCCGGTGTAGTGGGCCGGGATGTTGACCGGCGTTCCGAGGACGGCTGCGGCCGCGGCGGCGCGGACGCCGTCGAGGCTGACGGGGCGTTCGCGGAACTTGCCGGGCACGCGGGCGGCGCCGGCGTGGAGGACGGCCGCGTCGATGCCGGGGATGCGGCGGGCGATCTCGGCGACGGTGCCGATGGAGGCGTTGTCCCCGCTGACGTAGACGGTGGGCAGGCCTTCTCCGGCGAGGACGAAGCCGACGACCTGGCAATTGACCTCGCCCTCAGGGTCGCGCTCGCCGTCCTCGGGTCCGTGGACGGCGGGTACGGCGGTGACGGTCAGCAGGCCGCCGTCCGGACGTCCGAGGCCGTGCGTGTCCCAAGCGGCCAGGCCCTTCGCGGGCCCGCCGAGGCGCTTCGCGCCACCGGTCGTGGTGAGCAGCAGCGGGGCGGCAAGGGCAAAGGCGCGGCCGCTGTCGTCGAAGTTGTCGGCATGGTTGTCGTGACTGACCAGGACCAGGCCGACGTCCGCGAGCCGCTCCCCGGTGACCGCCGGCCCTTCGGTCTTGGTCAGATAGCCGTGCGGGCCCGGGGCGTCGAAGGTCGGGTCGGAGACGATACGCAGCCCGCCGAGGTCGAGGACGGTCGTGGGTCCGCCGACCACCATGGCCGAGCCGTCGTGACGGGGGAGAAGTGGGGAGGGCGATCCCATGGTGCCGGGCTCCTTGGTCGGTGCAGGGGAGGGGCCCCGCCGGGCGGCACCGGATGGTCCGGCCCGCTCCAGGTCCCTCCGCCGTCGACCGTAGGGAGATCGTGCCTGTGAGCGGAAATGCCGCTCCGGTCGGCGCTATGCCTCACCTGCATGGGCGCAGGTCGCGGCCGCGACCAGGGCCGCGTCGAGGAAGCGGCGCAACAGCGCGGACCCCGTCCCGGTGTCCGGTCGGTAGGCGAGACGGACCGGGCTGGGCGGCGCGCCAGTCACCGGTAGGAAACGCAGCGCGGGGTGGTGGATACGGCGCTCGGCGACCTCGGGCACGATGCCGATGCCGCGCCCCGCGGCCACCGATTCGAGCCACTCGTCGAAGTTCGCGGTCTCCACGTACCGCCGCGGTCCTCCTCCGTCCGGCCAGCACCAAGGGCCGGTCGTACCGCTGACGGTGTTGACGACCAGCGTCCACTCGGGTGCGTCCTGCCAGGACAGAACCTGCGGGGGAGGGGTGCGGGAGGCTTCGGAACCCGCGCCCGGGTGTGCTTCGCGGGCGTGGACGGCGACGCGCTGCTCGTCGTACAGGTGAGCCGTCCGTACGGTGGTGCCGACCGGCCTGCCACCGCGTACGAGGGCGACGTCGACGGTCTGGCGGTCGAGGGCGTCCAACGGGTCGTCGCACCGCACCAGTTCGACCCGCGCGTCCGTGGCACGCTCGAAGCCGGCGATCGCGCGCTGAGCCCACGGGTCGGGCAGCAGCCAGCTGAAACCGAGCCGCACGACGGACTTGTGCCGCGCGGCGGCCACGGCCGCGTCGAAGGCGGCAAGGGTCCGCTCGGCGTGGACGAGGAACTCGGCACCCGTATCGGTGAGCGTGACACCACGGGACGACCGGTCGAGCAGACGCACCCCGAGGCCCGCCTCCAACTGGGCGACCGTACGGCTGAGGGCAGGCTGTGTGATCAGCAGCTCCTCGGCGGCCCGCGTGAACGAACGGTGCCGGGCCACGACGGCGAACGCCCGCAGGTGCCGCAGCTCGATCCCGGACGGGGTTGTGTGGCCGGAGGCCGTCATCGCTGCCTCGCGCTATGCCTGGGACACATGAATGCAGCGTAACCGGCATTTCTCGCCGCCGCGTGCGCCGCCTAGCGTCGATCGGGAAGCACATGCACCCGGTAGCGGCTACGAGGTGGGAGGACTCCTTCTTCGACGCTCGCCTGCGCCTGGGCGGCGGTCGCGTGCCGTCCTCACTGCTGTCACCAGCTCAGGCGGCCCCGAGGCACCCGGACCGCATGAGTCCTCGACCGCCCTCTCGGAGGAGCCGCCATGCCCCGCGACCTGACCGATCTCACCACCGATCTGCCCGTCTGGGCCGCTCCCATGGCGGGCGGCGCCAGTACCCCCGCGCTCGTCGTCGCCGCGGCACACGCCGGTGGACTCGGCTTCCTCGCCGGGGGCTACAAGACCCGAACGGGCCTTGCCGAGCAGATCGCCGCGGTGCGATCCAAGACCGCGGTCTTCGGCGTCAATCTCTTCGCCCCCAACCCCGTCC
>NZ_JABERD010000302.1 GCF_013044505.1 Streptomyces sp. S3(2020) | reverse complement strand
CCGCCGCACCGCCCGAACTCGTCGACGACCCCACGCCGTACGTCGACCCCCTCATCGGCACCAGTGACGGCGGCAATGTCTTCCCCGGCGCCGTCACCCCGTTCGGCATGCTCTCCTGGAGCCCCGAGAACACCCGGGGCGATGCCACCAGGACCGCCGCACCCGGCGGCTACCACCACGACGCCACCCGCATCCGGGGCTTCAGCCTCACCCACATGTCCGGCACGGGCTGTGCGGGCGGCAGCGGCGACATCCCGTTCTTCCCGTACGCCGGTGAGGTCACCACCTCGCCCGCGAGCGACACGAAGGACGCGGTGTACGCCGCCGACTTCAGCCACGCCGACGAGACCGCCGAGCCAGGGCACTACGAGGTCGCCCTCGCGTCCGGCGTCACGGCCGACCTCACCGCCACCACCCGCACCGGCTCGGCCCGCTTCACCTACCCGGACGGCAGACCGGCCTCGCTGCTGATCCGCACCGCCAACTCCGAGGTGGGATCGACCGATTCGGAGGTCGAGATCGATCCGGTCGCGCGCACGGTCTCCGGCTCGGTCACGTCGGGGAACTTCTGCGGCCACATCGACCCGGAGGGGCAACGCGCCTACTACACCCTCCACTTCACCGCTCACTTCGACCGCGCCTTCAAGGCGACGGGCACATGGGAGGACGACCGGCTCGCGCCCGGGTCCCGGAAGGCGTCCGGCGGCACCGGCGGCTTCGCGAACGCGGGACGGCCCGTCGCGGGCAAGGGGGCGGGCGGCTACGTCGAGTTCGAGCCGGGCGCCGGGCCGGTGAACGTCAAGGTCGGCATCTCCTACGTCAGCCGCGAGGGCGCCGAGGCGAACCTGGCGGCCGAGAACCCGTCGTACCGCACCTTCGACGACGTACGGAAGGCCGCCCGCGGCGCCTGGCGCGACCGGCTGGACGCGATCCGGGTCGGCGGTGGCACCGACGCCGAGCGCGCCACCTTCTACACCGCGCTCTACCACTCCCTCCTCCACCCGAACGTCATCAGTGACGTCGACGGCCGGTACCGCGGCGCCGACGACGAGGTGCACACCACCGCCCGCGGGGCCCAGTACGGCACCTTCTCCGGCTGGGACATCTACCGCGACCAGGTGCAGCTGCTCACCCTGCTGGAGCCGGACACCGGCTCCGACATCGCCCAGTCCCTGTACGAACTGGCCGGGCAGAACGGCGGCGTCTGGGACCGCTGGCTGCACGGCGCGAGCGGCACCCATGTCATGAACGGGGATCCGTCGGCCGTCGCCCTGGCCGCTGTGCACGCCTTCGGCGGCACGGACTTCGACCTGCGCGGGGCACTGAAGTCGCTCGTCGAGGCGGCGACCGTCCCCACGGACAGGGATCTGTCGGCCGCCGGGCGACCGGTGCTGTCCGTCGGCCAACGACCCTCACTGGACCGGTACTTGAAGCACCACTACATGCCCTCCGTCTCCAACGCCTGGGGCGGCGCGGCCGAGACGCTGGAGATGTCCGGCGCCGACTTCGCACTGTCCCGACTGGCCCTGGCGGCGGGGGAGACGGGCACGGCGGCCGACTTCGCCCGGCGTTCCCAGTGGTGGCAGAACACCTTCGACCTCGCGGCCGACCCCGGCGGCGGCTACATCGCCGACCGCAAGGCCGACGGCAGCTGGGTCACCGGCTTCACCCCGGCCACGGGCGACGGATTCGTCGAGGGTACGGCGGCCCGGTACACCTGGATGGTCCCGCACAACCCGGCCGGGCTCTTCGCCGCGATGGGCGGCAGAGAGCGGGCGGTGGCGCGGCTCGACTCCTTCTTCCGCAACGAGGACGGCAGTTGGGCCCTGACCCGCAGCGGCGGTGAGAAGGCGGAGCTGGACAACGAGCCGTCGATCAACGTCCCCTACCTGTACGCCTACGCGGGCGCCCCGTACAGGACACAGGAGACCGTCCGCGCCGCGATGCGCCGGCTCTGGTCGACGCGGCCGGGCGGCATCCCCGGCAACGACGACCTCGGTGCGATGTCGGCCTGGTACGTCTTCTCGGCGCTCGGCATGTATCCGCAGGTCCCCTCCCGGGCCGAACTCGTCCTGGCCTCACCGCTGTTCCCGCGGATCGAGATCGACCGGCCGGGCGGCGCCGACATCACCGTCAGCGCGGAGGGAGCCGCCGCCGACTCCCCGTACATCCACTCGCTGGAGGTCAACGGCCGCACGTCCAGCCGCCCTTGGCTCCCGGCGTCCTTCGTACGGGACGGCGGCCGACTGCGCTACACACTCTCCGCGACCCCCGACCGGGCCTGGGGCGCCGCCCCCGAGGACGCCCCGCCGTCCTTCCGTGAGGGCGAGCAGCCGTACCAGATCGCTGTCGGACCGACCACCGCGACGCTCGCCCCGGGCGGCAGCACGAAGGTCGCTGTCAAAGCCCTGGCGATGAGCGGTGACGAGACGCGCTTCCGCGTGGAGACACCCGTAGGCATCACCGCGAGCCCCACCGAGGGCAGGGTCGTCGAGGGGACCCGGGAGATCGTGCTCACGGCCGACAAGGACATCGGACAGGGCTTCTACGACGTGAAGGTCGCCGTGACCTCGTACGCCCAACCCGTGACCCTGACCGTCGCCGCGCCCGGCACCCTCCTCGCCGCCTACAACGGCACCGGCGTCTCGGACGACCTGGGCGACCACACCGAGGCCGACTTCGACGGCGGCGGCTGGAGCTACTCCCGTCAGGCGCTGGCCGCGGCGGGGCTGACGCCGGGAGGGCCGGGCACGGTCGGGGGGCTGGCCTTCACCTGGCCGGACTCGCCGAGCGGCCGGCCGGACCATGCCTCCGCTGCCGGGCAGACACTCGAACTGGCCGAGCCGGTCGGCCGGTTGGCCTTCGTCGGCAGCGCGGTCCTCGGCGACCGGCAGTCCAAGGCCACCGTCACCTACACCGACGGCACCTCCGACACGATCGACCTCTCCTTCACCGACTGGACCCGCGGCGGGGGCGGCGGCGGGGTCCGGTACGGCAACGAGGTCGTGGCCGAGACCGCCTACCGCAATATCGCGGGCGCCGGACGGGACCCGGTCGCCACCTACGTCTTCGCCACCGAGCCGTTCACCGCGCCCGAGGGGAAGCGCATCGCGAGCGTGCGGCTGCCGGACGACGCGCGGCTGCACGTGTTCACCCTCGCCGTCGGCTGAGCCCTGGTCAGGCCCGGGACACGAGTTCCAGCGTGAGCGGCGCGAACGAGCCCGGGTCGATGGTGAAACCCTCGCCCTCCTCCTCCGGCCACATCGGCTCCTGAGGCTGATCGAGGTGCGCCACGACCAGGGTGGTGTGCGGCCGGGGCAGCCACCCCCGGTCCGCCAGCGGGTCGTGGTGGTCGATGTCGAGGACCCGTACGAGGGTCTCGGGGACGCCGACCAGGCAGGTGTCCCCGGCCGACAGCAGCCATGGCTTCGGCTCCGTGCGGAACACGTCCTGCCATCGCTCGGGGGAGTCCGGGTCGGTCGGTACGGCGACCCGGCCGTCCCATCCGAACCGCGACTCCGGGTCGATCTCGGCCCACGGCCAGACGAGAACGGCGTACCTCCCCGTGACCCCGGCCACCTCGGCGGGGGTCCACGGGCACGTCACACGCAGAATGTCGCCCACGCGGTACTCGGGGCCCTCGGTCACTGTCCGCTCCACCCGCGCATCGTAGGCCGCCGCCCCCGGGTCACACCTCCCACGTCCGCCGCAGCCACTCCAGTTGCCGGCGCACCTGCACCGCGTCCCCGCCCTCGTGCCCGTTGTACGGATAGGCGTGGATCTCGGTGCGCGGGTCGGCGCCGGACAACTCGGCGTAGCGGTTGAAGGCGGCGTACGCCCCGCTCGGCGGGCAGACCGTGTCACGCAGCCCCACCCCGAAGTGGGCCGGGGCGTGGGCGCGGCGGGCGAAGGAGACGCCCTCCAGGTAGGCGAGCGTGCGATGGGCGGCCTGCTCGGCGCCGCGGTGGACGGAGAGGTACGCGGTGATCTCGCCGTAGGGGCTCGCGTCGGTGAGTTCCAGGGCACGGCGGATGCCGCACAGGAAGGGCGCGGTCACCAGCGCGGCCGCCAGGTCCGGGACGAGCCCCGCGACGGCCAGCGCGAGCCCGCCGCCCTGGCTGTTGCCGGCCGCCGCCACGCGTCCGGTGTCCACCCCGGGCAGCTCACGCACCGCCGCGACCGCGCGCACCGCGTCCGTGACGAGGCGCCGGTAGTGGTAGTCGTGCGGTGCGAGCAGACCGCGTACCGCCGGGCCCGGGCCGCCGGGCGCCGCCGCGTGCGGGTCGGGGGTGTGGCCGCCGTTGCCGTACTGGTCGCCCTGGCCGCGGTTGTCCATCAGCAGATGCGCGTACCCGGCGTTCACCCAGGTCAGTCGCTCGTGGGGGAGTCCGCGGCCACGGCCGTAACCGGCGAACTCGACCACGGCGGGCAGGGGTTCGGATCCGCCCGCCGGTCTGCTGAACCAGGCGCGCACCGGGTCGCCCGCGAAGCCCCGGAAGGTCACGTCCCAGGTCCGCGTCAGACGCAGCCCGGTCTCCACCGGCCGCACCGACACCAACACCTCATGCTGGGCGGCCTCCTTGAGGGTCCCGTGCCAGAACTCGTCGAAGTCGGCGGGCTCTTCGGGGAGCGGGCGGTGGTGCACTAGTTCCGTCAGCGGCAGGTCGAACGCGGGCACGGGGCACCTCGCAGGAGTCGGACGACAGAGGGAAACTTGCGGAGATCACTGTGCCGGACTTCCCTGTTCTACCCCGTGCGCAAGGGACTTCAACTCTGTCTCTCCGCCTCAAAAGCCCGCTGCGGCACCCATTGACAGCGCTTTCCGAGTGCCTTTAGGTTGCCGCGAAGTTACCGGTAAGAGCTCGAAAGTTTCGGTTCAACTCCCCCCTCCTGTGAGGACCGAGCATGAGCACCTCCACCAAGTCGGCCTCTCCACCCGGCATCCAGGGCCCACCGGAGCCCGACCCACCGCCTCCGCCCTCCGCCCGCGTCCCCTGGAGACGGGCGCTGCGCCGCGACTGGCAGCTGTACTCGCTGGCGCTGCTGCCGCTGCTGTTCTTCCTGGTCTTCCGCTATCTGCCGATGCTCGGCAACGTGATCGCGTTCCGGCGCTTCCAGCCCGGCGGTTCGATCTTCGGCGAGCAGTGGGTGGGCCTGCGCTATGTCGAGATGTTCCTCAACGACCCCACGTTCTGGCAGGTGTTCCGCAACACCCTGTGGATCGGCGGGCTCACCCTCGTCTTCTGCTTCCCGATCCCGATCGTGCTGGCCCTGCTGCTGAACGAGGTCCGCCGACGCTCCCTGAAGCGCTTCGTGCAGTCGGTGTCCTACCTCCCGCACTTCCTGTCGATGGTGATCGTCGCCGGCATCACCCTGCAGATGCTCGCCACCGACGGCCCGATCAACCACTTCCTGGGCTGGTTCGGCCACGACCCGATCCGGTTCATCCAGGAACCCGAGTGGTTCCGCACGATCTACGTCGGCTCCGAGATCTGGCAGACCGCCGGCTGGGGCACGATCCTCTACCTGGCCGCGCTCACCACCATCGACGAGGACCTGTACGAGGCCGCGCGCATCGACGGCGCCAACCGCTGGCAGCAGATCTGGCACGTCACCCTGCCCGGCATCCGCCCCACCATGATCACGCTGCTGATCCTCAACATCGGCACGTTCCTCGCGGTCGGCTTCGAGAAGGTCCTGCTGCTCTACAACGCGCTGACCTATCCGACCGCCGACGTGATCTCCACCTACGTCTACCGGACCGGTGTGGAGTCCAGCAGCTTCAGCTACGCCGCCGCCATCGGACTGTTCGAGGCGATCATCGGCCTGGTGCTCATCACCTCCGCCAACCAGCTGTCGCGCCGCACAGTGGGGACCAGCCTGTGGTGAAGCCGAGCCGTTCCCACCGGGTCTTCCAGGGCGTCAACGGGGTGGTCCTCAGCCTCGTCGTGCTGGTGACCCTCTACCCCTTCGTCAACATCGTCGCCCGGTCCTTCAGCGGGGAGCGGCAGATCCGGGCCGGTGAAGTCACCCTGTGGCCCAAGGGGTTCAACCTCACCACGTACAAGATCGTGTTCCAGGACTCGATGTTCTGGCGCAACTACGGCAACACGGTGTTCTACACGGTCGTGGCGACCGCCGTGGCCATGGTCCTGACGACGTGTTACGCCTACGTCCTGTCGAAGAAGCACCTCAAGGGGCGTACCGCGCTCGTCGGCGTCGCGGTGTTCACCATGTTCTTCACCGGCGGCCTGATCCCGCAGTACGTCCTGATCACCAGCCTCGGCCTGAAGAACAGCGTGTGGGCGATCGCGCTGCCCAACGCGATCAGCGTCTTCAACCTCCTGGTGATGAAGGCCTTCTTCGAGAGCCTGCCGGCCGAACTGGAGGAAGCCGCGCAGATCGACGGCCTGAGCACCTACGGCATCCTGCTCAGGATCGTGCTGCCGCTGTCCAAGGCGGTCGTCGCGACGATGGTGCTCTTCTACTCGGTGTCGTTCTGGAACTCCTGGTTCAGCGCGTTCCTCTACATGGACAGCACCGATCTGATGCCGGTCACCGTCTATCTGCGCAACCTCATCCAGGGTGCCACCGGAGGCTCCAACGCCGGAGCCGGCACGGAACAGCTCAGCCAGGTCGGGGCGAACATCCAGGCGGTCACCATCGTGCTCACCGCGCTGCCGATCCTCTGCGTGTACCCGTTCGTCCAGCGCTACTTCGTCTCGGGCGTGATGCTCGGCGCGGTCAAGGGCTGACGCCGTACGACATGACGCTCCATCAACTCACTTACGGAACAAGGGAGTATCCGTGATGAACGAAGGACAGCTGTCGCGGCGTCAGATCCTCGCCGCCGCGGGATTCATCGGTCTCGCCACCCTCACCGGCTGCGGCAGCGGTGACGAGGGAGGCGACAGCAAGGACCTCTCCAAGAAGCAGAACGGCGCCATGAAGGAGTACCGCGCGGGCCAGCAGTTCAAGGCCGCGAAGGCGCTGTCCTTCTCGATGCTGCACAACAACAACCCGGTCTACCCGACGAAGAGCGGCTGGCTGTTCTGGAAGGAGGTCACGCGGCGCACCGGGGTCACCATCAAGCCCGTCGACGTCCCGCTGGCGGACTACGAGAAGAAGCGCAGCGTCCTCATCGGCGCGGGCGACGCCCCCTTCCTGATCCCGAAGACCTACCACCCCGGCGAGGTCGCCTTCGTGTCCTCCGGCGCGATCCTCCCGGTCAGCGAGTACGTGCACCTGATGCCCAACTACCAGGACAAGGTGAAGAAGTGGCAGCTCGAACCCGAGCTGGACTCCATCCGCCAGTCCGACGGCAAGTACTACCTGCTGCCCGGCCTGCACGAGAAGGTCAAGTCCGGCTACTCGCTGTCCTTCCGCACGGACGTCCTCGACAGGCTCGGCCTGGCCCTGCCGGAGACCTGGGACGAGGTGTACGACGTCCTGAAGGCCCTCAGGGCGGAGTACCCCGACAAGTACCCGTGGACCGACCGCTGGAGCACCAACACCCCCTTCCCGTGCGGGGCGTTGTTCGGCTACCTCGGCCAGGCGTACGGGGTCAGGGCGGGCTGGAACTACGACAACATCAGCTTCGACTCCCAGACGAAGAGGTTCGTCTTCACCGGGGCGAGGGACGCCTACCGCCAGATGGTCGAGTACCTGAGAAAGCTTGTCGCCGACAAGCTCCTCGACCCGGAGAGCTTCACCCAGCAGGACGACCAGGCGGTGCAGAAGCTGCTCGCCGAGAAGTCCTATGTGATCAGCGCCAACCCGCAGGAGCTGGTGCAGAACTACCGCTACAACCTGGAGAAGCAGGTCGACGGCGCCAAGATCGAGATGGTGCCGGTCCCGCTCGGCCCGGCCGGACCGGTGGTGCTCGGCGGGGCCCGCCTGGAGAACGGCATCATGGTCTCCGGCAAGGCACTCAAGAGCGACACCTTCGTCGCGATGATGCAGTTCGTGGACTGGCTCTGGTACTCCGACGAGGGCCAGACGTTCTGCAAGTGGGGTGTGCGCGGCACGACGTACACGGAGTCCGGCGGCCGGTACACGCTGGAGCCCGGCATCTCCCTCATGGGCTCCGACCCCGACGCCCCCAAGGACCTCCAGAAGGACTTCGGCTTCTTCAACGGTGTCTTCACCTACGGCGGCAGCTGGGCCCTGGTCTCCTCCAACTTCAGCCCGGACGAGAAGAAGTTCCAGGACGCCATGGCCCAGCGCACCCAGCTCCCCATCGACCCCGCCCACCCCTTGCAGTCCGTGGAGCAGGAACAGGCGACGCTGTGGGACACCCCGCTCAAGGACACCGTCATCCAGAACACCCTCCAGTTCGTCCTCGGCAAGCGCCCGATGTCCGAATGGGACGCGTACGTCGGCGAGTTGAAGGCGAAGAACATGCAACAGCTCGTCGACCTGCACAACAAGGCCTACGACCGGTTCAAGAAGGAGAACGGGTGATCCGCGTCCCGGCCGAGGGCGCCGGACGGCTCCCCGACGCGCCCGGCATCCTCCCCCTCCTCGAACTCGGCGTCATACCGCAGGAGTCGGCGCCCTGGCAGTGGACGGACATCCCCCGCTCACCCGGGCCGGACCGCCTCGACGTACTCCATGAAGCGGCCGAACCCGCCCGGCGGCCTCAGCGGCTGCCGGTGGAGAACGGCCGGATGGCCCCGGTCCTGACGTCGAGCCGCCACGAGGTGACGCTCGTCGAGGCCGGCGCTGTCGTGGACGAGGCACCGCCCAGGGCGGAGAAGCGGAGCCTGCTCGGAAGGCAGCCGCGATGAGCACCCCGTCCACCGCCTTCGGTATCGGACCCCTCTCCCGGGCCGCCGCCCTCGTCCACACCCTCGTCACGGTCGAGGCACTGCTCCTGCTCGCGGCCGCCCCCGGACTGGCCGGCCTCTTCCTGCTCGGCCCCGACCCGTCCAACATCCCCC
>NZ_JABERD010000301.1 GCF_013044505.1 Streptomyces sp. S3(2020) | reverse complement strand
ATGGGTATAAGGGCAAGGGGGGCACTGCGGCGGCCTGTGCGGGTTCGGTGGGGGTGTGCGTCGCGCAGTGCGGTTCGTGGTGGGTCGGGGCCGCACCGGGGGGTGTCCGTCCTCGGTCGGGCGGTGCGGTGTGTTGGGGCTGCACCGTTGGTTGGGCGCCCGACGCTGCGGGCGGACACCCCCCGGTACGTCCCCTGCTCGCCGTTGCGCAAGCGCGGGCCCGTTCCGTCTGGGGGCCTGTTCTACGGTGGTCCATCCCGTGGACGGCCCGGCGCCGGACGCCGTTGTCGGCCGATCATGTGGGCATGCCCGTAGTCGACATTCCCGGTTCCAAGTCCATCACCGCCCGCGCCCTCTTTCTGGCGGCGGCGGCCGACGGGGTCACCACGCTCGTACGTCCTCTGAGGTCCGATGACACGGAGGGCTTCGCGGAGGGGCTGGGGCGGCTCGGGTACCGGGTGGGGCGGACGCCGGACGCCTGGCAGGTCGACGGGCGCCCGCAGGGGCCCGCGGTGGCGGAGGCGGACGTGTACTGCCGGGACGGTGCTACGACAGCCCGCTTCCTGCCGACACTGGCGGCGGCGGGACACGGGACGTACCGCTTCGACGCCTCGGAGCAGATGCGGCGCCGGCCGCTGCTGCCCCTGAGCCGGGCCCTGCGCGACCTGGGAGTGGACCTGCGGCACGAGCAGGCCGAGGGGCACCACCCGCTGACGGTCCGGGCGGCCGGGGTCGAGGGCGGCGAGGTGGTGCTGGACGCGGGGCAGTCCTCGCAGTACCTGACCGCGCTGCTGCTCCTCGGCCCGCTGACCCGCGAGGGGCTGCGGATCCGGGTGACGGACCTGGTCTCGGTGCCGTACGTGGAGATCACCATCGCGATGATGCGGGCCTTCGGGGTGCGAGTGGATCGGGAGGGGGACGTCTTCGTGGTTCCGTCGGGCGGTTACCGCGCGACGACGTACGCGATCGAGCCGGACGCCTCCACCGCCAGCTACTTCTTCGCCGCGGCGGCGGTGACCCCGGGCGCCGAGGTGACGGTCCCGGGGCTGGGGACCGGCGCCCTCCAGGGCGATCTGGGCTTCGTCGACGTACTGCGGCGGATGGGCGCCGAGGTGTCGGTCGGCGCGGCGGGCACGACGGTCCGGGGGACCGGTGTCCTGCGGGGCCTGACCGTCAATATGCGGGACATCTCGGACACGATGCCGACGCTGGCGGCGATCGCGCCCTTCGCGGACGGCCCGGTCCGGATCGAGGACGTGGCGAACACCCGGGTCAAGGAGTGCGACCGTCTGGAGGCCTGTGCGCAGAACCTGCGGCGGCTCGGGGTGGAGGTGGCGACGGGGCCCGACTGGATCGAGGTCCGGCCGGGCGCGGTCGGTGCGGGCGCGGAGATCACTTCGTACGGTGACCACCGCATCGTCATGTCCTTCGCGGTCACGGGGTTGCGGGTGCCGGGTATTTCGTTCGACGACCCCGGATGCGTGCGGAAGACTTTCCCCGGTTTCCACGAGGCGTTCGCGGAGTTGAGGGGTCGGCTGGGGGATGGCGTTCACGCTTGAAGGTCCGCTGCTGGAGGGTGAGTCGGTGCGCCTGGAGCCGCTCTCGCACACGCATGTGAGCGGGTTGGCGGAGGCTGCGGAGGAGGACCGGGGCACGTACGAGTTCACCTGGGTGCCCAGGGCCGACGAGGTGGCGGACTACGTCGACGCGCAGCTCGCCCGGGCCGCCACCGGCCGGCTGGCACCGTACGCCCAGATCTCCACGGCGACGGGACGGGTCGTGGGCGCCACGTCCTATTGGGAGCCCCGCAGCTGGCGCTCGGAGGACTCCCTGGACGCGATCGAGGTCGGCTTCACCTGGCTGGCCCGCTCCGCCCAGGGCACCGGCGTCAACGCCGAGGCCAAGCTGCTGCTGTTCCGGCATGCCTTCGAGGTGTGGGACGTCTCCCGGGTCGACCTGAAGACGGACGCCAGGAACGCCCGCTCCCGGGCGGCGATCGAAAGCGTCGGCGCCCACTTCGAGGGCGTCCTGCGCAACTGGTCCCGCTCCTGGGCCCCGGGCGAGGACGGCGAGCTACGGGACTCGGCGGTCTTCTCGATCACCGCGGACGAATGGCCGGACTGCCGAAAGCGCCTGGAGCAGCGGGTGGCAAGGTTCAGCCCGGGGTCTGGCTGACCGGCGGATCTGCCCCCCGCCGGTCCCCGGCCACCTGTGGGTTCGCGCCCCGGGGGCTGGAACGGGTGAGCCCGGCGAGGCGGCCGGTGCCTCACGAGGTGCCCCGCGTCGGGCGGACCGGTCGCCCCGAGGCCGGCCAAGAGCCATCAGAGGCGCCCTGGGCCCGCGACGCGTCCGCCCAGCGCCGCGCCTCCGTGCCCAGCTGATGCCGGACCACCTCCAGGACCGGGTCCGACTCCGCGCCGGTGCGGACCGCCGCGAAGATGTTCCGTGACGGAGGGGTGCCCTCCGGCGTGAGGACCGCCAGGTGGCGGTCCCCGTACAGCGGTCGGACCAGGCGGGGGATCAGGGCCACGCCCGCTCCCGCCTCCACCAGGGCCGCCAGCGCGCCCCAGTCGTTCACCGCGTGCCGGATGTCCGGGGTGAAGCCGGCCGTCGCGCACACGGCGCGGGCGATCGCGCCCACACAGCTGCGGGCTGCCCCCGCGATCCAGGTCTCGCCGGCCAGCTCCCGCAGCGGAACCCGCCCGCGCCCCGCCAGCCGGTGATCCGCCGGCACCACGACGTCCATCACGTCCGTCAGCAGGTCGGACCGGCTGTAGCGGCGGTCCGTGTGGGGTGGGGTCGCCGCGAAGTCCACCGCCACCGCCACGTCCACCTGCCCGGCGTCCAGGGCCGTGAACAGGTCCGGCGGTTCCGCCTCCACGACATCGACGCGGACGTGCGGGAGACGTTCGGCCAGCCCCCGGAGCACCCCCGGCAGCAGGCCCAGGATGCCGCTGGAGAAGCAGCCGATGGTCACCGCACCGCGGCCGCCGCTCCCGTACGCCGCCAGGTCGGCCCGGGCCCGCTCCAGTTGGGCGGCGATCTCGTCGGCGTGGGCCAGCAGGACGCGCGCCTGGCCGGTGAGCCGTACGCCTCGGCCGTCCCGTTCCGTCAGGGGCGCCCCGATCTCGCGGGCCAGTGCCGAGAGCTGCTGCGAGACCGCCGACGGGGTCAGGTGCAGGGCCTGAGCCGTTCGCGCCAGACTGCCCCGGCGCTGGAGCTCGCGCAGGACGGTCAGGCGGCGCAGGTCGACTGTGAAGGTCTCGCTTACCTGTTCCATCGAGAAAGGTTAACTGGACCGTGGAGGCGGGTTCGGAAACCATCGGTGCCATGACCGCCTACCTCATCCTCCACGGCTGGCAGAACCACCGGCCCAAGGACCACTGGCAGCACTGGCTCGCCGACCGCCTCGGCGAACTCGGTCACCAGGTCACGTATCCCCAGCTGCCCGACCCCGACGACCCGGACCTGGAGGTGTGGCTCGGCGAACTCGCCCGCCACCTCGCACAGGACGCACCGGACGTCGTCGTCGCCCACAGCGCCTCCGTGCTGCTCTGGCTGCACGCCGTCGCCCGCGGGAGCGTCCGGCCCGGTGACGTGGACCGTGTCCTGCTCGTCGGCCCGCCCTCCCCCGCGGTCCTCGCGAGGTACCCCGAGGTCGCCGGATTCGCCCCGCCCCCGCTGGAGTTCACCCTCCCCGGCCCGACCCTCCTCGTCGCCGGTGACGACGACCCGTACTGCGAGGAGGGCGCACAGGCCGTCTACGGCGACCCGCTCGGCATCCCCACCACCCTGCTCCCCGGCGCGGCCCATCTCGACCTGGACGCCGGTTACGGCTCCTGGCCCTCCGTACTGGAGTGGTGCCTGGACCCGCGGGCCGGCTTCACGGTCCGGCCGGAGCGGTAGCCGCCCCGGGCGTGCCCGTCCGTCGCAGTTCCGGTGTGCCGACCCCCACCGCCGTCACCGCCGCCAGACACATCAGCCCGCCGGAGATCAGCGCGGTCGCGCCCGAGGACCAGCCCGCGACCAGGCCGCCGCGCAGATTGCCGAGGTGGGGGCCCGCCTGGCCGACGATCGTCTCGGCGGCGGTGACGCGGCCGAGGAGGGCGTCGGGGGTCAGGGTCTGGACGATGGTCGTACGGGAGAGGACGGCGAGGGCGTCCGCCGCGCCGGCCAGGGCCAGCAGCCCCAGGCCCACCCAGGCGCTGGTCGTCAGGCCGAAGAGGAAGAGGGCCGCGCCCCACCCCGCGGACGCGCACAGCATCACCGGGCAGGGGCGGGCCAGCCGGGTCACCGGGCCGGAGAGCGCCGTCGCGGTGACTCCGCCCACGGCCAGCGCGGACAGGAACAGACCGAGGGTGCGGGGGTCGCCCCCGAAGCGCTCCTGGTTGACGAGAGGGAACAACGACGTGGGCATCGCCAGGACACAGGCCGCCAGGTCCGTGAGCAGGGCGCCGCGTACCGCGCGGTGGCCGGTCAGGAAGCGCAGACCGTCCAGGACGCCGTGGACGCCCGGCCGGGACCTGTCGCCCTCGGGCGGCAGCGCGGGCAGGCCGTAGGCGCCGTAGAAGGACAGGGCGAAGCTCAGGGTGTCCAGCAGGTAGCAGACGCCGATGCCCCACCAGCCGAGGACGACACCGGCGACGGCGGGGCCGACCAGCATCATCGCCTGGGCGGTGACCTGCTGGAGGGCGAGACCGGCGGCCACCTGCTCCTTGGGCAGCAGCCGTGGCACGAACACACCCGCCGCGGGGGCGCCGAGCGCGGCGAAGGACGTCTGGACCGCGACCAGGACGAGGATCACGGCCACCGGAGCGTGGCCGACGAAGGCCTGCACGGTCAGCAGCAGCGAGCACACCGCCGAGCCGACGGTGCCGGTGAGGTACATACGGCGGCGGTCGACGCGGTCGGCCCAGGCGCCCGCGAACAGACTGACGGCGACCATCGGCACCGCCTGCACGATGCCGACCGCGCCGCTCCAGAACGCGCTGTGCGTCGTCTCCCAGACCTGGTACATGACGGTGACCATGGTCATGAAGGAGCCGAGCGTGGACACCGTGCGCCCGAACAGCAGCCGCCGGAAGACGGGGGAGGTGCGCAGGGGCCGGACGTCGAGGAGCACGTCGGACAGGCTCATGAGAGGGGGACCGGGAGCGGGGCGGGCTGATGCACCCCGGGACCCTAACGGGCCGCTCCCGGACGGGCCACTCAATAAGTCACGGGCCGCTCAATGAGTCACGCGCTACGCGTCACGCGCTCTCGTTCAGGAGCCGCGCCAGGTGTTCGCGGCCCGCGGCCAGCAGCTCGGGCAGCGGCGCGGCCGCCTCGTACCAGCGCTTCTCGTACTCCCAGCACAGCCAGCCGTCCCAGCCGTGCCGGGAGAGGACCTCGACGCACTCGGCGAGCGGCAGCACGCCCGCGCCGAGCGGCAGCGGGGTGGTGTCGTCGGGCGAGGCGATGTCCTTGACCTGCACGTATCCGAGGAACGGGGAGAGCGCCGCGTAGGTCTCCGAGGGCTGCTCGCCGCCCAGCCAGGTGTGCATGACGTCCCAGAGCGAGCCGACGTTGCGGTGGCCGACCGGGCCGAGGACACGGATCGCGTCGGCTCCGGTGCGGTGCGAGTCGTGGGTCTCCAGGAGGATCCGCACGTCGGCGTCGGCCGCGTACTCCGCCGCCGTACCCAGGCGCCGCGCCGCCGTCGCGTCCGCCTCGGCGGTCGACTGCTCGGGGCTCGCGCCGGGGAAGACGCGGATGTACGGGGCGCCCAGGTCGCGGGCGAGGTCCAGGAGGGCGCGGAGCTCCGCCAGCACCGGCTCGTCGTCGCCCGGCGCGGCCACGCGCGCGTACCCGGCGAGACCGAGGACCTCCACCCCGGCCGCCTTGAACTCGGACACCGTGTCGGTCCGCCCGGCCGCGTCGATGCCGGGATGCACCGACTCCTCCGGGTGCGCGCGCAGCTCTACGCCGTGATAGCCGTGCGTGGTCGCGAGGCGGAGCACCTCGGGGACGGGGAGACCGGGGACGCCGAGAGTGGAGAACGCCAGCTTCATGCTCCGGACTCTACGCGTCACTCCTGCGTGGCGTGGAGGTCCAGGCGCCAGTCCTGGCCGACCAGGTTCTTGCCGAAGGAGCGGTGCGGTTTCTCGGCGACGAGGACGAAACCGTGGCGCTGGTAGATGTGGCGGGCGGAGGCGAGGATGTCGTTGGTCCACAGGACCAGATCGCGGTAGCCGACGCCGCGCGCGAAGTCGATGACGGCCGAGACGAGCCGGTCGCCGATGCGGAGTCCGCGGGCGTCCGGTTCCACCAGGAGCAGCCGCAGACGGGCCGTCGCCGGGGCCTCGTCCCGTACGACCATCACACACCCCACCGGCCGGCCGTCGAGCTCCGCGATCCACACCCGCTCCAGGTGCGGGTCGTGGTCCTCCGCGTAGTCGGCGACGATCCGGGCGACCAGTGCCTCGTAGTCGGCGTTGAAGCCGTGCTCCGCGGTGTAGAGGGCGGCGTTGCGCTGCACGATCCAGCCCAGGTCGCCCGGGCCCGGATCGCGCAGCAGGACGTCCTCGCGGAGGGGCGGGCGGCCGTCGGAGAGCAGTGTGCGGACGGTCCGCATGGCCTCGGCGAGACGGGGGCGGTCGGCGGACGGGACCGTGGCGAGCAGCGCGCCCACGGATTCGTCCGCGCGCTCGGCGAGCAGCGCGGCTGTCTCCCGTCCCCGCGTCGTGAGGGTGACGTTGCGGCGGCGCGGGTCGCGGCGGGAGGGGGTGCGTTCGATCAGCCCGTCCTGCTCGAACTTGTTGAGGATCCGGCTCAGATAGCCCGCGTCCAGGGAGAGCTCGCCCCGCAGGTCCGCCGCGTCGGTACGCGGGGAATGCGCGAGCTCGTACAGGACGCGGGACTCGGTGAGGGTGTACGGGGCGTACAGCTGACGGCTGTAGTCGAGGGCGCCGATGACGTTGGTGTAGAAGCGGTTGAAGGCGCGGATGTCCTGGACGGTCATGGTTGTCGACCCCTGTATGGCTGACACAGATATGACACAGATAGTTGACTCAGTCAGAGATACCGTACGACGACCCCGCGCCCCCGTCCAGCGTCACGCCCCGGGCCCGCGGCCGACGCCATGAGCGAACGGGCGTTTGTGGCAGGTGTGTTGTTCCCAGCATCAAGGACATGACGACGACCACACCGGCGTACGACGCCCACGCGGACTGGTACAACCACTACATGTCGCCGACCTCGGGCGGCGCGTACTTCGCCCGGGTGCACACGACGCTGAGGGAGCTGCTGGGCCCCGGCGAGGGGATCTGCCTGGACGTCTGCTGCGGCACCGGCGCCCATGCGTCCGTGGCGGCGGAACTCGGCCGGACCCCGTTCGGCCTCGACCTCTCCCGCGGCCAGCTCCGCCACGCGGCCGGCCGGCTGCCGGTCGTGGCCGCCGACGCGACGGCACTGCCGCTGGCCGACGCCTCGGTGCCGGCCGCGATGTGCGTGCTGGCGAGCACGGACGTCCCCGACTACGCGGCCGTCCTCAGGGAGATCGCCCGGGTGCTGACGCCCGGCGGACGGTTCGTGCACCTCGGAGTCCACCCCTGCTTCGTCGGCGCGTTCGCCGACTGGCGGGAGCCGGGGAGGGTGGTGCTGGACGAGCGGTACGCCGACCGGGACCGCACCCTCGACTCCTGGAACCCCGCCGGGGTGCGGGCCCGGGTGGGGGCCTGGCACCTTCCGCTGGCCGGTCTCCTGAACGCCGTGGTGTCGGCGGGGCTGCGGCTGGAGCGGACCGTGGAGGTGGGGCCGGGCGGGGTCCCGGAGCTGTTCGGATTCGTGGCGGTCGGATGAGGTTCGTGTCGGAAAACCCGGCCGACTAGAGAAACGCTTGCGTTTCGTTAAGTCGCCTCGTAGTCTGTCGGTACGAAACCGTTTCGTATCGACAGGCTGTTTCGGCAGGCTGTGCCGACAGATGGGGAGGTGGACCGCGATGACAGGTTCTCCGGTGTTCCTGGCCGTCGTCCTCTCCCTGGTCTCGGCGGTCTGCTACGCGGCGGCCGCGGTCGTCCAGGCGCGGACCGCCGCCGGCACCACGAGCGTGCGCGGGGCGCTGGCCCGCGGCGCGTGGTGGGGGTCCGTGCTCCTCAACGCCTCCGGTGCGCTGCTGCACGTGGTCGCCCTGCGCTACGGACCGCTGACCCTGGTGCAGCCGCTCGGCGCGCTGAGCCTCGTGCTGGCGGTACCGCTGGGCTCGCTGGTCTCGGGCCGCCGGACCTCGGGCACACAGTGGAGCGGCATGGCCTTCACCCTCGTAGGACTGACGACCCTGCTGGCTGTCACGGCCTCGGGGCACGGGGACACCCTGAGCACCGACGAGGTCCTGCTGGTGGCGCTCGCCGCCGCCGCGGCCGTCGCGATGCTCTCGGCCCGGGGCGGCCTCGCGGTCGCCGCCGCGTCCGGTATCGCCTCGGGCGTCGGCTCCACGCTGGCGCAGAAGCTCGCGGTCGGACCTACGCTCTCCTGGACCACGGCGCTGGTGGCGCTCCTGACGGTCGCCTTCGCGGTGGGCGGCCTGCTGCTCTCCCAGAAGGCGTACCGCCACGGCCTCGGCGGCCCCCTCGCCCTCCTCACCCTCGTCAACCCCGTCACCGCGGCCGCCATCGGCCTCACCCTTCTCGGCGAGGGCTTCCGCTACGGCACCACAGGCACCCTCCTCGCCCTCGCGGGCGCCGCGGCGGCGGTACACGGCGTGACCCTGCTGAGCCGCCCGGAGCCCACATCGGACGCGGGGCGGGTGCAGCCGGCCCTGGCCGGCGGGGACGGGGCGGGCCGGACCACCGACCGCGTGCGGCCGCCGCAGCCCGCCTGGCCCGGCGGCTCCCGGACCGAGGCGGCCTTCGGCCGCGGGCTGTCTGTTATACACAGCTGACGCTCCCACCGAAGAGGAAAGTGTGGATCTGGGGGGTGCCCCAAACATGAAAACAAAAAAATAAAACAGGAAGAGATAGAGA
>NZ_JABERD010000300.1 GCF_013044505.1 Streptomyces sp. S3(2020) | reverse complement strand
GAAGCGGGACGGCGGGGCGGTGGGAGACGGGTTGGCGGGGAGGCGCACGCCCCGGGCGTGCGAAAACACCGGAAAGGGCTGTTCACCGACATAAGGGCCACCCTTGCCGCGTCCCGGTGGTAGATCTCTCCACCTGGCACACCTTGGGGGGATCCATGCGCGCGCCCACACGCGACCTCGTCCGACCGTCCGAACCGATCGGAGTCGCCGGCTGCCTCTACGCGGCCGCCGCCCTCGTCCTGCTCCCGGCGGCACTCCTCGCCTGGACCGACGGCAACGGCGCCGGCGCCTTCTTCATCCTCCTGCTCCTCGCGGGCGGCGGCATCGCGCTCGGCAAGCGCCGGGCCCGGCAGGCCGCGGAACGCCACCGCGTCCGCGCCCTGCGGTCCACGGAGGTGGCGCGCTACCACGCCATGGGTGCGAGGGAGTTCGAGCACGCGGTCGCGTTCCTCTGCGAACGCGACGGCTGTCTCGGGGTCCGGGTCGTGGGCGGCGCCGGCGACCTCGGCGCCGACGTCGTCGCCGACGCCCCCGACGGGCGCCGCGTCGTCATCCAGTGCAAGCGCTACGGCCCGACCACCAAGGTGGGCAGCCCGGATCTCCAGCGGTTCGGCGGCACTTGCTACAGCGTCCACGGCGCCCAGGTCGCCGCCGTCGTCACCACATCGGTGTTCACGAAGCCCGCGACCCAGTACGCCTCCGGCACCGGGATCCGCCTCTTCGACGAGGCAGCCCTCGCCGCCTGGGCCACCCACACCGGCCCGCCGCCGTGGGGGTCGTAGCGGCAGTCCGACGTGGCGCGAAGTGGGACTCGAACCCCTGGCCGATGGATACGTTCACGGCATGGCTGGTCTCCCCCGAAGGCGCTTGGTCATGCTCGACGCGTCGGCCGCGCTCGGCTTCGCGCTGCTCCCGCAGGTGGCCGTGCTCCAGCCGGACCTCGGCGACATGGCGAGCGGCGACACCATATGGCTGTTCTCGCTGGGCACCGCGCTTCCGCTGGTCGTCCGGCGGCTGTGGCCCGTGCCGGTCGCCGGGATCGTGCTGGCCGCCGCCTGCACGGCGCTGGCCGTCGGCGTCGGACCGGTCCCGTTTCTCGCCTGCGGGTACGCCCTGTACGCGGTGGCCACGACGTGGAGACGACGGCCGAGGCTGTCCGCGGCCTTCATCACCGGCCTGTGCACGGCGGGCGCGGTCCTGCTCACGGCGACGGGGGCAGAGAGCTACCAGGGCGGGACCAAGGCGGTGCAGGCCCTGTTCGGGCTGCTTGTCCTCGGCGCCACCTGGGCGGCGGGATCGGCCGTCAGGGAACGTCGGGAGAGCGCGAGGCGTGCCGTCGAGCACGCCGCCGAACAGGCGAAGGCCGAGGAGCGCCTCCGTATCGCCCGTGACATCCACGACGTCGTCACCCACAGCGTGGGCCTCATCGCGATCAAGGCGGGTATCGCCAACCACGTCGTCGCCACCCACCCGGAGGAGGCGCGCGAGGCACTCAAGGTGATCGAGGACGTCAGCCGCAGGGCGTTGAGCGACATGCGGGCCACCCTCAAGGTGTTACGCCGGGAGCCGGACGGCGGCGCCCAGGATCTCCGGCCGGTTCTCGGACTGTCGGACCTGCCGACCCTGGTCCGGACGGCCGAGGCGGCCGGCGTACACGTCGAGCTGCGGTCCCTGGGCGGGGAGGAACTCCCGGACGGTGTCGCGCTGTCCGCGTTCCGGATCGTCCAGGAGGCGCTGACCAACGTCGTCAAGCATGCCGCGCCGACCCGATGCCGGGTGCGACTCACCGCGGAACAGGGCCTGTTGACGATCGAGGTCACCGACGACGGCCCCGACCCCGGGCACCGTCCGACCGTGCCCGGCGGCGGAATGGGCCTGGTCGGGATGGAGGAGCGGACCGCCGCGCACGGCGGCACCCTCGACACCGGGCCACGGCCGGGCGGCGGTTTCCGGGTGCTGGCGACCTTGCCGTACTGAGCCGGACAGCCCCGTAGCGAGCCGGGCATGGTCTCCGGTCGAACTCATCCGCAGGTATGGGTTCGACCCCACGCGAGGCCCTCCCACACTCCAGTCCCGGGACCGATGCGGGCGGCGGGTCGCCCGACGAGACTCACCCCGTGATCGACGTCCAGAACCTGACCAAGCGGTACGGGCGGCACACCGTCGTGGACGGCCTCACCTTCACGGTGCGGCCCGGAACCGTCACCGGCTTCCTCGGCCCCAACGGAGCCGGGAAGTCCACGACGCTACGGATGCTGCTCGGCCTCACCCACCCGGACACCGGGACCGCGACGGTCGACGGCCGCGCCTATCGCGAACTGACCTACCCCGCCCGGCACCTGGGTGCCCTGCTGGAGACGTCGGCCCCGCACCGCACCATGACCGCCGCCGACCATCTGCTGTGGCTCGCGCGGAGCAACCGGATCCCCCGGCGACGGGTCCGCGAGGTCCTGGAGACGGTCGGCCTCACGGACGCGGCCCGGCGGCGTATCGGAACGTTCTCCCTGGGTATGGGCCAGCGGCTCGGCCTGGCCGCGGCCCTGCTCGGCGATCCTCCGGTCCTGGTGCTCGACGAACCGGTCAACGGCCTTGACGCGGAGGGTATCCGGTGGCTGCGCGAACTGCTGCGCTCGATGGCCGCCGAGGGCCGGACCGTCCTGGTCTCCAGCCACCTGATGACCGAGATGTCCATGGTCGCGGACCAGTTGGTCGTCATCAGCCGAGGCCGGCTCCTCGCGGAGACCGGCATGTCGGAGTTCCTCCGGCGCCACGGCCGGACCTACGTGCGCGTACGCACACCGGAACCCCTGCGGTTTCAGACCGAGTTGGAGCGAAAGGGCGCAAGGCCGATGTCGACACCGGACGGCAGCCTGGAGGTCGACGGCATACCGGCGGCCGAGATCAGCCGCCTGGCCGCGACGATCGGGCTCCCGCTCGAAGAGCTGAGTACCCACACGGCATCCCTTGAGGACACCTTCCTCAAGCTCACCGGCGACGAGGGAAGCACCACCCATGTCTGAGACGGTCGCGGCCGTCCGGGCCGAGTTCACCAAGCTGCGCGGCATCCGCGGCACCTTCGTCGCCCTGCTGCTGTTCGTCCCCGTCAGCGTCTTCATCGCCGCACTCGGCGGCTGGTCCGCGAAGGGCGCCATCGAGTCCGACAGCCCCGGACTCCGCTCCGACTTCACCCCCGAACAGGCCGGCCTGGACGGCATCCTCTACGGGCAGCTCGCCCTGATCGTGTTCGCCGTCCTCATCGTCTCCAGCGAGTACGCCTCGGGCATGATGCGCGTCTCGCTGCTCGCCGTGCCCCGGCGAGGCCGGCTCTACGCGGCGAAGATGACCGTCACCGCCCTCGCCGCCGCGGCCGTCGCCGCCCCCGTCATCGTCGTCGGCTACCTGGTCACCCAGATCGCCCTCGGCCCCCACGGCACCCCGATCGACGCGAACGGCGTCCCCCGCGCACTGGCCGGAGCGGTGGTCTACCTGACGCTGATGAGCCTGTTCGCGGCAGGCGTCGCCGCCACGGCCCGCAGCTCCGTCCTGCCGCTGGCCGTACTGCTCCCGATGGTGCTCGCCGGAACCCAGATCCTCTCCGCCATCGGCGCGACGAAGGAGGCGGCCCGGTACTTCCCCGACCAGGCCGGCATGCGGATGCTCACCGTCCACGCGCAGGACGCGTACACCGGATGCGTCGTCATGCTCGTGTGGACGACCACGGCGCTGGCCGCCGGCTACCTCCGGTCCCGTAGATGGGACGCGTGAGGTCGGCAACGGTCACGGGAACAACCGAGACAGTGTCCAACGAGGAGTGCCAGTAGGGCAGTTGAGCATACGAAACAGCTAGGATCGCGAACGCCCTCCGATGAGCTCAGACGAACACCATGCGAGGAACACGCGATGGCCGAGGCGCCGGTCAGGGTCCTGATCGCGGACGACCAGGCCCTGCTGCGCGGCAGCTTCCGTCTCCTCGTCGACTCGGCCCCCGGGATGACGGCGATAGCCGAGGCGGAGGACGGCGCCCGAGCAGTGCGACTCGCCCGCGAACTCAGACCGGACGTCGTCCTGATGGACCTCCGCATGCCCGTCATGGACGGCATCGCGGCCACCCGTGAGATCTGCTCCGACGAGACGCTGACGGGCGTACGGGTACTGGCCCTCACGATGTTCGACGTGGACGACTACGTCTACCCGGCCCTGCAAGCGGGCGCGAGCGGCTTCATGCTGAAGGACGCCTCACCGACGGACCTGATCGCGGGCATCCGGATCATCGCCACCGGCGAGGGAGTCCTGGCCCCCACGGTCACCCGCCGCCTCATCGCGAACTTCACCCGCACCGACGAACCGACGCGACCGGCCCCGAGACTGGTCGGCCTCACGAAACGCGAACAGGAGGTATTGGTCCTGATCGCGAACGGACTCTCGAACGCGGAGATCTCCCAGCACCTCGTGGTCAGCCTGCCCACCGTGAAAACCCACGTGAGCAGCCTCCTGACGAAGCTGCACGCACGGGACCGGGCCCAGTTGGTGATCATCGCCTACGAGAGCGGGCTGGCGGAGCGGGGAATGCCGACGTGAGGACCGACACCGGAACGCAGCGACGCCCGAGCCGACCGAAGCCGACTCAGGCGCTGCGTAGCAGGTCAGAAGGGGTCACCCCTCCCCCGCACCGGTAGGCCCTGTGGGACTCGAACCCACAACCAATGGATTAAAAGTCCACTGCTCTGCCAATTGAGCTAAGGGCCCAGGCGATGTTGCCTCCCCGAGCATAGCCGGACGCGGCCGAGTCTCCGATCGGGTATCGGTGACACGGCCGCGCCGGAAGGGACGGGGGCGAGCGGAAGGTGGCCCAAAGATCACGGATCGACCGGTTCCGGCGCCCCCTTGCGTGCCGCGTCGCGGGCCCGCGTCCGCTCGTGCTCGGGGTTGAGGAACCAGTGCCGGGCCGAGGCCAGCCACCAGGCCGCCGCGAAGCCCAGGACCGCCAGGACGGCGATCGGGGCGTAGTTGAAGGTCTCCCAGGTGACCGGGGAGACCTGCGGCAGCATGAAGAGGATCGTGATCACGCCGACCCACACCACCGAGACCACACCGATCGCCCGGGACCAGCGGCCCAGGTGCCACGGCCCGCGCTCGAAGGCCTCGCCCTTGCGCAGCCGCAGCAGCGTCGGGATGACGTACGCGATGTAGAGGCCGATCACCGCCACCGACGTCACCGCCGCGTAGGCCGTGTAGTTGATCAGATACGGCAGCCCCAGGACCAGCGCCCCCGTCGCCGCCAGCCACACCGCCGCGACCGGCGTCCGGGTGCGCGGGCTGACCGTGTGCCAGATGTGCGAGAACGGCAGCGCGCCGTCACGCGAGAAGGCGTAGATCATGCGGCTGTTGGCCGTCACCGAGGCCATTCCGCAGAACAGCTGCGCCCCGATCACGACGAGCAGCAGCAGCTTGCCGGCGGTCGCGCCGAGGGCGTCCAGGAGGATCTGGGCCGGGGGTGCGCCCGTCGAGGACGTCAACGCGCCGTCGTAGGACTGGATCGCGAAGGTGAAGCCGAGGAGGAGGACGAATCCCGCGATCCACGACGTCCAGATCGACTGCACGATCCCCTTCGGGCCGGCCGTCGACGCGTCGTGGGTCTCCTCGGTCATATGGGCGGAGGCGTCGTAGCCGGTGAAGGTGTACTGGGCCATCAGCAGGCCCAGCGCGACGACATAGACCCCGCTGCCCCAGCCCGTGTTGTTGACGAACTCCGTGAACACGAAGGACGCGGACTGGTGGTGGTCCGGTACGAAGGTCAGCGCGCCGACGATCACCAGCACACCCACCACGTGCCACCACACGCTCACGCTGTTGAGGATGGCCACGATCCGCACGCCGAAGGTGTTCAGCAGACCGTGCAGGACCAGGATGCCCGCGAAGAGGAGGATCGTGCGGGCCGGGGTCACCTCGAAGTCGAACTGGAGGTTCAGGTACGCGCCGAGGAAGGAGGCCGCACCGAAGTCGATGCCCGCCGTCACCGCGACCTGGCCGAGCACGTTGAACCAGCCCGTGAACCACGCCCAGGCGGCCGCGGTCCGGCTGGGGGCGAGCTTGTGCGCCCAGAAGTACAGGCCTGCCGAGGTCGGGTACGCCGAACAGATCTCGGCCATCGACAACCCGACGAACAGCGTCATCAGACCGACCGCGACCCAGCCCCACATCATCACCGAGGGGCCGCCGGTGTTCATCCCGAACAGGTACAGCGTCAGACAGCCCGACAGCACCGAGATGATCGTGAAGGAGACGGCGTAGTTGGAGAACGCCGACATGCGGCGGGCCAGAACCTGCGTGTAGCCGAGCTGGGCGAGGCGTTCCTCGTCGGAGAGTCCGGAGACCTTCGACTGCCCACTCGCTATGTCGTCATCTGTCATGCCCCCAGCAATTCCCTCACTGGAGGCGTGACACACGTCACAACTTGGCTAGAAAGAGCCGCTCCGGAAAAGAGCTCCCCCAACGGCAGAGCGCCGTGGCCCCCGGACGGGGGACCACGGCGCTCTGTCTGCTTACTTACCGTCAGCCGTTGCGCTTCCAGCGCGGCTTGTCGTCGCGGCGGCCGAAGGAGCCGGTGCCGGTGCCCGTGCCGCGGTGGTCGTCACGACGGCCCTGCGGGCGGTCGTGGCCGCCGGAGCGGAAGCCGGGGCGGTCGCTGCTGCCCTGACGGTCACGGTTGAACGGACGGTCGCTGCCACGGTGGCCGGACGGACGGTCGTCGCGACGGAAGCCGCCACGGTCGTTGTCACGGTTGAAGCCACCCGACGGACGGTCGTCACGACGGTCGAAGGAACGACCACCACGGTCACCGTCACGACGGTCATCGCGGCGGAAGCCACCCGACGGGCGCTCGTCGCGACGGTCGAAGGAACGACCACCACGGTCACCACCGTCGCGACGGTCATCGCGGCGGAAGCCACCGGACGGACGGTCGTCGCGACGGAAGCCGCCACGGTCGTTGTCACGGTTGAAGCCACCCGACGGACGGTCGTCGCGACGGTCGAAGGAACGACCACCACGGTCACCGTCACGACGGTCGTCACGGCGGAAGCCACCGGACGGACGGTCATCGCGGCGGAAGCTGCCACGGTCACCGTCACGACGGTCGTCGCGGCGGAAACCACCCGACGGACGGTCGTCACGACGGTCACGGCGCTCGTAGTTGCCCCGCTCGTCGCGCTGCTGACGCGGACGCTCGTACGAAGAGGACTCCTCGCGCACCGGCGCCTCGGCGACGGGCTGCTCCGCCACCTCGGCCTCCACGACGGCGGCGGCCTCGGCCACCGCGGTCTCCGGGTCGTCGCCCCGCTCGCGCGCGGCACGCACGACGAGACGGTCGGCCTCCTCGCGGAGCTCGGTCGCGCGCCGGGTGGCCCGCTCCAGCTCCTTCGTGAGCTGCGTGACCTCGCGCTCGGCCTGCTTGGCGGCGTCGCCCGCCGACTGGGCCTGGACCTCGGTCATCGAACGGGCGCCGGTGATGTCGGCGACCTCGGGCTCGAAGGCCGTACCGGAGTTGATGATGTGACGCCCGGCGTCGACGCCCGCGTCCTCCATGAGGCGGAAGATCTGGCGGCGCTGGTGCGGCAGGGAGAGGGACACGACCGTGCCCGTACGACCCGCTCGGGCCGTACGGCCGGCGCGGTGCAGGTAGTCCTTGTGGTCGCCGGCCGGGTCCACGTTGAGGACCAGGTCGATGCCGTCGACGTGGATACCGCGGGCGGCGACGTCGGTGGCGACCAGCGCGTTGACGTAGCCGTCCTTGAAGTCGGCCAGGACGCGGGTACGGGCGCCCTGCGTCATGCCGCCGTGCAGCGCGTCGGCCTTCACACCGGCCTCGACGAGCTGCTCGGCGATGCGGTCGGCGCCCAGCTGGGTGCGGACGAAGATGATGGTGCGGCCCTTGCGGGAGGCGATGGCCGCGGTGACCGGCGCCTTGTCCTTGGGCTTCACGATGAGGATGTGGTGCGACATCGTCGTGACGTTGCCCTGGGCGCTGTCGACCTCGTGCGAGACCGGGTCGACCAGGTAGCGCTTGACCAGCGTGGAGATCTCGTTCTCCATCGTGGCGGAGAACAGCATCCGCTGGCCGCCCGCCGGGACCTGGTCGAGCAGCTCGGTGACCTCGGGCAGGAAGCCCAGGTCGGACATCTGGTCGGCCTCGTCGAGGACGGCGACCTCGACGTTCTCCAGGGAGCAGGCACCGCGGTTGATGATGTCGCGCAGGCGGCCCGGGGTGGCGACGAGGATGTCGACGCCGCGCTCCAGGGCGTAGATCTGGTTGCCCATCGACGTACCGCCGCAGACGACCTTCATCTTCAGGCCGACGACGTCGCCGTACGGCTGGAGCGCGTCCGCGACCTGCATCGCGAGCTCACGGGTCGGGGTGAGGATGATCGCGCGGGGCTTGTGCTTCTCGGTGCGGCCGCCGGCGAGACGCGCCAGGGTCGGCAGACCGAAGGAGAGGGTCTTGCCGGAGCCGGTGCGGCCACGGCCGAGGATGTCCTTGCCGGCCAGGGCGTCCGGGATGGTCGCGGCCTGGATCGGGAAGGGGGTGGTCACGCCGTTCTGCGCGAGCTTGCGCACAACGCCCTCGGGGAGACCGAGCTCGGCGAAGGTGACCTCGGGGGTCTCCTCGACGATCTCGTTCTCGCCGTTCTCGGGCATGACGGCGTGGTCAGAACTGGAAATGGACATGCGTAAGCGAAACCTTCCGGAGTCTCGTCGGCACGCGCCCGTCAACTCCGTGATTTCGCAATACGACCGCCTCTATGCGGTCAGCCACGGCAAGGGAGAGAACGCGCCACGCGGCGCTCTCTGCAATGGCGCCGGGCAATGGGATCAAACGATCTACTACCATACGCACCCAACCCCCCCGAAGGCAAACCAGGCCCCATTGACGCTGTCTCTTATACAAATATGACTCTGCCGACGAAGAGGATAGGGTAGATATCGGTGGTAGCCGCGGCAGTCAAAAAAAGAAACGACGCACAACACACACAGCAACGTACAGAGACATACAAAACAGCGCGAGA
>NZ_JABERD010000299.1 GCF_013044505.1 Streptomyces sp. S3(2020) | reverse complement strand
GGGGGGGGCGGGGAGCGGGGGCGCCGTCGGGGACGGGCGCAGCTCGGGCGACCCCGTCGAGGTGGTGCGTCTTGCCGCCGACCGGCTGGTGGCGGCGGAGAGTTCCAAGGCCCGGACCTCCATGGAGATGGCGACCGGGGGGACCCGCGTCACCATTCGGGGAGAAGGGGTCTACGACTACCGGCGGCAGCTCGGGGAGCTGAAGGTGCTGCTGCCGCAGGATCCGGCCGGGACGAGCGAGCACCGGCCCATCACCGAACTGCTCGCTCCGGGCGCGTTGTTCATGAAGAACCGCGGCGCCGGGGTGCCCTCCGACAAGTGGGTGCGGGTCGAGACCGCCTCGCTGGCGGACGGGAATCTCGTCACCGGCGGCGCCACCGATCCGTTCGCCGCCGCCGAACTGTTGCGCGGGACGCGTTCGGCGACCTATGTCGGGGAGACCGAGGTCGCGGGGGCGCGGGTGCGGCACTACCGGGGGGTCGCCGATCTGACCGTCGCCGCCGAGGACGCCTCCGCCGGGAACAGGTCCACTCTGGGCGCGGCGGCGAAAGGGTTCGCCACGGCTCGGGTCCCCTTCGACGTCTACCTCGACGACGACGGGCGGATCCGCAAGGTCCGGCATCGGTTCAGCTTCGTCAACGGACAGCAGGAGGGGACCGTGGCGGTCGCCTCCACGACCTTGCTCTACGACTTCGGGGTCGCCGTCGACGTACGGCTTCCGGACGGCGACGACATCTACGCCGGGAAGATCGCCGAGGGGTGAGCAGCCGTGACGGGCGTCAAGAACTAGCCCGTCCGTGCCATGCGCGGTGCGTAGGGCGCTCCCTACTCTAGGAAGCGGTGACGGCAGAGAAGAGGTGATGCACGTGGCTCCGGTCGGCGGTACGGCAGTTCAGGACCACGTGGCCCTCGCCGAGATCGAGCTGTGCGGAGACCTGATCATCGCGGCCTCGGCCGCCCGCGAGGACCGGCTCAGCCTTGAGAGCATCGACGAGGTGCTGAAAGTGGCCCAGGAGCGTGAGGACGCCTCCGGCGCGTGAGCCGCCCGGGGGCGTTCCCTCATCTCATGTGCGCAGCAGTCTGCCGATCGCCTTCGTCGCCTCTTCCACCTTCGCGTCGATCTCCTCGCCGCCCTTGAGGGCCGCGTCGGCGACGCAGTGCCGCAGGTGCTCCTCCAGCAGTTGCAGGGCGAAGGACTGCAGGGCCTTGGTGGAGGCGGACACCTGCGTGAGTATGTCGATGCAGTAGACGTCCTCGTCGACCATGCGCTGAAGGCCGCGGATCTGGCCCTCGATACGGCGCAGGCGCTTGAGGTGTTCGTCCTTCTGCTTGTGGTAGCCGTGCACCCCGTGGTCGTGATCGGTCTCCGCGGAGGGCACTTCCGCGCCGGCCTCGGTGGTCGTCATCGCGTCCTCCATATCTGCGGGCCAATCTGAGGGTCGATCCGAGGGCAGACATATACCCCTACTGGGTATATCGTACCGAACTTTGGCGGGTATAGGGCCTGCGGAAGGCCCCCGTGCCGACCACTCTGCCTGATGGGCGACACTGGGGGACGGCCCATTAGCCGTGGCCGGATGATGCACTTAGCATCAGCCTGACCGAAACCCATGCACCCTGAGGACCCCTTGTGCGCTTTCGTCTGACCCCCAGGGAGACGAGCTTCTACGACATGTTCGCCGCATCCGCGGACAACATCGTCACGGGCTCGAAGCTCCTCATGGAACTGCTCGGGGCGGACACCGCCGGCCGGGCCGAGATCGCAGAGCGTATGCGGGCCGCGGAACACGCGGGTGACGATGCCACGCACGCGATCTTCCACCAGCTGAACTCCTCGTTCATCACGCCGTTCGACCGCGAGGACATCTACAACCTCGCGTCGTCCCTCGACGACATCATGGACTTCATGGAGGAGGCCGTCGACCTCGTCGTCCTCTACAACGTCGAGGAACTGCCCAAGGGCGTCGAGCAGCAGATCGAGGTGCTGGCGCGGGCCGCCGAGCTCACCGCCGAGGCCATGCCGAACCTGCGGACCATGGACAACCTCACCGAGTACTGGATCGAGGTCAACCGGCTGGAGAACCAGGCCGACCAGATTCACCGCAAGCTGCTCGCCCAGCTCTTCAACGGCAAGTACGACGCCATCGAGGTGCTGAAGCTCAAGCAGATCGTGGACGTACTGGAAGAGGCGGCCGACGCGTTCGAGCACGTCGCCAACACCGTGGAGACCATCGCGGTCAAGGAGTCCTGAACCACGTGGACACCTTTGCTCTGATCGTGACCATCGGCGTCGCGCTCGGCTTCACGTACACCAATGGTTTCCACGACTCGGCCAACGCGATCGCGACCTCGGTCTCCACGCGCGCGCTGACGCCGCGGGCCGCGCTCGCGATGGCGGCCGTGATGAACCTCGCGGGAGCGTTCCTCGGCAGCGGTATCGCCAAGACCGTCAGTGAGGGTCTGATCGAGACGCCGCACGGCAACCGGGGGATGTGGATCCTCTTCGCCGCGCTGGTCGGCGCGATCACCTGGAACCTCGTCACCTGGTACTTCGGGCTGCCCTCGTCGTCGTCCCACGCTCTGTTCGGCGGTCTCGTCGGCGCCGCGCTCGCGGGCGGGATCGGGGTGATCTGGTCCGGGGTGGTCGAGAAGATCGTCATCCCGATGTTCCTGTCGCCGATCGTCGGTCTCGTGGCCGGCTACCTGGTGATGGTCGCGATCATGTGGATGTTCCGGAAGGCCAATCCGCACAAGGCCAAGCGCGGTTTCCGGATCGCGCAGACCGTGTCGGCGGCCGGAATGGCGCTCGGTCATGGTCTTCAGGACGCGCAGAAGACGATGGGCATCGTGGTGATGGCGCTCGTCATCGCGGATGTCGAGGACGCGGGCGACCCGATCCCGGTGTGGGTCAAGATCGCCTGTGCGGTGATGCTGTCGCTCGGCACGTACGCGGGTGGCTGGCGGATCATGCGGACTCTCGGGCGGAAGATCATCGAGCTGGATCCGCCGCAGGGCTTCGCCGCGGAGACCACGGGTGCGGGGATCATGTTCACCACCGCGTTCATGTTCCACGCGCCGATCTCGACGACCCATGTCATCACCTCGGCGATCATGGGCGTGGGCGCGACGAAGCGGGTGAACGCCGTGCGGTGGGGTGTCGCGAAGAACATCATCCTGGGCTGGTTCATCACCATGCCGGCGGCTGCGCTGGTCGCGGCGGGTGTGTTCGGTGTGGTGAACCTGGCGTTCCTGTAGAAACTCCCGACCCGTTGGCACCTCCCGTGGGACCATGACGGAACGCGCGTTCTATGAACGGGTGTTCGACCATTGAAGGGGGAATTCCATGGCGATTCTCGGCAGGCGTTTGCTGTCCGGTGCGGGAGCGGTGGGGGCCGCGGCGGCCACCATGCTCTACGTGGCCTCGCCCGCCTCGGCGGCGATCGACCGCTACGGCATCAGCACCGTCGGCTCGGGCAGCTACGCGAACGCGGCGGGCTCGATCGACTTCTACACGGACGGCGACGACTTCAACATCTGCGACAACTCCACCGACGGTGCCGGTGTCGTCGGCTCCTGGAAGATCGGCAGCTCCGGCACCGTCCACGACGTCTACAACGGCAAGGGCTTCGCCAAGTGCGAGTGGGTGAACGAGCAGTTCGCCGAGTCCGCCACGATCTACATGAAGGTCTGTCTCCGCGACAACGGAGATCTGAAGGAAAACACGTGCAGCGGCTGGAAGAAGGCCTACGCCGACGGCGTGGGGTGACCTCCGGGTGAACGAACGGGCCCGCCCCCTGGGAGCCAGGGGGCGGGCCCTTTTGTGTCCTCGCGGTGGCACCGCCATGCAGCACCGCGAGGGGTCTTCGACGGGTGCCGGTCTAGCCGAAGCGGCCCGAGATGTAGTCCTCCGTGGCCTGGACCGACGGGTTGGAGAAGATGCGCTCCGTGTCGTCGATCTCGATCAGCTTGCCGGGCTGGCCGACGGCCGCGAGGTTGAAGAACGCGGTGCGGTCCGAGACACGGGCGGCCTGCTGCATGTTGTGCGTCACGATGACGATCGTGAAGCGCTCCTTCAGCTCGCCGATCAGGTCCTCGATGGCGAGGGTGGAGATGGGGTCCAGGGCCGAGCAGGGCTCGTCCATGAGCAGGACGTTCGGCTCGACCGCGATTGCGCGGGCGATGCACAGACGCTGCTGCTGACCGCCGGACAGGCCCGAGCCCGGCTTGTTCAGGCGGTCCTTGACCTCGTTCCAGAGGTTCGCGCCCTTGAGGGACTTCTCCACGACGTCCGCGAGCTGGGACTTCTTGTACGAGCCGTTCAGGCGCAGGCCCGCCGCGACGTTGTCGAAGATCGACATCGTGGGGAAGGGGTTGGGGCGCTGGAAGACCATGCCGACCTCGCGGCGCACGGAGACCGGGTCGATGCCGGTGCCGTACAGGTCCTCGTCGTCCAGGAGCACCTTGCCCTCGACACGGCCGCCGGGGGTGACCTCGTGCATCCGGTTCAGGGTGCGCAGGAACGTCGACTTGCCGCAGCCGGAGGGGCCGATGAAGGCCGTCACCGAGCGGGGCTCGACGGTCATCGAGATGTCCTCGATCGCCTTGTGGGCGCTGTAGTAGGCGGTCAGTCCGCTTACGTCGATTCGCTTGGCCATGATTACGTCACTTCCAGGGATTCAGTCGCCGAGAGGCCGCGTCAGCGACCGGTCTTGGGGGCCTTCCAGCGGGCGATGCCGCGGGCCACCAGGTTCAGGATCATCACGAAGGCGATCAGCGTCAGCGACGCCGCCCAGGCGCGGTCGTAGGCCGCTCCGGAGCCCGCGCTGTTCGCGTACTGCTGGTAGATGTACAGCGGCAGCGAGGCCTGCGCACCCTCGAAGGGGTTGTTGTTGATGAACGGGTTGCCGAACACCAGCAGCAGGACCGGGGCGGTCTCACCGGCGATACGGGCGACCGCCAGCATGACGCCGGTCGTGATGCCGCCGATCGAGGTCGGCAGGACCACCTTCAGGATCGTGCGCCACTTCGGGACGCCCAGGGCGAGGGAGGCCTCGCGCAGCTCGTTCGGGACGAGCTTGAGCATCTCCTCGGTGGAGCGGACGACCACCGGCATCATCAGGATGGCCAGGGCCAGCGAGCCGGCGAACCCGAAGGGCTGCATCTCGAACATCAGCATGAGGCTGAGGATGAAGAGGCCCGCGACGATCGACGGGATGCCGGTCATGACGTCGACGAAGAACGTGATGGCCTTGGAGAGGCTGCCCCGGCCGTACTCCACCAGGTAGATCGCGGTGAGCACACCGATCGGGGCGGCGATGATCGTGGCGAGGCCGACCTGCTCCAGGCTGCCGAGGATGGCGTGGTAGATACCGCCGCCCGCCTCGGTGTCGGCGACCACACCCATGGAGTGGGTCAGGAAGTAGAAGTCGAGGACCTTCACACCGCGCGCCACCGTCACCCAGATCAGGGAGATCAGCGGGATGAGGGCGATCAGGAAGGAGACCCAGACCAGCGAGGTGGCGATCCGGTCCTTGGCCTGCCGGCGGCCTTCGACGCGGGCGGCGATGCCGTAGGTCCCGACGAGGAAGAGGACCGCGGCGATCAGGCCCCACTGGACCTCGCTGTCGAGGCCGGCGCCCAGACCGATGCCGACCGCGACGGCGATCGAGCCGGCCGCGATGGCGTACGGGGACCACTTGGGCAGACGGGCACCGCGCAGGGTGCTGACGGATGCGGTGCTCATGCGTTGGCCCCCGAGTACTCCTTGCGGCGGGCGATGATCGCGCGGGCCGCGCCGTTGACCAGCAGCGTGATGACGAACAGGACCAGACCGGAGGCGATCAGCGCGTCACGGCCGAACTCGGTGGCCTCACCGAACTTGCTGGCGATGTTCTGGGCGAAGGTGCCGCCGCCCGGGTCGAGCAGGCTGGCCTGGATGTCGAAGGTCGGGGAGAGCACGGTGGCCACGGCCATCGTCTCGCCGAGCGCGCGGCCGAGACCGAGCATCGAGGCGGAGATCACGCCGGAGCGGCCGAAGGGGATCACCGCCATACGGATGACCTCCCAGCGGGTGGCGCCGAGCGCCAGGGCCGCCTCCTCGTTCATCCGCGGCGTCTGCCGGAACACCTCACGGCTGACGTTGGTGATGATCGGCAGGATCATGATCGCGAGCAGGATGCCGACGGTCAGCATCGAGCGGGGCGCGCCGCCCTGCCAGGAGAAGATGCCGGTCCAGCCGAGGTAGGTGTCCAGCCAGCCGAAGAGGCCGGTCATGTTCGGGACCAGGACCAGGGCGCCCCACAGGCCGTACACGATGGACGGCACGGCGGCGAGCAGGTCGATCACGTACGCGATGGGGCCGCTGAGCTTGCGCGGGGCGTAGTGCGTCAGGAACAGCGCGATGGCGACCGCGATCGGGACCGCGATGGCCATCGCGACGACCGAGGAGACGACCGTGCCGAAGGCGAGCACCGCGATGCCGAAGACCGGCGGGTTGAGGCCGGTGTTCCACTCGAAGGTGGTCAGGAAGTTGCCGTCGTCCTTGCTGATCGCGAGGGACGCGCGGTAGGTGAGGAAGACCGCGATCGCGGCCATGATCACCAGGAGGAAGATGCCCGAGCCGCGGGACAGCGCGAGGAAGATGCGGTCGCCGGGGCGGGTGGCGCCCTTGGCCGCCCGCTTCTGCTCGGTCGGGGTGGGCTGTGGGGTGGGGGGAGGTGCGTCGGTTATCTGTGTGGTGTCCATCGGGTTCTCCGGTCTGCGGAGTCGTACGAATGTGCGACTCCTGGCGGCGGTGCACCGGACGGTGCGGTCCGGTCCGGGGTTTCAGACCCTGGACCGGACCGCACGCGTAAGGATCAGCTCAGGCCCTCGATGGTGGTGCGGACCTTGGCGATGATGTCGTCGGGGATCGGGGCGTAGCCGGCGTCGGCGAGCACACCCTGGCCGTCCTCGGACGCGATGTAGCGCAGGAACGCCTTCGTGGCGGGCAGGCTGTCGGCCTTGTTGCCCTTGTCGCAGACGATCTCGTAGGTGACCAGGGTGATCGGGTAGGCGCCGTCGGCCTTGGTCGCGTAGTCCAGCTTCAGCGACAGGTCCTTGCCGGTGCCGACGACCTGGGCGGCCGCGATCGCCTTGGTGGCGTTCTCGACGGTGGCCTCGACCGGGGCGGAGGCGCCCGTGTCGATGGTGACCGGGACGATGCCGTCCTTGGCGTACGACAGCTCCATGTAGGAGATGGCGCCGGAGGTCTGCTTGACCTGCTGGGCGACACCGGAGGAGCCGGCGGCCGACTGGCCACCCTTGGCCTGCCAGGCCTTGCCGCCCTCGTACTTCCAGTTCGCCGGGGAGGCGGCGATCAGGTACTTGGTGAAGTTGTCCGTGGTGCCGGACTCGTCCGAGCGGTGGAACGCCTGGATCTTCAGGTCGGGGAGCGTGGCGTCGGGGTTGAGCGCCTTGATCGCCTTGTCGTTCCAGTTGGTGATCTTGCTGTCGAAGATCTTGGCGAGCGTCTCGGCGTTGAGGACGAGCTTGTCCACGCCCGGGACGTTGAAGCCGACCGCGATCGGGCCGCCGACCATCGGGAGGTCGATGCCCTGGCCGCCGGAGCAGACCGACTTGGAGGCGGTGACCTCTTCCGGCTTCAGCGCGGAGTCCGAACCGGCGAAGGCCACCTGGCCCTGGGTGAACGCGGTGACGCCGGCGCCGGAGCCGCCGCCCTTGTAGTTGATCTGGACGCCGGAGCAGGCGGCCGTGAACTGCTTGACCCAGGCGTCGATCGCGTTCTTCTGCGCGGAGGAGCCGTCGGCGAGCAGCTGACCCTTGGCGTCGTCACACTTGATGGAGCTGTTGGCGGCGGTGGAGCCGCTCGCGTCAGCCGAGGTGCCGGTGTCGTCGGAGCCGCACGCCGTGAGGGCCAGGGCGCCGGAGACGGCGATCGCGCCGAGAGCGAGAGCCCGCCGGTTCTTGCGCTGAAGCTTCACTGAGGGAGTTCCTTCCGAGAGCCGCCGTCCTGAATCCGGCGGCGTGCGAAGACTGGGTGATGCGGACACGACTTCGAGGTGTTCTCCCGAGGAGCGGTCCGCACCGCGTAAGGCCGAAATTAGGCAGATCAGGTGAAGGCGCCGACTGGCGTAAATGAACGGCGGGTGAACCCCTGCGGAAGGGGCGGTTAGGTCACGGAACGCTCACATCGAGGACACGGGGGCATTCCATTGGGCTGAGCGGGGGCGCCTAGGAGCTCGGGGGCTCGGTGGGGGCCCTAGGCGAGATGCAGCGAGGCCAGTAGAGAGGCCACCAGCGTTCTGTCCCTCGGCTGCGTCAGACGGTTGGCCGCTGCCGTCGGGGAGAGCCAGAGGATGCGGTCGACCTCGGCGTTCGGGGTGAAGGTGCCCGTGATCGCCTCCGCGGCCCAGTAGCGGACCTGCTTGGGGCGGCCGTTCGCCAGGTAGTGCATGGCCGGGAGCTCGGCTCCGGTCGTGGCCGTGTAGCCCGTCTCCTCCGCCACCTCGCGCAGGGCGCCGGCCAGGGGGTCCTCGGCGCGCTTCAGCTTGCCCTTGGGGTGGGACCAGTCGTCGTACTTCGGCCGGTGGACCAGGCAGATCTCCAGCTCGCCGTCGAAGGGGGAGCGGCGCCACAGGACGCAGCCGGCCGCCTGCACGGTGGTGCTGTCGGAAGAGCTCACCGGGTACTCACCGCCTCCATCTGCCACGCACGCTGGAAAGCGAACCTGGCGGCTTCCACTTCGTGGCGCTGATCGGCGTGCAGCACACCGAGGGCGTACGCGGTCGCCGGTGCGATCCGGGGCGTGCGGGCCGCCTGCGCGGCGGCCGCGGCGGCCTCGGAGGCGTCGCGGTGCCGGTCCAGTGCCTCGCCGGCCGCGAGCAGACGTACGTCGGCCAGGTCGCCTTGCAGGACCTCGCGGGCGTACCGGTGCAGGCGCAGCAGCAGGCGGACCTGGTGCCAGGGCGCGTCCTGGGGGTGCGGGGCCGGGTCCGGGGAGAGGCCGTGGACGAGGGCCTCCGCGTTGTAGGGGTGGCCCGCGGTGACCAGGGGGAGGGCGGCGACGGCGTCCTTGAGAC
>NZ_JABERD010000298.1 GCF_013044505.1 Streptomyces sp. S3(2020) | reverse complement strand
GGCGGAGGCACTGGGGGAGGGGCTCGGGAAGTGAGGGGTGCCGAAGCAACTCCTAGGTATTCCAAGGTTATTCACAGCGCCCCTTTGCTTTCCCTTTCGTTGCTCTTGATTCGGGACGTGTAACTTCATCGCTGTCGGGAATTCCTCGCACCACCCGAAGTGCCACGCGAAGCATCATCTGAACGGCAATGAACCAATAGGAGTTGGCATGAGCTTCAAGAAGCTTGCCCCGCTGCCCCCCAAGCCCAAGTCGAAGCTTCTTCCGCCGCCGCCGAAGCCGAAGCCCAAGAAGAAGCACGAGCCGAAGCCGCTGCCCAAGCCGTTCGGCGACGAGAGCTGATTCGGTAGGAGGGAAGGGGTCGGTGGTGCACTGCCGACCCCTTTTCTTGTGAGAACCTGCGGGAAATCGGGGACTCGGACATTCGAGGCAGTAATTCATGCGTATCGCATTCCGTCGTTTCTGGCCCCTCACCAAAGGGCTTCGACACCGGCTGCTGATCGTCTGGCTGTGCACGGTCGTCGCCGCGCTCGCCGAGACCGAGGCCATCCTGCTTTTCGGCGACCTCACCGACCACGCCCTGCGGCAGGGCTCGTTGAGCGCGTTCTGGGTGCCGGCGCTGAAGTGGCTGGGCGTCGCGATCGTCGGCGCGGTCGTCGCGTACGTCGGCAACTCCCTCGCCGCGTGGGCCACCGAACGCTTCGTGATGCGGCTGCGCGAGCATGTCTTCGACCATGTGCAGAAACTCCCCCCGCACTTCTTCCAACGCCACCGCCAGGGCGACCTGCTGTCCCGGCTGACCGGCGACATCGAGGCGATCGAGACGATGGTCGTCTCGGGCCTCGTCGGCGCCGCGTCCGCCGTCTTCTCCGCCCTCTTCTACGCGGCCGCCGCCTTCTGGCTGCGCTGGGACCTCGCCGCCGCCACCTTTGTCCTCGCCCCGCTGTTCTGGCTGGCCGCGAGAAGGTTCTCCGGCTCCCTCAGGGACGTCTCCCGTGCCGGCCGGGTCGCCGACGGCGCCATCACCTCGGTCGTCGAGGAGTCCCTCGGCAACATCGTGCTCACGCAGGCCTACGACCGCCGGGACGCGGAGCGGCGCCGGCTGCACGAGGAGGCCATGGCCTGGTTCCGGGCCTCGGTGCGGTCCACCCGGCTCAACGAGGCGTACGAGCAGCTCGTCCAGGTCATCGAGACGGTGTGCGTGCTCGCCGTGATCGGCATCGGCGCCTGGGAGATCTCCACCGGCCGGATGACGCTGGGCCAGCTCCTGGCCTTCGCCGCGTTCCTCGGCTACCTCTACCCGCCCGTGCGCGGCCTGGCCCAGCTCGGCCTCACCGTCACCGCGGCCACCGCGGGCGCCGAGCGGATCGTCGAGATCCTCGACGTCCGGCCCGCCGTCACCGACCCCCGGCGCCCCACCGACGCCCGCCGCCCCGACGGCACGGTCGAGATCCGCGCCGCCTCCTTCCGCTACCCGGGCGCCGACACCCCCGCCCTGAAGAACCTGTCCTTCACCGTCCACCCCGGCGAGCTGGTGATCGTCACCGGCCCGAGCGGCGCGGGAAAGTCCACCGTCTCCAAGCTCCTGCTCCGCTTCTACGACCCGGACGCGGGAGACGTCCTCCTGGACGGCGTACCCCTGCGCGACTTCCCGCTGGCCAGACTGCGGGAGTACGTCACCCTGCTCCCGCAGGAGACCCTCGTCCTGCACGACACCGTCCGCGCCAACATCGCCTGCGGCCGGCCCGGCGCCAGCGACCACGCCATCGAGCAGGCGGCGCGGGCCGCCGACGCGCACGACTTCATCACCGCGCTGCCCGACGGTTATGACACCCGGGTCGACCCCAACTCCGCCCGGCTGTCCGGCGGCCAGCTCCAGCGCCTCGCCATCGCCCGGGCCGTGCTGCGCGACGCGCCGGTTCTGGTCCTCGACGAGCCGACGACCGGCCTGGACGCGATGGCCGCCCGCCGGGTCGTGAAGCCCCTGCGCCGCCTGATGGCGGGCCGTACGACCATCATGATCACCCACGACCTCAACCTCGCCCCCGACGCCGACCGCATCCTCGTCGTCGACCGCGGCCGCGTCGTCGAGACGGGCCGGCACGAGGAGCTGCTGGCGTGGGGCGGGGCGTACGCGCGGTTGCACGGCTCGCAGAACAACGCGGTCATGGACACGGGGGAGCTGCGGCTGCCGTTGTCGTACGACACGTACGCGTACGACACATACGACACGTACGCGTACCAGGGGCGCCCTCTCTTCCGGGACGAAAGCCCCTGGGGGTGACGCGGGTCATCCGGGACAGTTGCATAAAGGGTTCACGAACCTGACTGAGTCCATTACTCTGGACTTCGCAGTGCATCACGATGAACGAACCCTGCGTCAAACCCTCTGGAAGGCACCGTGACCACCCCCAGCACCGCCGCCTCGCCTTCGGCAACCCCGGTTCCCGAGGTCTCCGTCCCCCAGGCCCCGGCAGACGCTCCGCGCCGCTGGGGTTCCCTCGGTTCCATCGGCCTGGTGCTGTCCGCGGGTATCTCGGTGCAGTTCGGCGGCGCCCTCGCGGCGAGCCTGATGCCGCGGGCCGGGGCGTCCGGTGTGGTGACCCTGCGGCTCGTGGCGGCCGCGCTGGTCCTGCTCGTCGTCTGCCGGCCCAGGCTGCGCGGGTACACGCGTGCGGACTGGGGCACGGTCGTCGTCTTCGGCATCACGATGGCCGGGATGAACGGGCTCTTCTACCAGTCCATCGACCGGATCCCGCTGGGCCCGGCGGTCGCCCTGGAGGTGCTCGGCCCCCTGGCGCTCTCCGTCGTCGCCTCCCGTCGGGCGGTCAACCTCGTCTGGGCGGCCCTCGCCCTCGCCGGTGTCTTCCTCCTCAGCGGCGGCGGCTTCGGCGGCCTCGACCCCGTCGGCGTGCTGTTCGCCCTGGGTGCCGGTGCCATGTGGGCGGCGTACATCGTCTTCAGCGCCCGTACGGGCCGCCGCTTCCCGCAGGCCGACGGGCTCGCCCTCGCCATGGTGGTCGCGGCCCTGGTCTTCCTCCCGCTGGGCATCGCCGAATCCGGCTCGAAGCTCCTCGACCCCACGACGATCGCCCTCGGCTCGGCCGTGGCGGTCCTCTCCTCGGTCCTGCCCTACACCCTCGAACTCGTCGCCCTGCGCCGCCTCCCCGCCTCCACCTTCGCGATCATGATGAGCCTGGAACCGGCCATCGCCGCGACCGCCGGCTTCCTCATCCTGAACCAGTCCCTGACCGTCATGGAGTCCTCGGCCATCGCCCTGGTCATCGCGGCGAGCATGGGGGCGGTGCGGACGCAGGTGGGGCGGGGGAAGGCACGGGCTTCCTAGGCCAGGCCCTCCCTGTCCGAGGAACGGGCATCGATCACGGCGGCCTCGGACCAGAGCGGAAACTGAACACATGACCACTTCCGAGCCCGAGAGCATCCTCGACGGCGGCTGGATCCACGACATGAACCTGAGGCCCCTGTGCGAAGCGGTCGCGGAGTTCGCGGGCTACGACTTCGGTGATTCGGACTGGCAGGCTGTCGAAACGGCTCTGCCCGCGACGGACGTCGAAGCGGACACCTGGTACGACTATCCGATCCCGGGTCGGCTGCCCCTCACCCTGTTCGTCGCAGCCGACCCGGACGCGTACGTGGTCTTCGTCAGAATCGCGGGCGTCACCGACGAGCGTGCCAGGGCACAGATCGAGGCGGCGCTGTTCATCTTCGCGAGTTGGGAGCTGGCCCGGCCGCCTCGCTAGGCCCCGGCCGCCTCGCTAGGCCCTGGCCGCCTCATGAAGCCGTCTGAAGGACGACTTCGCACCACACGCAGACGCATACGAGGAGCAATTCGGCCATCCCGCTGGCCCGTCGCCTGCTGCTGACCTCTGGAGTGCCGTCCGGACGGCTGCGACGTGCCTCGACGAGGTCCGCCATCACCTGCCGCCCGAGCTGCCCGGCGGGCCAGCCCGCGTAGGCGTCCAGTCGGACCGTCGGGCCGCTGCGCAGTGTGAGCTGAGGCCCCTCACCAGGTATCCACGTCATGTCGGCGATGTCGTCGAAGGGGATGTGCCACCTGGTGAAGCGGTTCCTTACCGTCAGCGCTGTCGGGCTCGCCTTGAGGTACGTACACAGACCGGAACGCCATATCCAGTAGACCCCCATCGCCGCCAGCATGTAGAAGGCGGCGCGGCGCCAGGTCTCCAAGTGCCAGACTTCACGAAGCAACTCGGCGCAGAAGGCCAGCCACATGATCAACAGGATCACCCAGAAGACCGTCTTGCCGAGCCTCCTGGATGCGATCTCCACGTGCCGATCGCCAGCCACTGCCCGCGACATACGCCCTCCCCGACTCCACGGAGCTGAGGATCCTAGCGGGTCACGTGTCAGACAGGATCTGGGCGCCTCGCAGCGTGTCCAGGATGTCCTTCATCGTCGGGCGCTCCGCAGGATGTCTTTTCATGGCCTGCCGCAGGACGGGTGCGACGCCTGGCGGGAACCAGTGCTCCTTCAGGTGGGGTGATCGGGGGATATTGGTGTGCAGGAAGTCCATCACCCTCATGAACGTGTTCGCGATGGTGCTCTCCTCGCTGCGGCCCAGGCCCGACGCGGCGACGACCGCGGTGACCGCGAACGAATACACGTCGTTCTTGGTGGTCACCAGGCCTTTGAAGCGTTCCGGCGCCATGTAGCCGACGGTGCCCTCGGGCTCATGGGCACCGGTCTTCTGCGTCAGCCCGAAGTCACCGATGACCCAGCGGTGCCCGAGCCAGAGGATGTTGGCGGGTTTCACATCGCCGTGCACCAGCCGCATCGTGTGCAGATGGTCGAGGCCGGCCGCGACGTCCTCCAGCATCCTGGCGAGTTCCGCGCCTTGGAGCGGCTGCTCGTTGACCATGTCGCGCAGTGACAACTCGGCGAGGGCCGTAGCGATGAAGCTCCAACCCGCGAGGGGGCCATGAGCCTGCACACCGGCACACCGGTACGGCAGCAGGTTCGGCGAGTCGAGCCCGGCCATGACGGTCGCCTCGCGGGTGAAGTAGATGAACCGCTTGTCGTTCTTGGGGGGTTGGAGCTTGAGGGCGACGCGGCCCAATGATCCCCCGAACGCGAACTCCTCGGCTTCCCAGACCACGTTGAGCGCACCACGGCCGATCTCCCTGAGCAACCGGTAGCGGCCGTCGATGACCACGCCGACGAGATTCAGTTCGGGGATGTCCTCATGCCGCACGACGGTGCTGCCGCCGTCGGAGCCAAGGGCCATGAAAGTGGAAGCGTTCATTGCGGGCTGCCCCGGCACGGTCGCGGATCCGAGTCGCCGCCAGAACTCGTCGGCCTTGGGCCAGAGGTTCTCCAGTAGCTCCGAGAGGAAGGCCATGGCGTTGTGACAGGCAGCGGGTTGCAGGGCCGCGTCCTGGACGGGATCCTTGTCGGCCAACCGGTCGGAGACGCCGCGTACGACGACGGCCTTGGTATCCGTCGGCCAGAACCTGGCACCGCTCAGGAACCCCAGTCCCTCCATCTCCACCGCGTGCGCGTCCTCGAAGGACGAACGCAGATAGCGGTGGAGCTCGGAGCGATTGCCGGTGTGGATCTTGTCTCCGGCGGCGAGGGGCGCGATGTGGGCTCGTGGCGCGGGCTCCCCGGCAGGGCGGGAGACGCGGTCAGCCCACGTCTCCTCGGCGGCCACGCGGAAGGCGACCTGAGTCGTGTTCCGGTCGGCCATCTCGATGGCGGGGCGGCCGAGCAGACCGTCGTTCGTCTGCTTCGCGGACTCGTATCCGTAGACCTTGGTCGCGAACACGACGTCGCCCAGCTGGACTTCGTCGCGGAGACTCCCTGCCGTGCCGACGAAGGCGATGAGTTCGGGCTTGAGTTCCTGGATCGCCTGACTCGTCTCCAGGGCGGCGCCGATGTTTCCCTGACCTATGCACGCCGCCCATACCTCCCAGAAGCCTGCCCGCACGGCGAGGGATCCCACGGAATAGGGGGCGCCGGAGGCCGACTCCGCTGTGCGGAGCTGGCTCAGCGAGGCTCTGACCGCTCGGTATTCGGACAGGGCAGCCGTGAGGATGACGATGCGCGGGGAACGGAAGCCCGCCCACAGATCCTCCTGTGGGCGTCCTCTGGCAGTGCCTCGGCCGTCCCGGAAGTTGGCAGGTGCCCGCGCTGAGGAGATCCGTTCGCCGTGGGTCAAGAAGGAACCGCCTCTCACCACCAACTGGGCCTGCCCGGAGGGAACACCGCCTCAGCCGAGCATCCCCCGGGCAGCCGCGCCGACAAAGGCGACGAAGACCTCCGGGGCGACAGAGAAGGCTCCGGCACGGGGGTTCTTGGAGTCACGGACGGCGATGTGGGGGGTGAGGTGGGCGACCTCGACACACTCGCCTCCGCTGCTTCCGCTGTACGAGGACTTACGCCAGGAGGCGGTGCCGAGTGGGGCGCATTCGATGCACTGCCCGCCGGTGTCCCCGCTGTACGAAGACTTACGCCATGTTGCGCCCGTCAGGTTCTGGTTGGTTGCCATACCGTTCCTCCATCACGCGGGCGATCAGGGCCGCCGAGTCGTCAACAGAGAGCGCGGCGGCCTGGAGATGATCGTATCGAACCGAACCCTCCTTGACGGCTGTCGGATTGGCCGTCATGTGCCCCTGCACGAAGTCCTCGGTGTAGACGATGTCGGGGTCACTGTCGAAGCGCAGAAGGTTGAACGAGCCCATCAGCCCTGTGTGTGCACCCGCTGAGAACGGCAGCACCTGGATCTCCAGCCAACGCCGCTTCTGCATCGACAGTACGTGCGCCAGCTGCTCCCGCATGACCGCTCGCCCGCCGACCTCCTGATGCAGCGCGGCCTCGCTCAACACCACCCACATCACTGGTGGCTCGTCCCGCGCCAGGATGCGCTGCCGGTCCAGACGAGCCGCTACCTTGCCGTCGAGGTTGCTTTCCTCTCGCGCGCCGAGCAACGCGCGGGCGTAGGCCTCGGTCTGAAGGAGACCATCCACCAACTGCGCCTGAAACGACGAGATGAACCCCGCCTTCGCCTCCATCTCCGCATACGGCTGGAACCAGTTCGGCAACTGACTCCGCAGCACCAGCCCCACCAGCCGCGAGAACATCCCGTCCGTCCCCAGCGCCGCGTCCACCCGCTCCGAGAACTCCCGTTGCGGCACCTTCGCCGCCGTCTCGATCTGCCCGATCAGCGACCCCGTACAGAACACGATCGACCCGAGCTGCGCCAGCGTGAGCCCCGCTTCCTCCCGCTTCCTGCGCAGCTCGAACCCGTAGTAGTCCAGCGGCGACGCGCTCGGATCAAGCTCCCTGATGTTCATGGCGAACCACCTCCCGTCACCGAGAGTAGCCATTCCTGTGCGCATGGATACGGGCTTGTGGAAAACTCGTGCGCCGTCACGGGCAGACGAAGAGCCGAGCGCCGGGCGGGATCACGACGTCCTCGATGCCGACGTAGGCGAACGGTTCGCGATCTCCGTACGAGCGGTCGCGGATGCCTAGGCGCCGCGGCTCAGGAGACGCAGGGCCGCCACGCAGGGAACACATGGTGTCCGGGTCCACGTAACTGTCCGAGAACGCTTGTTCGGTCGCCTGGTCGGCCCACTCGTTCCCCGTCTCGTTCCGGTAGATCTTCGCGCCCTTCTTGACGTACAGCACTGGCGGGCAAGGGTCGAATCGGGCCGTGGGTGGGATGAGCAGGTCCTTCTCGTCGACGTAGGCACTGGGTGAGTCGCCGTCGTACAGGACGAAGCCGTAACGCTGGGGTCCGGGAGACGAGGAGTCGGCCTCGGCGACGCACATTTGGGTCGGTGACACGACGTCGCCCGGAAAGTACCAGTCATCCGGCGAATCGGCTGGTCTGTCGCCGGCGGGCCCCTGGTGGAACGTCGCGTCCTCGGCGATGCGGACGACTACGGGGCACGGCTTCAGCCTGGCCGAGGACGGGATCGTCACATCGTCTTCGCCGACGTATACGAGGGACGGCTCGGCAGACCGGCCGTGGAGCCCGTAACGCCGGGAGCCCTCCCGGCACACACTGTCCTCGGTCAACTTCACGCCCGAATAGGCGCGTTCAGTCGCCGGGTCGGCCCGTTCACCACCAGTGCCCTGGACGTAGAGCCTCGCTTCCGGAGCGATCCGGACCACGGCGGGGCACGGTCGGAAACGCACGCGCTCTGGAATCACTAGGTCCTGTACGTCGACGTACACCAGTGGCCACTCGGTGGAACCGGACAGGAAGCCGTAGCGACGAGAGTGGGGGTCGCCGTCCGGAACGCACACGAGGTTGTAGGACTCGACCTCGCCCAAGTACTTCCGCTCGGACACCTTGTCGACCCGCGCCGCGCCCGTGGGCTTCTGGTAGACCTTCGCGTTCTTCTCCACGCGCACGACAGGAGTCCTGTAGGCGTCGTCCGGCTCCCGATCGAAGGCGCGGGACAGCCATCCGCCCCCGGACCAGGAGACGAGCCACACCAGTACAGCCGCGACGGCGGCGGCGTAGAGGGCGAGCCACCTCGGGTGGAGGGGATCCTGGCCCATCGCCCTGACGAGGCTGCGGAAGAGACTCTGGCTCGGTACGCGCGTTCCGCTCATCGCCTGGGAGACGGCGCCCTTGGTCGCGTGCGCCCGGCGTGCGATCTGGTCGGAGGTCAGACCGCTGTCCCGGGCGCCCTGGCGCAGCGACTCGGCGAACTCCCGCCGGGATTCGGGAAGGCCGTTCTTGACGGGTCTGTTGAACCTCATGACGCGTCCCCGTCGAAGCCCTCTCGGTCGCCCGGCCCGCCCTTGCCACCGCTGTCCGGAGTGCACACGTCCCGGGCGATCAGCACGATCGCCGCGGCGATACCGACCGCCCCCTGGGGCGCGCACCCGGCGGCGATCAGCAGGACGACGACCACGGTGACTAAGAGGATCAGCCCGGCAAGTTGCCGGAAGGCCGATTTGCTCACGATGACTCCTGTGCGACTTCTCCGATGACCCGATCGAGCGCACCGGGCGGTCGCCGCCGCTGGTCCAGGCACCCGAGGTCATCTTGAGGTCACGCGGAAGTGCCGTGCCAGGAATACGGGGAGGCTGTAAACATCTGGTCCGGCCGGCACCGACCCCGAGCCCGGTCACTCAGACGCCACCCACTCCCCGAAC
>NZ_JABERD010000297.1 GCF_013044505.1 Streptomyces sp. S3(2020) | reverse complement strand
GGCGTCGGGTGGGTTTAGTGGGAGGGTGACGTCCGGTTGGGACGGGGTGCTCGTGGACGGGGAGGCCGTGCTGGTGCTGTCCTGTGTCGGGTCGAGCAGGCCGCCGGTGTTGCCGCCGAGGAGGCCGTCGCTCTCGTCGTCTGACGTGGACGAATTGCTGGGGCTCTTGCTGCCGTTGGAGCCGCTGTCGTCCGACGTGCCGCTGCCACTGCTGGGCGCGGCCGAGCGGCCGGAGCCGGATGTGCCGGTGGACGCCGAGCCGGAACCGCCCTGCCGCTGGCCCGGGCCGCCGCCCTGGGCCGGAGGCTGGGGCAGCAGGGACTGCAGCGGGGCCACCTCTTCGTCTATGGCCTCGAACACCGACGACACCTGCTGACTGACATCGCCGAGCTGGACCGGCAGCCGGTCGCGGAGCGCGCCCCAGACCTCGCGGTGCGAGCGCGAGAAGGTGTCGAGGGCCTGGATGGGGCCCAGGGAGCCCGGGTCCCGCTCATACGCCTCATGGAGCAGTCGGTGGCCCTCCGAGGCGTCGTGCTGCATGCCGGACAGGGCGCGACGGATCTCGCCGACCGACTCGTGGTCGAGGTGGCCGCCGCGGTCGCGGTCCATCAGCCGACGGGCCTCGTTGAGACGCGTGGAGGCCTGGTCGAGATAGGCCTGGCCGCGCTCGTCGTCCCCCTCGGACATGTAGTTGAGCTTGAAGTCCTCGATGCCGCGCTTCAGGCCGTACAGCGAGTCGCCCGGGAGGGCGTCCGAGCTGGCGGCGGCGACTCCGCCGAAGGCGCCCGCGGCGACCCCGACGCTGAGTCCGCCGGCCGCGAGGCCCTTGGTCAGCCGGGACCGCGGTCGCAGTTTGCCCAGCGGGGACGCCCGGTGCGCGCCCCGCGCCCGATGGGAACGCTGTTCGGGCACCGAAGGATCCGTTGCCTCGCCTCCGACGGTGCCTTCCTGGAGCATGGCCTCGAACGCGGCCACCAGCTGGGCCCGCTGGACGACCTTGACCTCGGGGTCCAGCTCCGGCCTGGGCAGCTCGCCGAGACACTCCGTGAGGGCCAGCATGCGGCCCTGCTCGGTCCGTTCCCCGGCTGCCGGGGCCGGGTCCGGTCCTTCGGAGTGCTCGGCCGCCGGACCCTGGTCGGACTCCTCCAGGGCCTGGGCGAAGGCGTTCGCCCGCCGGTGTGCCGATACGTTCGCGATCACTGGCGGCACCTCCTCTCGTCATGACGGTCGACTCCCCAGGGGGTCCTGAGGGTTGCACGCCCTGACCACTTCCACACGATCGAGTGAGCGAAGTCGGCCAGGGAGTGACCACAGGGAGCCTGCATCCTGCACAACGAGCGGCGCGGCACTTGGGTTACGGACTGCGGATGATCGGACCGCGAAGTCAACGAACTTTCACCGATGGTGAGTTGGCGGTTGCGGAGCGTGCGGAGGCGGTGGGCCGCCTCAGCGCGCGTCGTCCGGGAGAAGCCGGGCGAGGGTGCGGACGGCCCGGTACTGAAGGGTCTTGATGGCGCCCTCGTTCTTGCCCATCACACGGGCGGTCTCCGCGACCGAGAGGCCCTGGAGGAAGCGGAGCGTCACACACTCCTGCTGCTGTGGATTGAGGCGGCGCACGGCGTCGAGGAGGGCGGTGTTGGAGAGGGACTCCAGGACCGCGTCCTCGGGCGAGCGTTCGACCTCGTTGGCGTCGAGCATCTCGCCGGTCGTCACTTCCAGGCGGAAGCGGCTCGACTTGAAGTGGTCGGCGACGAGGTTGCGGGCGATCGTCACCAGCCAGGCGCCGAAGTCGCGGCCCTGCCAGGTGAACGTGCCGATCCTGCGCAGTGCGCGCAGGAACGTCTCGCTGGTGAGGTCCTCGGCGGTCGCCTTCCCTCCCACCCGGTAGTAGATGTACCGGTACACGGTGTCGCTGTACTGGTCGTAGAGGCGTCCGAAGGCATCGGCCTCGCCGGCCTGGGCGCGCTCGACGAGATCCATCATGCGGGCGCTGTCGCTGTCCGCGGCCGGGCGGCGCGCGGTGGTGGTGCCGGTCGAACGCCCTCGTCTGCCGACGGCCGCGGAGCCGTCGGCGAGTGCGTAGCACGGGCCGATCGGCGCCGTGGCTACGGCGAGGGCGGGGACGGCGTACGCGGTGGGGACGAAGCCGCGCAACAGGTCTTGGACCGTTGCGCGCAGCGTAGCCAGGCCCGAGGCGTCAACCCCGACGTGTGGGTACACGGGACTCCCAGAGGCAGAGCTTCCATCACGTGCAGTGCGGGACCGTTCACCCGTCGTAGCGACGGAGGGGTACCGGTTTGCGTCTGAGGAGAATAACGCTTCGTGCAGGCACTGCTACACCCAGTTGCTCAAATCATCGATTACGTCGCTTCTGTAACCGAATGGCGGCCGTTCAAGTGCCGCAGAGTGACCGGTTGTTGATCAGATGAGATCGGATTCCGGTCAGGGTGGGGGCGTGTTGTGGCCGTGTGCCGACAAGAGGACTGGATGAAGGGGGTGGGGGGTATTGATGGTGATTCGGGCGCGGGGAGTCAGCGGCGGCGGCGGTGCAGAGCGATCGCGGCCGCGGTTCCTCCCGCCACCGCGCCTACGCCCGCCGCTGCGGGGATGCCCACCTTCGCGGCCTTCCTGCCGGTGCGGTAATCGCGCAAACGCCAGTCCAGTTGCCGTGCGTGCCTGCGGAGCTTGGTGTCCGGGTTGATCGCGTAGGGGTGGCCCACCAGCGAGAGCATGGGGATGTCGTTGTGGCTGTCGCTGTAGGCCGCGCAGCGGGACAGGTCGAGGCCCTCCGCCGCCGCCAGGGCACGGACCGCCTCCGCCTTCGCGGGGCCGTGCAGGGGCTCGCCGACCAACTTGCCGGTGTAGACGCCGTCCACCGACTCCGCGACCGTGCCCAGGGCGCCGGTCAGGCCGAGACGGCGGGCGATCACTCCGGCGATCTCCACGGGGGCCGCTGTGACGAGCCACACCTTCTGGCCCGCGTCCAGGTGGGCCTGGGCGAGGGCCCGGGTGCCGGGCCAGATGCGCTCGGCCATGTACTCGTCGTAGATCTCCTCGCCGATGGACATCAGCTCGGAGACGCGGTGGCCCTGCACGATCGACAGGGCCGAGTCGCGGGCCTCCTGCATGTGTTCGGGGTCCTCGATGCCCGCCAGCCGGAACCACGCCTGCTGCCAGGCGAACTTGGCGAGGTCGCGGGTCTCGAAGAACTTCCGCTTGTACAGGCCCCGGCCGAAGTGGAACAGCGACGCACCCTGCATGACGGTGTTGTCGAGGTCGAAGAAGGCGGCTGCCTTGTCGTCGCCGAGTACCGGGAACTCCGGTTCCTCACCTGGGGCGGAGGTCTCCTCGACCTCCTGCGACGACTTGCGCGCGGCCTCCGCCGAGGCCTCGCCTGCCAACACGCTCCGCGCCGTGGCGGAGCGCCTACGGGGAGTGAGCCATCCGAGAGCGGCCATGGCGTGAGCATAGCCAGTTTGTTCGGAGCTTCCGGAGCCGAGAGGTTCGAAGGGTGTGAACTCTCCGCGACCGGGCCGTTAAACAAGGCGATCGAACAAGGTGATCCCGGCCCCGCGGCGACCGCGCGAGAATGGCCGGCATGAGTCCCATCTTCCGCCGCAAGCCGGCCAAGGCTCCCGAGGACCGGCTCGTCACCCTCATCCGCAAGCCGGGGTGTCATCTGTGTGATGACGCACAGATCGTCATCGAGCGGGTGTGCGGGGAACTCGGGGTCGTCTGGGAACAGAAGGACATCTCCCAGGATCCCCAACTCCACGACCAGTACTGGGAACAGATCCCGGTCGTCCTGGTCGACGGGGAGCAGCACACGTTCTGGCGTGTGGACGAGAAACGCTTGAGGACGGCACTGACCGAGTAGTCCAACTCGCTCGACCGGTCGCTTAGGATCGTTGGCGACTTGGTCCTGGGGGGCGGGATTGTTGAGGAGAGTGTGCGGTTTTGCCCCCGAGAGAGACGCGCGTGACCCCGGTCACGTTGGCCGGGCAAAACGGACACCATCTTTGTGCACGCGTTCACAAAGACATAGCCTGCTTTCGACGGGGCGGTCTGGGTACGTGTGACCGCCTGCAGCCCCGCTCTACCCGCAGGAGCACCGTGGCAACTGGCCGAACTCACCGACCGGCGACCCGTAGCCGAGGGATTCCCGAGGCCACCGTCGCCCGGCTTCCGCTGTACCTCCGCGCGCTGACCGGACTGTCGGAGCGCTCGGTACCCACGGTCTCCTCCGAGGAGCTCGCGGCCGCGGCGGGCGTCAACTCCGCGAAACTGCGCAAGGACTTCTCTTACCTCGGGTCCTACGGGACGCGCGGTGTGGGCTACGACGTCGAGTATCTCGTCTACCAGATCTCCCGCGAACTGGGCCTGACCCAGGACTGGCCGGTTGTGATCGTCGGTATCGGCAACCTCGGCGCCGCGCTGGCCAACTACGGCGGCTTCGCCTCCCGCGGATTCCGGGTCGCCGCCCTCATCGACGCCGATCCCGGTATGGCCGGAAAGCCCGTCGCCGGGATCCCGGTGCAGCACTCGGACGAGCTCGAGAAGATCATCGAGGACAACGGGGTCTCCATCGGCGTCATCGCCACCCCCGCCGGTGCCGCCCAGCCGGTCTGCGACCGGCTCGTGGCCGCCGGGGTCACCTCCATCCTGAACTTCGCGCCGACCGTGCTGACCGTCCCGGACGGCGTCGACGTGCGCAAGGTGGACCTCTCCATCGAGCTCCAGATCCTCGCCTTCCACGAGCAGCGCAAGGCCGGTGAGGAGGCCGCCGCCGGAGCCGACGGCCCCGGTCCGGTCGCCGCCGGTCGTGGTGACTCCGCCGCCTCCTCTTCCTCCGCTGCCTCCGCCGACAAAGGGCCCGACGGGGACGTACCCGCCGTGATGCCGGCATGAGTCTCCTCGTCGTGGGGCTGAGCCACCGCAGCGCTCCGGTCAGCGTGCTGGAGCGGGCGGCGCTGAGCGCTGACGCCCAGGTCAAGCTGTTGCAGGACACGGTCGCCGCGGAGCCGGCCGCCGAGGCGGCGGTGCTCGCCACGTGCAACCGGATCGAGCTGTACGCCGACGTCGACAAGTTCCACGCCGGTGTCGCCGAGCTGTCCACGCTGCTCGCCCAGCACAGCGGGGTGGGGCTGGAGGAGCTCACGCCCTATCTGTACGTGCACTACGAGGACCGGGCCGTCCATCACCTGTTCTCCGTGGCCTGTGGGCTCGACTCCATGGTCGTCGGGGAGGGGCAGATCCTCGGGCAGATCAAGGACTCCCTCGCCAAGGCGCAGGATCTGCACACCGCCGGGCGGCTGCTGAACGATCTGTTCCAGCAGTCCCTGCGGGTCGGCAAGCGTGCGCACTCCGAGACCGGGATCGACCGGGCCGGGCAGTCCTTGGTCACGTTCGGCCTGGAGCAGCTGGCTTCCGGTAGGGCCGTGGACGCGTGGGCCTCGGACAAGAAGGCGCTCGTCATCGGCGCCGGGTCCATGTCCTCGCTGGCCGCGGCGACGCTCGCGCGGGTCGGGGTCGGCGAGATCGTGATCGCCAACCGGACGTCGGACCGGGCCGAGCGGCTCGCGGAGATCCTGAACGACGCCGACGACCTGGACGTGGTGGCCCGCGCGGTACCGATGGATGCGGTGCCGGGCGAGCTGACACGTGCCGACGTCGTGGTGTCCTGTACGGGGGCGACCGGGCTGGTGCTCACGGCTTCCGAGGTCGCCGAGGCCGTTGCCGCGGGCCCGGTGGTGGAGTCGCCCGCCGACGCCGGCGCGCCGGCGCCCCGCCTCGGGTCGGGTGTCGCCCAGGGCGGCACGAACGCCCGCGGCTCGGCCGACGAGGACTGCCCGCTGGACCTGAACTTCGTCCAGGCCACCGCCGGGTTCTCCGTGCTCGGGGAGGCCGCCGTCGCCGGTATGGCCACCACCGAGCTCGAACAGCACGCCGCCTGGGTCGACAACGGCATCGTCCGCATCCCGAGCGCGGCCGACGAAGCCGACGCCATCGCCGCGCTCGCCGCCGCTGCCGCGACTGTCGGGCGCATTCCTGAGCGTCGTAGACCCGAACCCGTGGCTCCCCAGCCCGCGCCCGGGCTGTTTCTGCTCGATCTCGCGATGCCCCGTGACATCGACGCCGCCGTGCACCGGATCCCCGGAGTGCGGCTCGTCGACATCGAGTCGCTCGCCGACGCCTCCGCGGACGCTCCCATGGCGGCCGACGTGGACCAGGTGCGGCGGATCGTCGCCGACGAGGTCGCGGCGTTCGGTGCCGCGCTGCGGGCCGCGCACATCACGCCGACCGTGGTCGCGCTGCGCAGCATGGCCGCCGATGTCGTCGCCGGGGAGATCGCCCGGCTGGAGGGGCGGCTGCCGGGGCTCGACGACAAGCACCGCAGTGAGATCACCCAGACCGTGAAGCGTGTGGTCGACAAGCTGCTGCACGCGCCGACCGTACGGGTCAAGCAGCTCGCGGCCGAGCCCGGCGGTGCCGGGTACGCGGACGCGCTGCGGACCCTGTTCGACCTCGACCAGGAGACGGTTGACGCCGTGTCCCGCGCCGAGGACAGCACCGAGAAGAACAGCAAGAACCGAGGGCCGGCATGACTGAGAAGGCACTGAGGCTCGGGACCAGGCGGAGCAGACTCGCCATGGCCCAGTCCGGGCAGGTGGCGGACGCCGTGAGCCAGGTGACCGGACGGCCCGTGGAGCTCGTCGAGATCACCACGTACGGCGATGTGTCGCGGGAGCAGCTCGCGCAGATCGGCGGCACGGGCGTGTTCGTGACCGCGCTGCGGGAAGCCCTGCTCAAGGGGGAGGTCGACTTCGCGGTGCACTCGCTGAAGGACCTGCCCACCGGGCAGCCCGACGAACTCGCGCTCGCCGCGATCCCGCTGCGCGAGGACCCGCGCGACGTCATCGTCGCCCGGGACGCGCTGAAGTTCACCGACCTGCCCCGCGGGGCGCGCATCGGTACCGGGTCGCCGCGGCGGATGGCCCAGCTCAACGCGTACGCGCGCACCCACGGGCTGGACATCGAGACCGTTCCGATCCGGGGGAACGTCGACACCCGGATCCGGTACGTGCACGACGGCGAGCTGGATGCGGTGGTGCTGGCCGCGGCCGGGCTGAACCGCATCGGCCGTATCGAAGAAGTGACTGACTTTCTTTCAGTCGACACGGTTTTGCCCGCTCCCGGCCAGGGAGCACTCGCGATCGAATGCACCGCGGACAACGCGGACCTGATCGCCGCGCTCGGCGAGCTCGACGACCCGTTCACGCGGGCCGCCGTGACTGCCGAGCGGTCACTGCTCGCCGCCCTGGAGGCCGGTTGCAGCGCCCCTGTGGGCGCGCTGGCCGACCTGCTGGCCGACGGGCAGATTTTCAAGGAAATGCGCCTGCGGGGGGTTGTCGGTACCACCGACGGTTCTCGTACGGTGCAGTTGTCCACCACCGGTCCCGTGCCCGAGACGTACGACCAAGCAATGGCGCTCGGCCGTGAACTCGCTGCCGAGATGCTTGCCCAGGGCGCGGCCGGTCTGATGGGGGAGCGAGCACAGTGAGCCCCACCACCCTTCCTGCCGCCGGACCTGAACACGGGCACGTCACCTTCCTTGGTGCCGGACCCGGGGATCCGGGACTACTGACTCTGCGCGCCGTGGAGGCGCTGGGGAACGCGGACGTTCTCGTCGCCGAGCATGAAGTGCTCGACGTCGTGCGCGTCCACGCTCGCTCAGGCGTCGCCGTCGTGGACACGGACTCGGATCCTTCGTCGGATCCGCATCCGGGCACAGGCGCGCCCCAACTAAAGGTTGTTGACGGTTCGTCAACAACCGCAGCCACCCCCGCCGTGCGGGATGCCGCACATCTTGTCATGGAGGCCGCGCGGGGCGGCAGGCGGGTCGTACGTGCGGTGTCCGGGGATCCCGGGCTCGACGCGTACGCCGCCGAGGAGATGCTGGCGTGCGCCCGCGCCGGGGTGCCCTTCGAGGTCGTTCCCGGTGTCGCCGCCGCGGTCGGCGTGCCCGCGTACGCGGGTGTTCCGCTGCGGGACGCGCAGGGCGCCGATGTGCGGTTCGTGGATGCGCGGACCGCCTCCGACCGGTGCTGGACCGAGGTCGGGGCGTCCGACGGGACCGTGGTCGTCTCGACGACCCTGGATTCCGTGGCCGCCGCCGCGGGTGAGCTCGTCGCCGCCGGGCGCAAGCCCGACACCCCTCTGACGGTCACGGTCGCTGGTACGACCACTCGTCAGCGGACGTGGACCGCGACGCTGGGGACCATCGCCCAGCTGCTCAAGCAGACCAAGGTGCTGCCCTCGCCGGACGGCGGGCGGCCGGTGATAGCCGTGGTCGGTGAACGGTCCGCCGCTGCTCAGCGCGAGCAGCTGTCGTGGTTCGAGTCCAAGCCGCTCTTCGGGTGGCGGGTGCTCGTGCCGCGTACGAAGGAGCAGGCGGCCTCGCTCTCCGACCAGCTGCGGTCCTACGGGGCCGTGCCGCACGAGGTGCCGACGATCGCCGTCGAGCCGCCGCGGACGCCTCAGCAGATGGAGCGGGCGGTCAAGGGGCTCGTGACGGGCCGCTACGAGTGGATCGCCTTCACCTCGGTCAACGCCGTCAAGGCCGTGCGGGAGAAGTTCGAGGAGTACGGGCTCGATGCGCGTGCCTTCGCCGGGATCAAGGTCGCCGCGGTGGGCGAGCAGACCGCCAAGGCGCTCGTCGCCTTCGGTGTGAAGCCGGATCTCGTGCCCTCCGGGGAGCAGTCCGCCGCCGGTCTCCTTGAGGACTGGCCGCCTTACGACCCCGTCTTCGATCCGATCGACCGGGTGTTCCTGCCGCGGGCCGACATCGCCACCGAGACGCTCGTCGCGGGGCTCATCGAGCTCGGGTGGGAGGTCGACGACGTCACGGCCTATCGGACCGTGCGGGCGTCGCCGCCGCCGGCCGACACCCGGGAGGCGATCAAGGGGGGTGGCTTCGACGCCGTTCTCTTCACCTCGTCCTCCACCGTGCGGAACCTGGTGGGTATCGCCGGGAAGCCGCACAACGTGACCGTCATCGCGTGTATCGGTCCCGCTACCGCGAAGACCGCCGAGGAGCATGGGCTGCGGGTGGATGTGATGGCTCCCGAGCCGTCCGTGCACAGGCTCGCGGAGGCGTTGGCCGACTTCGGGTTGAAGCGGCGGTCGGCCGCGGTGGAGGCCGGGGATCCGGTCACCAGGCCGAGCGAGCGTCGGCCGGGGGCTCGGCGGAGGCGTAGCACCACCTGATCCTGTGGGTGTGGGTTTGGGTGTGGGTGTAGTCGTGGCGGCGGTCTGGCGTTCTTGCCAGGCCGCCGTCGGCGTGTGGTCGTAGTGGGGCGGGTTGGGG
>NZ_JABERD010000296.1 GCF_013044505.1 Streptomyces sp. S3(2020) | reverse complement strand
CAGCCGGCCGGGTTCGGTGGTGGCCGCACCGCGTTCGCCGAGGGCGTCGACCGGCTGCGCGCCGCGGCCACCACCGAACCCGGCCGGCTGCGCATCATCGGCGCCTTCCTGGCCGCCCTCGTGGTGGCCTTCGGCGCGGTCACCGCCTGGCAGATGACGGACCGCGCGGCGGCCGCCGACGACGTCCTCAACAAGAGCCAGCCGCTCAGCAGCGCCGCCGCCGACATCTACCGCAGCCTCGCCGACGCCAACACCACCGCCTCCAGCAACTTCCTGGCGGGCGGCCAGGAGACGGCCGAGTCCCGCGAGCGCTACGAGAAGGACATCGACCGGGCCGCGGCCGGCCTCGTCAAGGCCGCCGCGAACTCCGACCCCGGCTCCGCCGCCGCCGCGACCGTCTCCGAGCTCAACCGTCTGCTGCCGCAGTACAAGGGCTACGTGGAGCGCGCACGGACCAACAACCGCCAGGGCTTCCCGGTCGGCGGCGCCTGGCTGCGCTTCGCCAACGAGACGATGCAGAAGGACATGCTCCCGGCGGCCGAGGACCTGTACAAGAAGGAGAACGAGCGGCTGCGCGCCGACTACGCCGACGCGACGCCCTATCCCTGGGCCGCGATAGGCCTCGGCGTCCTCGCGCTGGCCGGGCTGGCCTGGGCCCAGCACCGCAACTACCAGCGCACCAACCGCCTCATGAACCACGGTCTGGTGGCCGCGACGGCCACCGCGACGGTCGTCCTGCTGTGGCTCGTCGTGGGCCACAGCGTCGCGCGCTCGGGCCTGAACGACTCCTACGACCACGGCGTCCGCTCGCTCAACGTGCTGCACGACGCCCGCATCGCCTCCCTGAAGGCGCGCGGCAACGAGAACCTGACCCTGGTGGCCCGCGGCGCCGAGACGAAGAAGGTCAAGGACGCCAAGGGCGAAGAGGTGACCGTGGACACCTACGACTACGACTTCGACACCGACATGAAGAACCTCGGCAAGGGCCTGGCGGAGGCGGCGAAGCTCGCCGACGACGGCTCCGGCAAGCGGCCGGTCACGGCCGCCGAGGGCAACATGACGGTGTGGATCGATCGGCACGCCGCCGCCCGCAAACAGGACGAGTTCGGCAACTACGAAGAGGCGCTGGAACAGGTCATCGGCCCCAAGGGCTCGACGGGCGAGTGCTTCGACAGCGTCGACGACAATCTCGAAAAGGCGCTCGCGCACGAGGAGACCGAGTTCGAGCAGGCGGCCGGCGACGGTCTGGGCGCGATGACGGGGCTCCCGGTGGGTGCCGCGGTGCTCGCCGTCCTGGGCGCGGCCGGCGCGGTCCTCGGCATCGGCCGCAGGTTGTCGGAGTACCGGTGAGAGGGGGCACCCCGATGAAGGCACAGCAGGCACAGCAGGCACAGCAGGCACAGCAGGCACAGCAGGAACTGCGAGCACCACATGTGCGACGTACACGGCCTGTGCGGGCACTGCGGTCCGGTCTGAAGGGCTGGGGCGGGGTCGCCGCGATGGCGGCCGTCTGTGCCCTCGCGGTCGTCTTCGCCCTGCTGCTGCCGCTGACCCAGTCGTCCGGCGAGGGCGAGAGCACCGGCGGCCCGGGGGTGGCCCGCGGCGTCCAGGCCAAGGCCGAGGCCGAACCCTGCGACGACCCGCAGATCAAGAAGGCCCCGGAGAAGCAGACGCTGTCCCCGTCGAGCGCGGACGGCGACACCATCAAGAAGATCAAGGCCCGCGAGGGCGAGAAGCGCAAGCTGATCGTCGGAGTCGACCAGAACAGCTACCGCTGGGGCTACCGCGACCCCAACAACGACGAGGGCGGCAACACGCTGGAGGGCTTCGACATCGACCTGGTGCACCGGATCGCGCAGGAGATCCTGGGCGACCCGAACGCCGTGCTGTTCAAGGCGATCCCCACCAGCCAGCGCATACCGGCGATCCAGGCGGGCCGGGTCGACATGGTGGTCCGCACCATGACCATCAACTGCGACCGGCTGTCCGATGTGGCCTTCTCCGCCCCGTACTTCAAGACGGGCCAGCAGGTCCTCGCCCCCAAGTCCTCGCCGATCACGGGCCCCGACGACACCCTCGCCGACAAGAAGGTCTGCACGGCGGCGGGTTCGACGGCCAACTCCGAGCTCACCACTCGCCAGGAGACCGGGAAGCTTCCCAAGACCACCGACATCACCACGGTCGTCGTCCCCAACCAACTCGACTGCCTGGTGCGGATCCAGCTCGGTGAGGTCGACGCCGTGGTCACCGACGGCGCGCTCGCCGCGAGCCAGGCCGCGCAGGACCCGACGGTCGAGCTCAAGGGCGACGCCCCCTTCACCACCGAGTACTACGGCGTGGCGATGAAGCTCGACGCCGACGATCTGGTACGCCGGGTCAACCAGATCCTGGTGGACTACCGCAAGGACACCGCGAACGGCTGGCAGGCGTCGTACGACAAATGGCTGTCGGCGACACTGGGAACGGACTCGGCGAAGTCCGAGCCACCGGCTCCGGAGTACCTGCGCAAGAGCTGACGCGGAGCGCACCACCCACGACGCGAACCGTCAGGAACGCGAACCCCCAACCCCGACAACCCAGCAGCGAGAGGTGATCGATGGGCGTCACGGGACCCCCCGGGCCGGTGATGGACCGGGACGAGGTGGACCGTGCGCTGGCGCGGCTCGGCGCGGAGTACGAGGCGATCGAGACCTCACTCCTCGCCCTGCAGGACCACTCGGGCCGCAGACTGCTCGAGGGCGCCGCGCTCACGGGTGTCACCAAGGACCGCTGGACGTCCGCGGAGGCGTCGATCACGCTGCTGTGGGCGTACTTCGACGCGTACACGGATGCCTTGCGCAGCGCCCGGGAGATCAGGTCCCGGCGCCGCTGGTCCAGCCAGGGCGATCTGGCGGAGCTGACCGAGCTGCTGCGCGGCGAGTCGGTCACGGTGGCCGGCAGCACCACGGCGACGGCCAACGCGCCGACCCTGCACGGCAGTTCGGGGAAGCTGAGCGAGCAGTTCAGCCTGGTGGCACTGGTCGACCGGATGAACGAGCTGTACGCGACGAGCCTCGACATGGTCGTCGCCTCCGACGCGGTGTGGTCGGCGCTGCCCGCGCGGATAGATTTACTGGCCGCGGAGCTCCAGCGCACCCGCAAGCTCGCGCACTCCGTCGGCGTGCGCCCGGGCGAGCACCCGGCCGGCGACGACCTGGAGCGCATCACGCGCACGCTGACGCGGCTGCGGGAGCAGGTGGTCTCGGACCCGCTGGCGTACTGGCTGCCCACACAGGGGAGTTCGGCGCCGGGCGGCGGCCGGCCCGACACCACGGTGTACGACCGTGAGGCACGCGCCCTGGAGGATGTGCGCCGGGAGATCGACGCGGTGCTGACGGTGCGCCAGGACGCCGAGCAGCGCCTGCTGAGACTGCGTGACGTGCTGTCCCGCGCGGACCGCACCCTCGCCGAGGCCCGCACCGCGCGCGGCGAGGTGCTCGCGAAGATCGCCGCCACCGAGGTGCCGGTCGTCAGCGGTCCGCCGACCGTGCTCCAGGAACAGCTGGCGACGGCCGCCGAGTACCGCAGACAGGCCCAGTGGCACCGCCTGTCACCGCTCCTGGAGTCCCTGGAGCAGAAGGCGGAGGACGAACTGCTGCGTGCCCGCGAGTCGTTGACCTCGGTCACCCAGCCACTGGCGGTCCGCGCGGAGCTGCGCGGCCGCCTCGACGCGTACAAGGCGAAGGTCGCCCGGCACGGCCTCGCCGAGGATCCGTTCCTCATCGAGCGGTACGACGCGGCGCGCCGCATGCTGTGGAGCGCGCCCTGCGATCTGCGCGTCGCCGAACAGGCCGTCCTGCGCTACCAGCAGGCGGCCGCCGATCTGTTCCGCACCCCGCGGGTGCCGGAGCAGAGCGGGCCCGAGGACCGTAGGGGGGAGGCCCAGTCATGAGTGAGGCACAGCAGACCTGTCAGCGGCCCGGCTGCGGCGGTTCGTACGAGGACGTGGGCGGCGGCGAACTGTACTGCGACACCTGCGGTCTCGCACCGGTGGTGTCGTCGAAGGGCATGGTGGGTTCCCCGCCGACCGGCATCACCGGCGGCGGCAAGGGCTCCCGTGGTTCCGGCAGCAGCGGTTCGCGCGCCGGCACCCGCGCCAGTTCCCGTACGTCGTCGCAGTCGTCGAAGTCCCGGCGCTCGGTGTCGGGGCGCCTCTCGCGCGCCCTGTCGGGCCGTACGACGGGCCGCTCGGTGTCGGTGCGCAGCTCCGGTTCCAGCACCAACACCAGCGCCCGCGGCCGGCTCGGCGTGGGCCTGGTCCAGGTCCCGGACGTGCCGCGGCCCGACCCGCGCGCGATGGTCCTGGAGAACCCCGAGGTCCCCGAACGCAAGCGGTTCTGCTCCCGCTCGGACTGCGGGGCGCAGGTGGGTCGCTCCCGCGGGGAGCGCCAGGGCCGCACCGAGGGCTTCTGCACGAAGTGCGGCAACCCGTACTCCTTCGTCCCGAAGCTCGACGCGGGTGACATCGTGCACGGCCAGTACGAGGTCGTGGGCTGTCTGGCGCACGGCGGTCTGGGCTGGGTCTATCTCGCGGTGGACCGCGCGGTGTCGGACCGCTGGGTGGTGCTGAAGGGTCTGCTGGACACCGGCGACCAGGACGCGATGGCCGCCGCGATCTCCGAGCGGCGTTTCCTCGCGGAGATCGAGCACTCCAACATCGTGCGGATCTACAACTTCGTCGAGCACCTCGACCAGCGCACCGGCTCGCTCGACGGCTACATCGTCATGGAGTACGTCGGCGGCAAGTCGCTGAAGGAGATCGCCAACGACCGCCGCACCCCCGCCGGCAAGCGCGACCCGCTACCGGTGGAGCAGGCCTGCGCGTACGGCATCGAGGCGCTGGAGGCCCTCGGCCATCTGCACAGCCGCAATCTGCTGTACTGCGACTTCAAGGTCGACAACGCCATCCAGACCGAGGACCAGCTCAAGCTCATCGACATGGGCGCGGTGCGCAGGATGGACGACGACGAGTCGGCCATCTACGGCACGGTGGGCTACCAGGCGCCGGAGGTGGCGGAGGTCGGCCCGTCGGTGGCCTCCGACCTGTACACGGTGGCGCGGACGCTCGCGGTCCTCGCCTTCGACTTCCAGGGCTACACGAACGTCTTCGTGGACTCGCTGCCGGACCCCGACAACATCGAGGTCTTCCGCCAGTACGAGTCGTTCTACCGGCTGCTGGTCCGCGCGACCGACCCGGACCCGGCCCGCCGGTTCGCCTCCGCGCAGGAGATGGCCGAGCAGCTGACGGGTGTGCTGCGGGAGGTGGTGTCCCTCCAGACGGGGCGTGCCCGGCCGGCGCTGTCGACGCTGTTCGGTCCCGAACTGCGGGTGACGGACACGGAGTTGTTCCCGAAGCTGGACGGCGAGGTGTCCCGGTTGGGGGCGCGGGCGGTCGTCACCCGACGCCGTTCCTCTTCGCCTCTTCCGCGGCTCTCGGCCGGCGGTGGTGTGATCCCGACGCTCGGCAGCACGGACTCCCTCGTCAAGACGGTGGGGACCCCGGCCGCGGCGCTGGCCCTGCCGGTGCCCCGGGTCGACCCCGCCGATCCCAACGCCGGGTTCCTCGCCGGGCTGATGGCCACCGCGGCCGCCGAGCTGCTCGGGGCGCTCGCCGCCGCGCCCGCGCCCTCCGTCGAGACCCGGCTGCGGCAGATCCGGGCGTGGCTGGAGAACGGGGACGCCCACACCGCGCTGGAGGCCCTGCGGCACCTGGAGGAGGAGCGGCCCGACGACTGGCGGGTGGTCTGGTACCGCGGTGTCGCCTCGCTCGTCACCGGCGATCACGAGGCGGCCGCGCTCGCCTTCGACGCGATCTACGACGCCTTCCCGGGCGAGCCCGCGCCGAAGCTGGCGCTTGGCCTGTGCGCGGAGGTGCTGGGGCAGCTCGACAACGCGGCCGAGTACTACCGTCTCGTGTGGTCGACCGACCCCAGCTATGTCAGCGCCGCCTTCGGTCTGGCCCGCGTCCAGCTCGCGAGCGGGGACCGTCCCAGCGCCGTGGGGACACTGGAGTCGGTGCCGGAGTCGTCCATCCACTACACGGGCGCCCGCGTGGCCGCCGTACGGGCGCGGCTGCGCGGACGCACGGCGGCCGCCGGTGACGTACCGTTCCTGGACGACCTGACCGCGGCCGCGGGACAGGTCGAGGCGCTGGACGCGTACGGGCTGGATCCGGCGCGCCGGGAGCAGTTGTCCGCGGAAGTCCTCGGCTCCGCGCTCGACTGGATACTCTCCGGTGGCCAGGGCGCCGCACCGTCCGCACGCCGGGTACTGCTCGGCAGCGAACTGGAGGAGCGGGGACTCCGCTTCGGCCTGGAGCGTTCGTACCGCACGCTGGCCCGGCTGGCCCGAGGCGGCGAGGAGAGGATCGACCTGGTGGAACGTGCCAATCGTTACCGCCCCCGGACGTGGGTGTAGTTGATGTCGCAGATGCCCCAGCCGATCGCCCTGTCGAGGTGCCCGATCTGCGAGGAACCCCTCGAGTCGGGTGACCGCTTCTGCGGTGCGTGCGGATACGACCTGTCCGCCGTGCCCGCCCCGCCCGACGACGATCCGACGCTCGTCGTCAACGGCGCGGGTCCGGCCGCGGGGGCCGCCTGGCCGGTGACCTCCGAGCCGGCCGGTTCCGACACCCCGCCGGCCGCGCCCGCGGCGGGTGCCCATGAGCTCCCGCCCACCGGCTCCCCGGTCTCCCCCGTCACCGGCGTGCGTTTCGACCGCCCGCCGGAGCCCGACGAGTACCCGCTCCAGGCGCCCGACCCGCGCGTCGCCCAGGAGGCGCCGGCCACGGCGGAGGGCGCCAAGGTGTGCGTCGCCTGCCGTGCGGGCCGGGTCGACCTCGACGGCTACTGCGAGAACTGCGGCCACGCCCAGCCACGCGAACGCGACCACATGGAGCAGGAGTCCGGCCCGATCGCGGCGGTCAGCGACCGGGGCCTGCGCCACCACCGCAACGAGGACGCGTTCGCCATCGGCAACGCCACCCTGCCCGACGGGCAGCCCGTCGCCGTGGCGATCGTCTGCGACGGCGTCTCCTCGGCGACCCGCCCCGACGACGCCTCCCTGGCCGCGTCCCGCGCGGCGAGCGAGGCGCTGCTCGCCGCCCTGCCGCGCGGCACCCACCCGCAGCAGGCCATGCACGACGCGATCGTCGCCGCCTCGCGCGCGGTCAACTCGCTGGCCGCGGAACCGGCGACGGCCCGTGAGCACGCCCCGCACCAGAACGCCCCGGCCTGCACCATCGTCGGTGCGATCGTGACGTCGGGGCTGCTGGTCATCGGCTGGGTCGGCGACAGCCGCGCCTACTGGGTCCCGGTCGACCGCGGCGCACTGCCGGCCCGGCTCACCGAGGACGACTCGTGGGCCGCGCAGATGGTCGCCGCGGGTCTGATGAACGAGGCGGAGGCCTACGCCGACGAGCGCGCCCACGCGATCACCGGCTGGCTCGGCGCGGACGCGTACGAACTGGAGCCGCACACCGCTTCCTTCAAGCCGGACCGTGCGGGTGTAGTGGTGGTGTGCAGCGACGGACTGTGGAACTACGCCGAGGCGGCGCAGGAGATGGCCGAGGCCGTGCCGCTCGACGCGGCGGTGCGTCCGCTGCACAGCGCACAGGTGCTCGTCGGTCACGCGCTGGACGGCGGGGGCCACGACAACGTAACAGTGGCCGTCGTGCCGTTCCCCGCCCCTTCGCAGGGGGCAGGATCGGCCTGAGGCCGATTACGGGGACGTCTCAGCGGACCGGAGGGGACCGGCCCGCACACAGTCATCACCTCACGACAACCGTGGGGTCTGCGAGGGGGATTCAGCAGGCATGGCCAATTTCTCGAAGTCGAACGTGCCGCAGTTCTCGATGGACGTGTACCAGAACGAGTACCTGCCGGAAGGCGGCCGCGAGGTCAACGGCATCGTCACGGTGACCGCGACCGGCGGCGGCACGGTCGGCAGCGCCGTCGCGGCACCGCATCTGTACACGGCGGGGCAGGGCCCGGACGCGGCCGTGGCGATCATGGTCGACTGTTCGGGGTCGATGGACTATCCGCCGACCAAGATGCGCAACGCGCGGGACGCGACCGCCGCCGCCATCGACACCCTGCGTGACGGGGTGCACTTCGCGGTGATCGGCGGCACGCACGTGGCCAGGGAGGTGTACCCGGGCGGGGGCCGGCTCGCGGTCGCCGACGCCACCACCCGTGACCAGGCCAAGCAGGCCCTGCGCAAGCTCAGCGCGGGCGGCGGCACCGCCATCGGCACCTGGCTGCGGCTCGCCGACCGGCTGCTGTCCTCGGCGGACGTCGCGATCCGGCACGGCATCCTGCTCACCGACGGCCGCAACGAACACGAGTCGCCTCAGGACCTCAAGGCCTCCCTCGACGCCTGCGCCGGACGCTTCACCTGTGACGCCCGGGGCGTGGGCACCGACTGGGAAGTGAGTGAAGTCACAGGGATCGCCACGGCCCTGCTCGGCACCGCGGACATCGTTGCCGACCCGGCCGCTCTCGCCGCCGACTTCACACAGATGATGGAGACGGCGATGGGCAAGGAGGTCGCGGACGTCTCCCTGCGGGTGTGGACACCGGTCGGCACCACCATCAAGTTCGTCAAGCAGGTCGCCCCGACCGTCGTGGAGCTGACCGACCGCCGCACCGAGGCCGGCCCGCGTGCCGGGGACTACCCCACCGGTTCCTGGGGAGACGAGTCCCGTGACTACCACCTGTGCGTGGAGGTCCCGGGCGCCGACCTCGGCCAGGAGATGCTGGCCGCCCGGGTCTCCCTGGTCGTCCCCCAACCCGACGGCACCGCGCAGAACTTGGGCGCGCAGGGTCTCGTACGGGCCGTGTGGACCGACGACATGGTCGCCTCGACGTCGATCAACCCTCAGGTCGCCCACTACACCGGGCAGGCCGAACTGGCACAAGTCATCCAACAAGGCCTCGATCTTCGCAAAGCGGGCGATATGGATGGAGCAACGGCCAAACTGGGCCGGGCCGTTCAGCTCGCGAGTGCCTCCGGGAACGCCGATACTGCGAAACTGCTTGCGAAGGTGGTGGACGTGGTCGATGCCGCGACAGGTACTGTGCGGTTGAAGGCGAAGGTCGCGGAAGCGGACGAGATGACTCTCGAGACGCGGTCCACAAAGACTGTTCGTGTAAAGAAGTGACTGAGAAATGACCTAGCAGGACCCTGGTAGGACAGAGAAGGAGAGGGGGACGCGCCGACATGCCGACCTGCCCGAACGGACACCAGTCGGGTTCCGACGACTGGTGCGAGGTCTGCGGGCTGGCTCTTATACACATAT
>NZ_JABERD010000295.1 GCF_013044505.1 Streptomyces sp. S3(2020) | reverse complement strand
TGTGGCTAAGAGGTGGGGGTGCGTCATAGATGTGTTGTGTGTGTGCAGAGTGCATAGTTTCTTAGTTTGAGCTAGAGGCGGAATAGTTGCTGTAGTTCGTTTATTTTTTTTTGTATGGCTGCGGCGGCAACCGGCATCTACACGATCCTCTTCGTCGGCAGCGTCAGCTGTGTAGAAGAGACAGCCCGGGCCCCACGGTCCGCCGCCCCACCTCCCCGACACCGGAAGCAGCGAGGCCATGCTGGCCGCTTCCGTCGGCAGTGCGGCGATGATCACGGCCGGAGCCGTGCTGTACCGGCGTGGCCGTAGGCAGGCCGGAGCCCACCAGTAGGCGCGTCGGGTGCCGGCCACCTCCGTCCGGCACCCGCGCCCCTCAGCGTCGTACCGGCTCGGGCGTGCCGTGCCGCGCCGGCCCCGGGACGACCCCCCCGCGCGGCCCGGTGTGCAGACGGCGCCGCACCCCCCGTACCAGCGCACCGGCCGTGTAGGTCGCGCCGTGCACGAAACGCATCGCCGGGCCGAAGGCGGAGGCCGTCACCAGGCCCGCCAGGAACAGGCCGGGATGCGACGGCGACTCGAAGTCCCGGCCGGCCGCCGGGGTACCGTCCGCGCCCGTGGCCAGAGCCGTGCGCAGGCTCTCGGAGAGCAGACCGAGACGGTCGCCGGTCGCCCTGAATCCCGTGGCCGCGACGACGTGTTCGGTCTCCAGGGTGCGCAGGACCCCCGCCCCGTCCGCCCGGTCCAGCACATCGAGCCGCACCCCTCCCGACACCTCCCGGGCCGCCGCCACCTCATGCGCGAGGAGCACCTCCACGGCCGGCTCCACCCGGTCCCGCACCCACCAGGCACCCGCCGGACCGAGCGCCGTCGCCGCGATCCGGGCCCGCGTCGGCTCCGGGAGCCGGCGGAAGAGGCCGGCGCGCTCGGCGTAGAACCAGTTGCGCCAGCCGCAGCCCAGGCCGCTGTGCGGGGAGCGCGCCGACTGCCACCAGGGGCGCCGCCACGGCGGCGGCACGTCGTTCCAGCGCAGCTCGCCCGCGCGCGCCAGGACCCGGACCCGGGTGCCCTGTTCCGCGAGGAGGGCCGCCGTCTCCAGGGCCGCCTGGCCGCCGCCGACCACCGTGACGTCCTTGCCCCGGAAGCGGTCCAGGTCGCCGTGGTGGCTGCTGTGCGAGACGAGGGCGGGGGAGAGGCCGTCGAAGGCCGAGGGGATCTCCACGAACGGCATCACACCCACGGCCAGCGCGACCGTGCGCGAGGGCAGCACCTCGCCGTCCTCGGTGACCGTCTCGAAACCGCCGGGGCGCAGGGCCGTCACCCGGGCCACCGTGCGCTCGTCGACCTTGGGAACGGCGTTGCGGGCGAACCACAGGCCGTATTCGGCGAACATCTCCACCGGGATCGGCTCCCCGTGACGGGCCGTCACACCCTGCCCCTCGCAATAGACGTCGAGGCGCCAGCGGCGCTCCGGGTCGGAGAGGTTGGAGGCCCACGGCTCGGACTTGAGGAACATCCCGCGCGGCATGTGATCGCGCCAGGACGCCATGGGCCGGCCGAAGACGCGCACCTTCAGTCCGGCGGCCGCGGCGTGGGAGGCGATGGACAGGCCGTACGGGCCCGCGCCCACCACCAGCAGGTCGTACATCAGCGGCTGCTCGCTTTCTCGTCGTCGGTCAGGTCGGTCGTCAGCGGCGAGGCGGTCGCCTGGCGCACCAGGCGCACGCGGGCCCGGTCGCCCACCGGAGTGCACAGCCCGCGCAACCGTTCCAGCAGGCGCCGGGACACATGACGGCCCCACAGCCACCACATCGCCCAGCCGGGCGCCCGGTCGTCCCGGGCACCCCAGGCCAGTTCCCGCCCGGCACGCCTCGGGCGCAGCGCGGTCAGCGGGGCGTAGTTCTCCACCACGAACGCCCGCCCGGCCCGCGGCGCCCCCTGCGGCAGCGGACGGTGTGTCAGGTCCAGGTGCAGAGCGCGTACGACGTCCAGGTCCGCGGTGTCGCTGAAGAGCCGGAACTGGGCGCCGGGGCGCGGGTTGAAGTCGAGGAGGTGATGGCGGCCCTCGTCGTCGCGGCGGAAGTCGAGGTCGAAGATGCCGCGGTAGCCCAGCTCGCCGGTGATCCGCTCGGCCAGCGACTGCACCCGCGGGTCCGGTGCCCAGCGGCCCACCGCCGTCAGGCCCGCCCCGCGCGGCCAGGCCTGGAGCTTGACGCCGACGCCCCCGCCACGCACGGCACCCGAGCGGTCGGCGTACCCGTGGAAGAACCAGTCGCGGTCGGTGCCGGGCGGCAGACACGCCTGGAGCAGCAGCCGGCTGCCCGCCTCCGCCGAGCGCAGATACAGCTCCCGCGCCTCCTGCGGGGACCGCACCACCACCGTGCTGCGCAGCCCACTCTCCGTCGGCAGCAGCCAGGGCCTGCTCCACTTCGCGATCACCGGAAGGCCCAGCCGCCAGGCGGCGCCCGCGGCCTCGGCCGCGCTCTGCGGGATCAGGGTGAGCGGATGCGGTACGTCCACGGAGGCGCACAGGGCGGCCAGTTCCGCCTTGTCGGCGACGCGCTCGGCCAGCGGGCCCCTCGCCGCGGGCAGCAGATAGGCGGGCGCCAGCTCCTCGCGCAGCCGGTCCACGGCGACCGCGCTCGCGTCGTCCATCGGGATCAGCACCGCGGGCCGCGCGACCCGGGCGGCGATGCGGCGCAGCGCGACGGCGATGTCGGAGGCGGACGCCCGCGGTGGCGGCGGGGGGTGGATCTGACGGACAAAACGCGACCGGGCCACCGGACTTCCGGCGGAGTCCGCGATCACATGCACCTCCACTCCGGCCCTGCCGAGCGAGCGCGCGGCCCCCAGCGTTCCGTGGTGAAAGGGATTTCGGTCGATCCGCAGCAGTACGGCGGGGACGCGGGTGTCGAACAGCGACACGGAATCAATTCCTTCGGTCGATTCACCCGTGCGGGCGACAGGGCCACTCGAAAGCCGCAAGCACGGTGGCGGAGTTCGTCTTCACATGACTGAGTGTCAGTTATCGGATTAGCGCGATAGTGAGAAAGGAGCAGGCATGGACCCACAGCAGCGACGGACCCGGACCGGACGGCTGGCGTTCATTGCGGCGACGGTCGCCGCGTCCGCCGCCCTGGCCTCGGGGCCAGGATTCGCAGCGGGGGTGGTACGGGCCGGTGATCCTCCCGCTCCCACACCGGCGGTGCCCGCGGTCCCGGCCGTTCCGTCCGCGTCCGCTCAGCCGCCGGCGGCCACCCCGTCCGCCGACCCGGTGATCGTGCCCGAACCGAAGCCCGTCCCGGAGCTCCCCGCCTTCGGCGCCTACCTCGACTACGGCCCGCGCGGAGTGCACCGCATCTCCGAGCTCAGCCGCTGGCTGGGCGGCGCCGATCTGCGGGTGGGCCACACCTATCTGCCCGGCGACCGCTGGAGCAACATCGAGGGTGCCCCCAACTTCCTGGAGTCCTGGGCCGCCTGGCGCAACGAGCGCGACGACCGGATGTTCGTCCTCAACGTCCCCATGCAGGAGCGCAACGAGGGCCGGGTCCCCGACTACGAGGTCCGGCGGCTGCTCCAGCAGGGCGCGCGCGGCGACTTCGATCACCACTTCCGCCGCCTCGCCGAACGGCTGGTCGAGCTGAAGGTGCCGGACACGGTCATCGTGCTCGGCTGGGAGATGAACGGCATCACGTACACCCATCGCTGCGGGCCGGACCCGGAGGCCTGGAAGAAGTACTGGAACAGGATCGTCACCACCATGCGTTCGGTGCCGGGCCAGAAATTCCGCTTCGATTTCACGCCGAGCCGCGGCCAGGACGCCATCGGCTGGACGAAGTGCTATCCCGGTGACGACACCGTCGACATCATCGGCATGGACTCGTACGACCAGCCGGAAGGCATCTCATTCGACCAGCAGGTGAAAGAGCCGTACGGGCTTCAGGAACACGTGGACTTCGCAAAATCCCACGGCAAGGCAATTTCCTATCCTGAATGGGGACTCTTCCGCAACGGAGACAACCCCGAATACATGCGGCGCATGCTCGCGTGGATGGACGAGCACAAGCCGCTGTACAACACGCTGACGGACTACTGTCCGCACGGCGTCTGGCAGTGCGACGACAACCCCAAGGCGTCGGAGATCTACCGGTCCGTGCTCTTCGGACGCACCGACGAACCCGCCCAACTGCTCGCCGCTGGACCTGGGCGAGTGGGTGGAGTACTGGATCGGCGGGAAGCTGTGCATGCGCTTCGACTGGTGGTCGCGCAGCAGATGAGGACCGGCAGGCGGCGGCGGGCCGGTCACGGCCCGTCGCCACCGCGCTCCCTCCATCCGCGCACCAGCTCCTTGCCCCGGCTGCGGGCGGCGACGTCGCACAGCGCCGCCGCCAGCAGCGGGGCGGTACGCCGCCGGGCCAGCAGCAGCCGCTGGTTGGCCACCGGCTCGGGCTTCCAGTGGTGCTTGTACGGCTCGTTCCCGCGCAGCAGACTCAGCGAGCCCCGGGCGTGCTCGCTGCACGCGTCGAGCAGCATCACCGCCACATCCGCCTTGCGCTCGCGCAGACACGGATGGGCGCCGTACAGATAACCGCCCGCGAGCCGCCGCGACAGCAGCGTCAGATCGACGGCCACCACATCGTCGTCCAGCCGGAACTCGGTGACGACCGCGTCCCCGGAACACACCATCGGAGCGACCGAGCGCACCAGATGGTCCCCGAACCGGGGCCGCAGATGCTCGCTCGTCACCTTCCGCCCCTGCCACTGCAATTGGTGCAGCTCCAGCAGCCGCCGCAGCGCCTTGTCGACCTCGTCGGGCTCCACGACATGCCGTTCGATGCCGAGCGAGGCCAGCTTGCGCAGTTTGGCGCGCACCCGCTGCTGGGCCTTGGCCGACGGCAGCCGGGCCACCAGCTCGTCCATCGGCACGGCGGGCAGCTCCAGGCACAGCGAGTCCTCGACCCGGCGCCGTGGCCCGGGCCAGTGGTCGTAGATCCGCTCGGCCGCTCCGCCCGGCCGCACCTCACGCAGGTCGACCAGCGCGGTGCGGGCCGCCGCGGCCAGCCCGTCGGTGAGCGCGGCGACCGGCTCCTCGCCCCGCTCGTCGTCGAGGAGGACGTCCCCGTAGTCGGAGATCGCCCCGCCGAGCGGCACGAGGGAGGGCACGGGACGCGGTACGCGCATCAGGGGCGCGGCGGCGACGAGGTCGCCCCCGTCGCGCACCACCAGGACACGCAGCCGCCCGGGACGGCCGTACGAAAGCCACCACGAGTGCAGCCAGGCGTGGCTCTGGAACGGGGTCGCGGTGCCGGAACGGGCGTACAGGCGCGCCCAGTCGGGGGCGAGCGCGGCGAAGACGGTGTCGTCGGTGACGAGTTCCGTCGTGTACGTCACAGCTGGCCGTGGGCGTCGACGGCGACGGCCGGGCCGGGCACCGAGGCCGGGCGCCCCGGCTCTCCGGCGGACCGTCGCGGCCGCACCAGCAGCACCAGGCCGCCGAGCAGTCCGCCGGCGCTCGCTCCGACCAGCCCCGTCACCGCGGGCGACGCCGAGGACGGCTCGGTGGGCTTGGTGGCGCGGGCGAACTGCTGGAGCTCGACGTTGGTGGCGCTCTGGGCTGTGTCCGCGTGCCGGGTCAGGGCGCGGGCGACCGCGTTGGCCATGTCGGCGGCGAGGTCGGGGCGCGCGGAGGTCGCGGTGATCGCGACCATCGGGGCGTCCGGCGAGGTCGCCGTCCGCACGCTCGACTGAAGCGTCCGCACCGGGACACCCGCCCACACCTGGGCGTCCCCGAGCACCGCGAGCTGCGTCGCGACCCGGCCGTAGGCCTGCGCGAAGCCGAGTGCGGAGGCGGGGTCGGACTTCTCGGTGGGGACGGCGACGACATAGCTGGTCGCCGTGTACGTCGGCGTCTTGGCCAGGCTGTACGCACCGCCCAGCATGCCGCCGGTGACGGCACCGGCCGCGATCAGGGACCAGGCCGGGAGCGTCCTGGCCCAGGCGTGGACGGTGGCGGGGCGGCGCGGTCCTGTGGGGTTCTCGGTCATGAGGAACTGACTCCCTGGAGTGACGTGGGCGACGAGGCTGCGGCCGCGTAGACATCCATCAGCTGTGCGGCGCTGCGGGTGATGCAGTAGTGGTGGGCGGCGTCCGGGGCGGTGCGCGGGCGCGGGCCCTCGGCGCGGGCCGCCGCGATCGCGCGGGCGAACTCGTCGGGGCCGCCCAGGACCTGGCGGCTGCCGGGGGCCGCCTCCGGGGGCAGGTCCTCGATCGCCGGGCAGGAGCTGTAGAGCACCGGCAGCCCGGACGCCAGCGCCTCGACGACCGCGAGCCCGAAGGCCTCCTCGGGTGACGGGGAGACCAGCAGGTCCATCGCGGAGGCGAGGGACGGCAGATCGGGGCCGGGGGAGCCGTCCGGGACGTAGGGGCGTTCGCCGGTGAACAGGACCCGGTCGGCGACCCCGGCCGCCCGGGCGACCTGGCGCAGCTGGTGCTCCTCCGGGCCGCCGCCGACCAGCAACAGCCAGCAACTGTCCGGGAGTTGGGCGAGGGCGCGGATGGCGGTGCCGAAGCGTTTGCCCGCGGTGAGCCGGCCGATGCCGCCGATGACGTAGGCCTCCTCGGGCAGGCCGAGGCGGCGGCGGGTGTGCAGCCGCTGGAGGGCGTCGAAGCGGAAGCGGGGCAGGTCGATGCCGTTGGGGACGACCTCGATACGGGGGGCGGGCACGCCCCAGCGCTTCAGCCGGGCGGCGACCGTCGGGGAGACGGCGACCGTCGAGCGGCCCAGGCGTTCGCTGGCCAGGTAGAGGCCGCGGACCCCGGCGGTGAGCCGGCGGCCCTCCATCTGCGAGTCGCCGAGGGAGTGTTCGGTGGCGACGACCGCGCGGACGCCCGCGAGACGCGCGGCGAGACGGCCGTAGACGCAGGCGCGGTACAGGTGGGTGTGCACGAGGTCGTAGCCGCCGGCCCGGATGTGGCGGACCAGCCGGGGCAGCGCGGCCAGGTCCCGGTTGCCGGTCATGCCGAGATGGGTGACGCGCACCCCGTCGCCGACCAGCCCGTCGGCGACCGGACCCGGGTTGGTGAGCGTCACGACGTCGCAGTCGACGGGCAGGTGCCCGAGCAGCAGCCGCAGTTGCTGCTCGGCGCCGCCGACACCGAGGCCGGTGATGACGTGGAGGGCCTTCACCTCAGATCCCCTCGACGGGACGGCGGCGCAGCCGGTGCAGCCGGTGCTTGAGGAAGAGGCGTACGGCGGTGTCGTTCTGGCCGATGTGCAGCCGGGGGAGGGCGTGCGGGCCGGTGAGGGGACCGGGGTCGATGGCGCAGGCGTACGCGTATCCGGCCTCTCGTACGGCGTCGACGACACGCGCGTCGATCGTCCCGTACGGGTAGCAGAAGCCGTCCACGGGAGCGCCGGTCAGCTCCTCCAGCGCGGCCCGGCTCTCGACGACCTCGGACTTGAGCCGCAGGTCGTCGGCCTCGGTCAGGTCGACGTGGGTGAGACCGTGCGAGCCGATCTCCACGCCCGCCTGCGCGGCCCGGCGGATGCCGTCGGCGGTGAGCAGCGGTTTGCGCGGGCCGAGCGGGTCCCAGGCGTTGTCGCCGCCGAGCCGGCCGGGCAGGACGAAGAGGGTGGCGCCGAACCCGTACTCGCGCAGCACGGGCAGGGCGTGGTCGAGGAAGTCGGCGTACCCGTCGTCGAAGGTGAGTCCGACGAGGTCACCGCGGGTGGGGGCGGTGAGCAGTTCGGCCAGGGACACGCCCCGCAGACCGCGGCGGCGGAGCCAGTTCAGCTGGCGGTCGAGGCGGTCGGGAGTGACCGTGATGCGGTACGGGTCGTCGGAGCAGTCGCCGACCGAGTGGTACATCGCGATCCACGGGACGGGGGCGGAATCAACGGCAGCGGCCATGGGTGAGCCTTCGTGTGACGGAACGGAGGGATCTCAGTGCGGGTACGACGCCCTGGGCGTCCAGCGCCCAGGCGAGCAGGACGAAGACGGCGACGACGGTCGCGCCGCCCGCGGCGAGCCCGGGCAGGGCGGCCGGTACCTGACCGGCGACGAAGGTCCCGGCGATCGTCGCGACCACCGCGGCACGGACGGGCCTGCTCAGCTCGCGCAGCGCGCCCCGCTTGCGGATCGGGACGCTCCTGGGGCCCATGCCGGCCAGCAGCAGTGCGGCGGTCACGGTGATGCCGACGGCGTTGGCGGCGGCGATGCCGCTGACGCCCCAGGGGCCCACCGTCCAGGCGCCGATCCAGGAGGTGGCGACGATGCCCGCGGCCATCGCGGCGACCGGGTACCAGCTGGGGCGGGCGGCGGAGAAGTAGGACCGTACGAGCACGCCGGTGAGGGTCTGGCCGAGCAGTCCGAAGGCGTACACACGCATGACGCCCGCGGTGGCCGCGGTGTCCCGGGCGGTGAACGCGCCTCGCTGGAAGAGGAGTTCGATGATCTGCGGGGCGCAGGCGATCACCGTGGCGGCGCCGAGCAGCACCATGCAGGTGGCCAGCGCCAGGTCCCGTTCCACGCGGCTGCGGGCCCGCTCGATGTCGCCGTCGGCGAGGGCTCGCGCGACCACCGGGAAGGTGACCGTGCACAGCATCATCGACAGGGTCATCGGGATCTGGGCGACCTTCTGCGCGTAGTTCAGGTGCGAGATGGCGCCGGCGTCGAGGGTGGAGGCGAGGAAGCGCTCGATGAGGGTCTGGGACTGCCGGCACAGGGCGAAGAGGAGGACGGTCGCGACGAGGGCGGCGGTGACGGCACGGTCGTCGCTCCCGCCCGACTCCGGCCGGGCGACCCGCTTGCGGAACAACTCCCTCACGAAGGAGGGCAGTTGGATGAGGACCATCAGTCCGCCGCCGATCGCGACCCCGATCGCCGCCGACCGCACGCCCCACTGCCCGCCCAGGACGAACATCGCCGTGATGATGCCGGTGTTGTACGCGACGTAGATCCCGGCGGGCGCGAGGAACCTGCGGTGGGCGCGGAGTGCGGCGCTGCAGTATCCGGCGAGTCCGAAGCCCAGCACACAGACCGCGGCGAGCCGGGTGCAGTCGACGGCCAGGGCGGGGTCGGGCAGGCCCGGTGCCAGCGCCTCGACGAGGTAGGGGGCGGTGCCGACGATCAGCGCGGACACGGCGACGAAGGCGAGGGAGAGGCGGGGCAGCGTGGCGGCGACCAGCGAGCGCACCGGATCCCCGGGAGCGCCCTGCGCCCGTCGCGCCAACGCCAGACTGAACGCCGGGACCAGCGCGAAGGCCAGCCCGTCCTCGATGAGCAGCGTCGACGCGAACTCCGGGATCGTCCACGCCACCAGAAAGGCATCGGTCTCGCTCCCGGCCCCGAAGAGCCGCGCCAGCGCCTGATCCCGCGCGAGCCCGAGCAGCGCCCCGGCGACGGAGAGGACCGCGGTGATGAGCGTGGCCTTGGCCAGGAACCCACGGGAGACGGGGGCGAGGTCGGGGCGCTGCTCGGGCTCGCGCGGGATCAGGCG
>NZ_JABERD010000294.1 GCF_013044505.1 Streptomyces sp. S3(2020) | reverse complement strand
CCCCTCCCCCTCCCCCGTTCTCGCGCGCCCGGGGCCGTGTCCGAAGCCGCCCTTCGACTGCCCGGAAAGTCAGGAAAAGAATCTTATGTTCCTCGCCACTTCAGGTGGCCCCCGCTACCACCGACCGAGCCTGACCGAGGAGTGAACCCACCATGCTCAGGACGCTGATCGTCGGATTCGGCCGCTCCGGCCACGGACTGCACTGGAGTGTGCTGCGCCGTCTGCGCCGTATGGAGCGCTATGCCGGACTCTTCTCCGACGAGCCACCCGTCGTCTACGACGCCGACCCCCGCACGCCACAGCTGTCGGACTCCGATGTGATCGCCGTGGACAGCCTGACCCGGGCGCGGGAACTGCTGGACCCCGAGAACACCATCGTTCATCTGTGCACGCCGCCCACCCACCGTCTGGCCCCGCTGACCGAGCTCGCCGACCTCGGATTCCGCCGGATCCTCGTGGAGAAGCCCCTGGTGGGCACCGTTGCCGAGCTGCCTGCCATCGACGATCTGCGGCGCGAGCGCAAGCTGGAGCTCATGGTGGTCGCGCACTGGCTGCAGAGCGCGCTGACCCGGCGGCTGCAGGATCTGGTGCAGGGCGGTGAACTGGGCGAGCTGGAGACGGTGTTCATCGCCCAGCGCAAGCCGCGCATCACCCGCACCCTGGCCACCGAGGGGCATCCGACCGCCTTCGACGTGGAGCTTCCGCACTCGGTGGGGGTCGTGCTGTCGCTGGCCGGCGAGGCGAAGACCGTGGGTGCCGAACTGCGGGATCTGCGGGTGAAGAACGTCGTGGTGCCCGAGATGGGGGCCGCACGGCTCTTCCTGGACCACACGGCGGGCTGCCAGACGGAGATCTTCTCCGACCTCGCCTCGCCGCTGCGCGAGCGGGTCATCCGGCTCGGCTTCAGCCGGGGCTGGGCAGTGGGCCACTACCCCATCAGCGAGAGCGACGACCACGCCCACCTGACGACGTCGGTGGAGGGCCTGGTCCCGCAGCCGGTGTTCCGGGACGACTCGCTCGCCCGGTTCCTGGTGCACGCCTACGAGCAGTTCGCCTACGGCGCCGACCTGGAGCCCGACTTCCAGCTCAACGCCGGTGTGACCACACTGCTCGCCGAGGCGAAGGAGCACGCACGGCTGTCCCGTCTGGGGGCCGAGGTCGCGGCCTTCCAGCCGGAGGTCGTGCCTCATGCTTCCTGACCGCACCGTGGCCGTCGGCCCGCTTCCGCGGGGGGAGGCGGTGCCCGGAATCCTCTACGCGGGCATCGGCGACGAGGCCGGACGCAGCCTCGACCACCAGATCGCGGCGGTCAGCAGCCTGGGCTGGCAGCTGATCGAGCTGCGCAGCATCGACGGGATCGCGCTGGCCGATCTGGACGGCGAGTCCTTCGACACCTGTGTGCGCACGGTGCGTGCGGCGGGTCTGGGTATCGCCTGCGTGGACTCGCGGATCGCCGACTGGTCCCGGCCGATCAGCCAGGGCATCGACGCCGATCTGTGGGAGCTGGAGCGGCTGGGTCCGCGCTGCGCGGCGCTCGGCACCCGCTACGTGAGAGTGATGTCGTATCCCAACGACGGTCTCGACGACGCCGACTGGGGCGCCGAGGTGATCCGCCGGATGCGGGTGCTGACGGCGCGGGCCGCCGAGTACGGGCTGGTGCTGCTGCACGAGAACTGTGCCGGCTGGGCGGGGCGCAGCGCGGAGCGGATGTGGCGGCTGCTGACCGAGGTCGACAGTCCCGCGCTGCGGCTGCTGTTCGACACCGGTAACGGCGCCGCCTACCACTACCGGGCGTACGACGAACTGGTGCGGCTGCTGGAGGTGTGTCCGGAGGCTGTCGCCCACGTCCATGTCAAGGACGCCGTGGGCAGTGGGTCCGCGGCCGCCTACACCCTGCCGGGCGAGGGCGAGAGCCGGGTCGCGGACTGTCTGCGGCTGCTGCTGGAGGCCGGTTACGCGGGTGTCTGGTCGATCGAACCGCATCTGGCCCTGCGGCCCCACGAGAGCCGTACCGAGCTGGGCGAGGACGGGCCCGTCCTGTTCGCCGAGTACGGCCGTCATCTTGAGCAGCTCGTCGCCACCGAAGTCCTCGATCCCCGCCGTACCGTTCGAGAGGAGTCCAGTCGTGTCCGCTCCGACCGCTGAGGGAACGCGCCGTACGCCGCTGACCGGGGCCGACGACGCCCTGTTGCTGCATCTGTTGTCGCTGACGACGGCCGGTCCGCTGGAGGGCACGCCGCACGGTGAGGTCCGGCTGTGGGAGGCCCAGCGCGCCTACGCCGAGGCGGCCCGCGCGTTCGGGTTCGCCGTCGAGTGGCACGGCGTGTGCGCGGCGGAGGAGCTCACCGACGAGCAGGTGCCGGCCGCGGTGCGGGCCGCGATCGTCCGTGATCCCGAGTTCCTGCGGGTGCAGCCCAGTCTGGTGCTGCGGCTGGGGCCCGAGCTGCCCCGGCAGTCGACGGTGATGTTCAACGTGCACATGGACACCGTCGCCGGGCGGCAGCCGGTGAAGCTGGACGGGGACACGTTCTTCGGGCGGGGCGCCATCGACGCGAAGGGGCCCGCGGTGGCGTTGCTCGCCGGTATCCGCGCGGCGGCGGCCGCCGATGCGCGGATCGGCACCGAGATCGGGGTCCTGATCCAGGTGGTGTCCGGTGAGGAGGGCGGCGCCATGGGGGTGTTCGGCACCCGGTCGCTGGTCGAGCGGGGTTACACGGGCCGGCTGAACATCTTCTGCGAACCCACGCGCGGCCGGCTTCTGACCCGCTCCACCGCGGCGATGACCGCCCGTGTCCAGGTCGACGGCGACGACGCGATCGACGACGCGCCGGCCGCCGGGCACAACGCGAGTGTGCTGCTGGGCCACTTGGCCGGGCATCTGGCGCTGACGCTGCCCGACCAGTCCGTCAGCGGGCAGGTGTGTGTGGCGGGGCTGCAGACGGGGCCGCTGCACAACAAGGTCTACGGCAGTGGGCAGTTGCTGCTGAACCTGTCGTACGGCTCCGCCGCCGAGGGCGCCGCCCTGGAGAAGGCGCTGCACGACGAGGTGCGGGCGGGGCTGAACGGCTTCCGTGCCCTGTTCGCCGACAGCACGCTGCTGGCGAAGACCGCGGCCGACGGCCCGTCGATCACCCGGGTGGACTGGCTCAAACGGCGGCTTCCGACGCTGGACGCCCAGGACAGCTGGGCCGAGGAGCTGCTGACCGGGCGGGTGGGGCTGCCCCGCTGGCCCGCCGCCCTGCCGGCCTTCACCTGCGACGCGATCTGGACGGGCGGTCTGCCGGGGGTGTTCACCGCGGTGCTCGGGCCGGGTGACCTGGAGGCCAACCACGCGCATGCCGACAGCGAGTTCGCCGAGCGGGGCGAGCTGGAGGCGTTCGCGGGGGATGTGGCCGGGCTGCTGACCGCGTTCGCCGCGACCGCGCACACCGAACTGCTCTGAGGTCGGCCCGGACGGCCCGGCCGTGGCGAGCGGTCATGGCCCGCGCCGTTCCGTCACGGCCCCTGTGAATTCCTGTGAATGAGGAGAAGATGACCACCACTGCGACCGTCGACCGCACCACCGTGCGTCTGGACTATCACGAGCTGGCCGGGTTCACCGCCGAGGTGTTCACCCGGCGCGGCCTGGCCCCCGACCGGGCCGAGATCGCCGCCCGCGCCCTGGTCCACGGTGACCTGACCGGTGTCACCTCGCACGGCCTGGCCAATCTGACCCGGCTGTATCTGCCGCTCTTCGACGACCGGCGTGCCGATCCCGCGGCCGATCTGGAGATCGTCGCCGACCGGGGCGCGGCCCTGCTCGTCGACGCGCACGACGCGCTCGGTCTGTGGTCCGCGCGGGCCGCGATGGATCTGGCGCTGGAGCGCGCCGAGACGCACGGCGTCGGCATGGTCTCGCTGTTCAACGGCACCCACTTCGGCTGTGCCGGGCACTTCACCGCGCACGCGGCCGAGCAGGGTGCCCTCGGGTTCCTGGCGGGCAACTGCGGTGGGCAGCGGATCATCCGGCCGCCGGGCGCCTCGGAGGCCCTGCTGGGCACCAACCCGTTCTCGATCGCCGCGCCGGCGGGACCGTATCCGCCGTATGTGCTGGACATGTCCACCACGGTGGTGCCGACCGGCCGGGTGCGGGCTGCGGCCCGTGCGGGCCGGTCGGTGCCGGAGGGCTGGCTGGTCGACGACGCGGGCCGGCCGGTGACCGATCCGACGGCGTTCGACCGCGGCGAGGCGCATCTGCAGTGGCTCGGCGGGCGGCCGGAGACCGGCTCGTACAAGGGCTATGCGCTGAGCCTGATGGTGGAGGCGCTGGCGGCGCTGCTGCCGGGTGCCGAGATGGGGCCGACGTCCACCAAGGGCCGTGACGACAACATCGGCTTCTTCGTCCTGGCCATCGCGCCGGGCCGGCTGCGCGACCAGGGCACGTTCCTCAAGCAGTCCGAGGAACTGTTCGGTGCGCTGCTCGACGCTCCCGCCCTGGACCCCGACTCCCCCGTGCGCTACCCGGGCTGGCCCGAGGCGCAGCACGCCCGCCACGCCCAGGAGCACGGTGTCCCGCTGGCCGCCTCGCTCTTCACCGAGCTGGAGGCGGTCGCCGTCCAGCACTCCCTGACCGTTCCGACCCCCCTTGGAGGGACCCGATGACCACTCAGCCCCGTCTCCGTATCGGCATCATCGGTCTGGGTGTCATCTCCCGCTTCTACGTCGACGCGCTGGCCACCGAGGTGCCGGAGATCGAGCTGGCCGCGGTGTGCGACGTGAACGAGGCCACCTTGGACCCGCACCGGGACAGCATCCCCGTGTTCACCGACCACCGTGAGCTGCTGGCCTCGACCGAGCTGGACGCGGTCGTCGTCAACGTCCCCAACGACGTGCACTTCGAGGTGTGCCGGGACGCCCTGGCCGCCGGTGTGGCGGTGTGCGTGGAGAAACCACTCGGCATCACCGTGCAGGAGGGGCGCGCGCTGCGTGACCTGGCCGAGGAGAAGGGGGTGGCGCTGTTCACGGCGTACCACCGCCGCTACAACACCAACGTCCTGGACCTGCTGGCCTCCCTGCCGGCGGACGTGCCGGTCGAGCGGCTCACCGTGCGCTACTGGGAGAAGATCGAGGAGCACGTCGGCAGGGACCGCTGGTATCTCGACCCGGCGCGCTGCGGCGGCGGCTGCGTGGCGGACAACGGGCCCAACGCGTTCGACGTGGTGCATCTGTTCCTCGGCGACGACGTGGCCTTCAAGGAGGCCAGCGTGGGCCGTGACAGGCTGGGCATCGACCGGCTGGCGGTGGTCACCCTTCAGGACACGGCGGGTGTCACGGCCGTCGTGGACCTGGACTGGGCCTATGAGCACGGGGAGCGCAAGGACGTCGAGGTCCTCCTCGCCGACGGCCGCCTGCTGAGCACCGACATGCTCGCCGGCTACCCGGCGTTCAAGAGCTCGCTGGCCCACGAGTACGTCGGTGTGCTGCGGGAGTTCGGCGAGGTGCTGCGCGGTGAGCGGGCGACGTGGCCCGACGGGCTGGCCACGCTGGAGCTGGTCGGTCAGGTCTACGCCGCCGAACCTCCCGCCGGCCGGGGCTGAAGCGCCGTGGTCCGGCCCCGCTCCCGTCCCCGCGTCTCACCTCCAGCGTCACCTCCAGCCTCGTACCGCCAAGGAGCCGAACGTCATGGCACACCCGGAGAACGGCCGTAAGAAGAGTGTCGACGGCACTGTCGTCAAGGTCCTCAAGCACCACCGTGACGACCGGGGCATGGTGCTGGAGGAGCACACCAGCCGGTGTGTGCAGCGCGGCGAGGTGCATGAGCTGGTCACCACCGACGAGGTGGACACCGCGCCGGGTGGCACCGTCGACCGGGTCGGTTTCCTCGGGTTCGCGGAGATCGCCGGTGCCGGTGTGCTGGACCGCGGTGACGAGGTGTGGGTGGGGCGGGAGCGGATCGGCACCGTCCTGGGCTGGGACGCCTGCCACTTCCCCAACCACTACAACATCCTGATCGCCTGCGATCCGCCGCGCACCGGACCGGAGATCGGCCTGGAGCCGGGCGCCGGGATCCGTTTCGTGCCGGCCGCCGGACACCGTGCCCGTGAGGAGGAACTGGGCTCGCTGCTGGCCACGGTGGGCTCTCCCCGGGATCTGCGCCGGCTGGACCACGAGGGGCTGCGGGCGCTGGCCGGGGAGATCCGGGACCTGCTGGTGCGCAAGGTCCCCGAGAAGGGCGGGCATCTGGGCTCCAACCTCGGTGTGGTGGAGCTGTCCCTCGCGCTGCATCGGGTGTTCGAGTCGCCGCGGGACCAGATCCTGTGGGACATCGGCCACCAGACGTACGCGCACAAGATCCTCACGGGGCGCGCCGACCGGTTCGACTCGCTGCGCCGGGCGGGCGGTCTGTCGGGCTACCCCTCGCAGGCCGAGTCGGTGCACGACCTGGTGGAGAACTCGCACGCCTCCACCGCCCTGTCCTACGCCGACGGTCTGGCCAAGGCGCATCAGCTCAACGGTGAGCGGGAGCGTGCGGTCGTCGCGGTGATCGGTGACGGTGCGCTGACCGGCGGCATGGCGTGGGAGGCCGTCAACAGCATCGCGGCGGCCCAGGACCGGCCCGTTGTCATCGTCCTCAACGACAACGGCCGCTCGGCCGCGCCGGGGGCCGCCGGGCGGGCGACCAGGCTGCGCGGCTCGCCCGCCTACGAGCGGTTCCTGGAGTGGGGCAGGGTGGTCGCCAAGCGCACCCCGGTTCCCGGCGGCACGCTGTACGAGGGCCTCCAGGGTGCCCGGCAGGGGCTGCGGGAGGTGGCCGTCGCGCAGAACCCGTTCGAGGGGCTGGGGCTGAAGTACGTCGGTCCGGTCGACGGCCACGACATCGAGGCCCTGGAGCAGGCGTTGGAGCAGGCCCGCCGGCACGGCGGACCGGTCCTGGTGCACACCGTGACCGTCAAGGGCGCCGGTCACACGCCCGCCGGGACCGACGACGAGCTGGAGCGCTACCGGGCACGCGGTTCCTACACCTCGCGCGCCGGCCGCGGCACGGTCCCCGCCACACCGGTGCGCACCTGGACGTCGGTGTTCTCCGAGGAGTTGGTCTCGGCGGGCCGGCAGCGCCGCGACGTCGTCGCGGTCACCGCCGGGCTGCTGGAACAGACGGGTCTGACGGCCTTCTCGCGGGCCTTCCCGGAACGGACCTTCGACATGGGTGTCGCCGAGCAGCACGCGGTCACCTCGGCGGCCGGGCTGGCGCTGGGCGGTCTGCACCCGGTGGTGGCGATGAACGCCATGTCCGTGAACCGGGCCTTCGACCAGGCGCTGCTGGATGTGGCCCTGCACCGGCTGCCGGTAACGCTGGTGCTGGACCGGGCCGGTGTCACCGGTGACGACGGGGCGAGCCGCAACGGTGTGTGGGACATGTCGATCCTTCAGATGGTGCCGGGGCTGCGGATCGCCGCGCCGCGGGACGGCAGGCGGCTGGGCGAGCTGTTCCAGGAGGCCGTGGCCACCGACGGGCCGACGGCGGTGCGGTTCCCCGACGGGGTGGTGGACGCGGACATCGACGCGGTCGACACGGTCGGCGGGATCGATGTGCTGCACCGCGGGGAGGGCCAGGACGTCCTGGTCGTCGCGGTCGGTTCGATGGCGCAGACCGCGTTGGACACCGCCGCCCTGCTGGCCGGTGAGGGCGTCGGCTGCACTGTCGTCGACCCGCGCTGGGTCAAGCCGGTCGATCCGGCTCTGGTGCCGCTGGCCACCGGGCACCGGTTGGTCGTGACGATCGAGGAGAACGAGCTGACCGGGGGTGTGGGTTCGGCGGTCGCGCAGGCGTTGCGCGCGGCCGGGGTGGACACCCCGCTGCGGAAGTTCGGTATCGCCCAGGAGTTCCTGGAGCACGCCGAACGTGCCGAGATCCTACGGAAGTTGAGTCTCACCTCGAGTGACATCGCCCTGCACATCACCGCCACGCTCGACCGGCGGACCGGCGGGGTGCTGACGGTCGGCGAGGCTGCCTAGCGCTCCGCTGGATGAGCAGTGATGTGCCGTCGTTCGGCTGCGGCGCCGTCGTGGCTGCACACGCTCAGGGAGTGGGCAGCGTGTCCTGGAGGCGGTGGCGCAGGACGCGGCCGTTCTCGGAGCGAGGGAGCGCCGGGACCAGTTCGAGGCGGGCGGGGAGATGGGAGGCGAGGATGCCCCGGGACAGCAGATGGGCGCGCAGGTCGAGGAGGGAGGGCGGGTCGCCTTCGGGGACCACGACGGCGCAGGCGAGTTCACCGTGTTCGGGGTCGGTGCTGGCGACGACGGCGGCCTCGGCGACGTGCGGGTGGGTCAGCAGGTGTTCCTCGACCTCGGTGACGGGCACCAGGAACACACCGCCGACCTCTTCGACGGTGCGGCCCTCCTCGTCCAGGCCGGTCAGCCGGTCGGCGTCGGGGCCGTGGTCCCGCTCCCAGACCGGGCGCAGCCCACCGGCATCGCGCTGCCAGACCGCCAGCGGTGAGGCGGGGCCGCGCGTCCGCGGCCGGTGGCGGCCGGCGTCGGCGGGGGCCAGGTCGCTGTCGTCGGCCCGCGCCGCGCTTGCCGTCACGTCCAGCGGCACCCGTAGCGTCTCGTGGACCTGGTGTGCCAGGCGCGTGGTGACGCCGGCCCGGCCGGGCAGCAGCGCGTGCTCCAGCCGGCCCGGCGGGCGGGGCCGCTGCTCCTGGGCGGCGGCGAGTTCCGCCCACTGCGCGGGGGTGGCCAGCGCCGCGCGCACGTGGGTCGAGGCCATCAGGTCCAGTGCGGTCTCCGGGTCCCAGACGTCCTGGAGGACGACGGTGGCGCCGTGGGTGAGCGGGCCGACCACGGTGTGCAGCAGGGACGGCAGCGTGGCCAGCGGCAGTGCCGTGAACGCGGTGACCCGCGAGCGCGGGTCCAGGCCGGCGTGCAGGGTGTTGGGGGTGTGCATGGCCATGCTGTGCGCGCAGTGCAGGCCCAGTGAGGTGACGGCGAGGCAGATCCGGTCGGCGAGGCCGGCGGGCAGCGGCAGCCAGCCGTCGCGCCGGTAGCGTTCGTGGGGTGTGCGCACGAAGTGCCGGGTGAAGTCGACCGCGCCGGTGGCGGCCGCGTCGCCCAGGACCACCCGATGACGCAGCCACGGCAGGGTCGGCGCGAGGTCGGCCAGTACCTGGGCGGGGGACGTGCCCTCCCACCGGTCGGGGACGACGCAGACCCGGGCCTGGGCCGCGCCGAGGACGCTCTCCAGGTCACGGGCGCCGTATCCGGCCATCACCGGCACGGCGACGGCCCCGATCCGCAGACAGGCCAGCAGCAGGGCGCAGGTCTCCCACCGGTTGGGCAGTTGGAAGGCGACGGGGTCGCCGGCGCGTACCCCGAGGGCGTCCAGGGCGTGCGCGAACCGGTCGACGTAGCCCGCGAGTTGGCCGTAGGAGATGCGCAGCACACGGGTGGCGGCCGGGTGGTGGGCCTGTCTCCTCTACACATCTGACGGTGCCGACGAACGGCCTGGGGCATCTCTCGGTGCGCGCCCGAGCAGTGAAAGAAACAACAGAATCAGAGCGGGGGGCCATACACGCGCCACAA
>NZ_JABERD010000293.1 GCF_013044505.1 Streptomyces sp. S3(2020) | reverse complement strand
CCGAAACCTCCATGAAGTCGACCCCGTACCGGAAGGGCGTCACCACCCCGGCTCCGACACCGGCCGCCATCCCCTCATACCGGCGGGCGCGGTGGGCGGCTTGGAATCCGCATGAGGGCGCCCGCCGGTATGAGGGGATGGCGGCCGGTGTCGGAGCCGGGGTGGTGACGCCCTTCCGGTACGGGGCCGACTTCATGGAGGTTTCGGAGTGGCGCGAGGTGAGGCGATGGGACATCGAGGAGGGCACGTGGACCCGCGTCCATGAACGCCCGGGCGCGCTGCACCGGTGGACCCTGACAGCCCCGCCGCAACTGCCCGGAACGGCCGTGGCCTTGACGCACGACATGGACCTCGCCGTCGAGAAGGACCCGTACACGCGCGTGACGGTGGCACGGGCACGGGTGCTGAACTTCTGGTCAGTGGGACGCCGCCGGTGGCTGCTGCCGACCAGTACGGCCGTCGACCACGAGCCGTCCCGGCGCACGAACGCGTGGGAACGCTTCGAGCGGGCCGAGCCACGGCTGGCGGAACAGGTGGTGGTCCTCGCGGACTCGGAGGAGGAGCCGGTCGCTGCCGCCTTGCGGTTCAAGGACGGACACCTGCTCGTCTACCGGCTGGAGAACACCGCCGCCTATCGACCGCTCACCGTCCGCCAGCGGCTCGCGCTGCGGCAGAGCGACATCCAGGACTGGGAGGCACGGGCCGACCAGCTGACCGCGACCCTCTGGCAGACCGTGGCCCCCCAGATGTGGACACGCGTCACCGTCTGCGCGGCGCCCCGAGACCTGCCACCGATGTCCCTGTTGCTGGGACGTGTGGACGGCCGTGTAGTGGAGTTCGACCTCGACACCGGGGAGACCGGTCCGGAGGTGCGCACCGGCCACGAGGGCCCGGTCACCCATATCGACCTGGTCACCGGGCACCCTCAGGGCCGTCTGCTGGTCACCGCGGGCGACGACCGCAGCGTCCGGGTCTCCTCCGTCAGCGGTGGCGCACCGGTGCGCACCCTCCTCGCCGGCAACTCCGCCGTCGCCTCTTTCGCCATCGGACACATGGACCACCAGTGGATCGTGGCGATCGTGACGGACGACGGGCTGCTGCACCGCATCGACCTCGACAGCGGCCGCCCGATCGGCCTGCCGCTGCGGGTGGACCGGGGCACGTCCGCGCGGGTCGAGGCCTTCCGGCTCGGAGCCGGTTTCTGCCTGTCCGTCCAGGGCGACACCCGCGGCCTGCAACTGTTCGATCTGGTCAGCGGTGAACGGATCGGCGGACAGGTCGCGGACCACTCGGCGACCGCTGTGTGCACTGTCGACGACGTGGTGTGCGTGGGAGGTTCGGACGGTGTCATACGCCTGTGGCCCACCGCCCATGTCACGGACTCCGTCCACTTCACCGCCCACGAGGGCCCGGTCCTGGCCCTGACCGCGATCCGCGGCCCCTCCGGCACCGCCGCGCTCGTCAGCGTCGGCGGAGACTACGAGATCCGTTGCTGGGACCCGGTCCGGGCCGAGGAACGGTGGCGGCGCAGCTTCCTGGACCCCGGCCGCCACGAGGTCCCGCTGGTCGGCTCCGCCGCGACGGGACGCACGGCCGACGGCCGGGACTTCGTCGTCACCGGGGAGTACGGAGGCCGTGTCGGCGTCCTCCTGCTCCGCGACGGACTGCCGGTGGCGGAGCAGGAGTTCACTGTGCCGGACACGGTCACCGCTCTGACCGCCGGTCGGGTGGGGAACCGGGACGTGGTCGTCGTCGGCACCGCCTCCGGCCGCCTGGCCTGCTGGGACGTCGTCGCGGGCCGGATGTATGTACAGGGGCCGCTCCCCGAGGAACCGGTGTGGACGACCGCCGTCGCGCTCGCCCCGGACGGCTCGGGGCGGGTGGCGACCGGAGGGTTCGACGGGACCGTACGGGAGTGGTCCCTGCCGACATGCCGACAGCTCGGCCCGACGCGGGCGGCGCACCGGGGACGCGTGTGCGCGCTGGCCTACGACGTCGGCGACCTCGTCGGGTCAGGCGGTGACCAGCGCCTGGTGTCCTACGCCGACGGGTGGGAACGTCGGATGCCACGGCCGGCCGGGGTGTTCCGGGCGACGCAAGGCGGATTGCTCTGCGGTGACGAGGGCGGTGAGGTCTGGCGGCTCGTGAACATCGCGGACGGCCGCCGGGTGACGGAGGCCTTCGACTCGCCGGGCACCGTCTGGGCTGCCGCTGACGTGCCGGGGGACGGCCGGTCGAACGTTGTGACAGGCGGTGACAACGGTGTGCTCCAGGTACGGGACGGGCGGACCGGCACACTGCTGAGCCGACTGCGGCCGACCTGCGACAGCGGCATCGACGACCTGCGCGTCGTGACACGGTGGCCGTCACCCGACGGAACGCCTCGCACGGTGCTGTTCTCGCGTAGCGACAGCGGACTGCTCGAACACTGGGACTTCGCCGAGGGAAGCCCCCCGCGTGTGAACGGCTCACCGTTGGTGACCCCGGCTCCGCACACCAGGGCCCTGTCCCGGCTGGCGGTCCTGCCGGACGGGAAGGGCAGAGAGACCCTGCTGTCCCTCACCACCTGGGACGCCGACCCCATGGCCCACAGGTACGTCTTTCAGAAGCCCTCCTGGGCGAAGAGCGACATCCACTTGGCCGTCCACGACATCGCCCACGGCCCGCTGCTCGATCAGCCGTGCCGCCCTCTCGGCGAGACGACGCCGCTCGGGACGATTCGCGCCGTGCGTTGTGGGGACACGCCGTTGGTTCTCGTGCCGCTCGGGAGCACCGTGATCCGTGTGCTGGACGTGACCGCGAGACGGTGGGCCGAGCTGCCGGGCGACGAACTCGTCGACGTGTTCCCGACCACCGTCGCGGGCCGGGCCGGGATCCTCGTCGTCGGTGCCCGATGGACCAGGATCTTCGCCTGGGAGGACCTGAACGCCCGTCTGGCCCGTGGCGGCGAACGCCCCACGCGCGTGTGGCCGGGAGAACGGCGTCGACTCCGCGGGCGGCGAGCGAAACCACCCATGGTCCCGGTCCACGAACACGCGGGCGCCCTGCGCCGCTACCTGGTCCGCCACACCGCCCTCCTCCCCGACGGCCTGACCTACGCCGTGGCCGGCCACACCCAGCTCGCCGTAGTCGGGATCCACGACGGCCGGGTCCACCGCGAGATCGACCTCCCCTCCCGCTGCACCGCCCTCACCACCGGCCCCGCCGGAGAACTGATCGTCGGCACCCGCAACGGCGTGATCCTCTTCGACTGACCGCCACTGATCACCTCATCGCGGTTTTGCGACCTGACCCCCGGCAGGGACTCCCCTCCATGCCTACCGGTCGGTATCCTCGCCGGGACAGGCACCGTCGCCCCGGGAGGACCCGTGTCCCGCACCGCACTCCGTATCTGCCCCCTGTGCGAGGCCACCTGCGGCCTGACGCTCACCATCGACGGGACTCGGGTCACCGGCGCCCGCGGCGACCGTGACGATGTGTTCAGCAAGGGGTTCATCTGCCCCAAGGGCGCCTCGTTCGGGGCCGTCGACGGTGACCCCGACCGGCTGCGCACCCCGCTCGTGCGCAAGGACGGTGAGCTGCGCGAGGCCACCTGGGAGGAGGCGTTCGACGCGGTGGCCGCGGGGATCCGGCCGGTCGTCGAGCGGTACGGGCCGAACTCCGTGGGAGTCGTCCTCGGCAACCCCAACGTCCACACCATGGCCGGCGCCCTCTACCCGACGGTGCTGCTCGCCGGCCTCGGCACCCGCAGTGTCTTCACCGCCTCCACGATCGACCAGATGCCCAAGCACGTCTCCAGCGGGCTGCTCTTCGGGGACGCCAACGCGATCCCGGTGCCGGACCTGGACCACACCGACCATCTGCTGCTGATCGGCGCCAACCCCCTGGAGTCCAACGGCAGTCTGTGCACCGCCCCCGACTTCCCCGGCAAGCTCAAGGCGCTCAAGGCCCGCGGCGGCACCCTCACCGTCATCGACCCCCGCCGCACCCGCACCGCCAAGCTCGCCGACCGCCACCTCGCGATCCGCCCCGGCACGGACGCGCTGCTGCTCGCGGCGATGGCGTACACGCTGTTCGAGGAAGACCTCGTGGACACCGGGGAGCTGGCCCCGCATCTGCTCGGGCTCGACGAACTCCCGCGAGAACTGGGCGACTTCACCCCCGAAGCGGTCGCCGACGCCTGTGACGTCGACGCCGGCACCATCCGCACCCTGGCCCGCGAACTCGCCGCCGCCCCCACCGCCGCCGTCTACGCTCGTATCGGCAGCTGCACGGTCCCGCACGGCACCCTCGCCAGCTGGCTGGTCGACGTACTGAACATCCTCACCGGCAACCTCGACCGCCCCGGCGGCGCCCTCTTCCCGCAGGCGGCCACCGACCGGACGCCCCGCCCCGCCGGACCCAGCCACGGGTTCGCCCTCGGCCGCTGGCACTCCCGGGTGAGCCGCCACCCCGAGGCGAAGGGCGAGCTGCCGATCTCCGCGCTCGCCGAGGAGATCGACACCGCGACCCCCGAGGGCGAGCCGATCCGGGCGCTCATCGCCGTGGCCTCCAACCCCGTGCTGTCCGTGCCCGACGGCGACCGCCTCGACAAGGCGCTCGACTCGCTCGACTTCATGGTCAGCGTCGACCCCTATCTCAACGAGACCTCGCGCCACGCCGACGTCGTACTGCCGCCGCCCCCGCCCTCCCAGAGCCCGCACCACGACTTCGCCTTCAACACGCTCGCCGTCCGCAACCAGGTCCGCTACAACCGCCCCGCCGTGCCCCTGGAGTCCGGCCGGATGGCCGAGACCGAGATCCTGTCCCGGCTGATCCTCGCCGCGACCGGTATGCACGGCGCCGACCCGTCGGCCGTCGACGACCTCGTCATCGGGCAGACCCTCGGCAAGGCGGTCAAGGAACCGTGGTCACCGGTGCACGGGCGCGACCCGAAGGAGCTCGCCGCGCGCCTCACCGGCGTCAGCGGCCCCGAACGGCGGCTCGACATGATGCTGCGCCTCGGTCCGTACGGCGACGGGTTCGGCGTACGACCCGAGGGGCTGGCCCTGGAGCGGCTGCTGGCGCATCCGCACGGCATCGACCTCGGGCCGCTCGGCCGGCGGCTGCCGCAGCCGCTGAAGACCCGCAGCGGCAAGGTCGAGCTGCTGGCACAGCCGATCGTCGACGATCTGCCGCGGCTGCGGCAGGCCCTGGCCGAGCGGCCCGACGGGCTCGTCCTCGTCGGCCGCCGCCATCTGCGCTCCAACAACAGCTGGATGCACAACGTCCCCGCCCTCACCGGCGGCACCAACCGCTGCACCCTGCACATCCACCCCGAGGACGCCGAGCGGCTCGGCATCCTCGACAAGGGGCTGGTGCGGGTGAAGGGGGCCGGGGGAGAGGTGACCGCTCCCGTCGAGGTCACCACCGACGTGCGCCCCGGCGTGGTCAGCCTCCCGCACGGCTGGGGTCACGACCGGCCCGGCACCCGCCTCAACCACGCCCTGAAGGACCCCGGCGTCAACGTCAACCAGCTCCTCGACGGCAGCCTCCTCGACCCCCTCTCGGGCAACGCGGTCCTCAACGGCGTACCGGTAAAGGTGGCCACTACAGCGGCCCTGTGAGCAGCACAAAGCTGTGACCTGGGGTTTTGCGCTTATTGCTCGCATGTCAACGTCTTGTTAACGCTGCTTGAGCGGACCTAACGTCATCGCACTGCCGACTCCGGTGGGAGTTCAAGGGCGAACGTTAGGTATCCACTCATGCTGACCATCCTCGGCTTCGCCATGATCGCGACCTTCCTGGTCCTGATCATGATGAAGAAGATGTCGCCGATCGCGGCGCTCGTGCTGATCCCGGCACTGTTCTGCGTCTTCGTAGGGAAGGGCGCCCACCTCGGTGACTACGTCATCGACGGCGTCACCAGCCTCGCCCCCACCGCGGCGATGCTCATGTTCGCGATCGTCTACTTCGGTGTGATGATCGATGTCGGCCTCTTCGACCCGATCGTCCGGGGGATCCTGAAGTTCGCCAAGGCCGACCCGATGCGGATCGTCGTCGGTACGGCGATCCTCGCCGCGATCGTCTCGCTCGACGGCGACGGCTCGACCACCTTCATGATCACGGTCTCGGCGATGTACCCGCTGTACAAGCGCCTGAAGATGAGCCTGGTCGTGATGACCGGTGTGGCCGCCATGGCCAACGGCGTCATGAACACCCTGCCGTGGGGCGGCCCGACCGCCCGCGCCGCCACCGCGCTCAAGCTCGACGCCAGCGACATCTTCGTCCCGATGATCCCGGCCCTGCTCGTGGGCCTGCTGGGTGTCTTCGTCCTCTCGTACTTCCTCGGTCTGCGTGAGCGCAAGCGGCTGGGCGTGCTGACGCTGGGCGAGATCCTGGTGGAGGAGAAGGTCGAGGAGAAGGAGTCCGAGACGGTTCTCGTGGGTGCCGGGTCCGGCGCCTCGGGCACGGACAAGGCCACCGGCGGCTCCGGTTCCGGTTCCGGTTCCGGCACCGACGCCGAGGATGACGACGACGAGGAGCGCTTCACGGTCCTCGACCCGAACCGCGCCACCCTGCGTCCCAAGCTCTACTGGTTCAACGCCGGCGTCACCATCGCCCTGCTCACCTCCATGATCATGGAGTGGCTGCCGATCCCCGTGCTGTTCCTGATCGGCGCCGCCCTCGTGCTCACCGTGAACTTCCCGCACATCCCCGACCAGAAGGCCCGGCTCGCCGCCCACGCCGACAACGTCCTGAACGTCTCCGGCATGGTCTTCGCCGCCGCCGTCTTCACCGGCGTCCTCCAGGGCACCGGCATGGTCGACCACATGGCCCGCTGGATGGTCGACGTCATCCCCGAGGGCATGGGCCCGCACATGGCCCTCGTCACCGGTCTGCTGAGCCTCCCGCTCACCTACTTCATGTCGAACGACGGTTTCTACTTCGGCGTCCTCCCGGTCCTCGCCGAGGCCGGCGCCGCGCACGGTGTCTCGCCGCTGGAGATGGCCCGCGCCTCCCTGGTCGGCCAGCCGCTGCACATGTCGAGCCCGCTCGTCCCGGCCGTCTACGTCCTGGTCGGCATGGCGAAGGTCGAGTTCGGCGACCACACCAAGTTCGTGGTGAAGTGGGCGGCGCTGACCTGCCTCCTGATCCTGGCGGCGGGAATCCTGTTCGGCATCATCTGACCGATCTGACAGAGGACTTGAACATGGTGCCCGGTGGGAACCGCGGCTGGCTGCTCCGCCTCGTCATCGCCTTCGGCTTCGCGCAGGGGGCGGTGTCGATGGCCCGGCCCGCCGTCTCCTACCGGGCCCTCGCGCTGGGCGCGGACGAGCGGGCGATCGGAGTGATCGCGGGGGTCTACGCCCTGCTCCCGCTGTTCGCCGCAGTACCCCTGGGGCGCCGTACCGACCACGGCCGGTGCGCGCCCCTGCTGCCGGTCGGCGTGGTCCTGATATCCGGCGGCTGCGCCCTGAGCGGCATCGCGGACTCCCTCTGGGCGATGGCGGTCTGGAGCGGAGTGATGGGGCTCGGCCACCTCTGCTTCGTGATCGGCGCCCAGTCCCTCGTCGCCCGCCAGTCCGCCCCGCACGAACAGGACCGCAACTTCGGCCACTTCACCATCGGCGCCTCCCTCGGCCAGCTGGTCGGCCCCGTCGCGGCGGGCGCGCTGATCGGCGGCCCGGACATGGCGGGCACGAGCGCGCTCGCGCTGATCGTCGCGGGGGCGGGTGGCGCGGTCGCGTTCACGTCGCTGTGGCGCATAGAGCACCGCGACACGGCGGCCGGGTCCCGTGCGGGGCACGGTGACCGCGTCCCCGTCCAGCGCATCCTCCGGGCCCGGGGCGTACCCGCCGGCATCTTCGTCAGCCTCGCCGTGCTGTCCGCGACCGACATCCTCACCGCCTACCTCCCGGTGGTCGGCGAACACCGGGGCATCGCCCCCTCCGTCATCGGCCTGCTGCTCAGCCTCCGTGCGGCGGCCACGATCGCCTGCCGGCTGGTGCTGACCCCGCTGCTGCGACTGCTGGGCCGCTCGCTCCTGCTCACCGTCACCTGCCTGCTGGCGGCCGTGCTGTGCGCGGGGATCGCCCTGCCGGTGCCCGTGTGGGCGCTCGCCCTGATGCTCGCCGTCCTCGGCTTCTGCCTCGGCGTCGGACAGCCGCTCTCCATGACGACGGTCGTCCAGGCGGCCCCCGACGGCGCCCGCTCCACGGCCCTCGCGCTGCGGCTGACCGGCAACCGCCTGGGCCAGGTCGCCGCCCCCGCCACGGCGGGCCTGATCGCGGGCGTCGCGGGTGCGGCGGCGCCCTTCGTGATGCTGGGCGTGCTGTTGCTGCTCTCCTCGGGCGTCGCGCTGCGCTCACCGGCGAAGCCGGTCGCGGAGCCTGTCGCGCCGCGTCGGCCGGGGGTCTCCTTGGGCCGGAAGAGCGATGACTGACGGGCCGTAGGGCGAGGCTCCGCCCTTTGGCGAGAGGCATGTGAAAGAGAGTCAGGCGAAGTGTGATTTGTACGACAATCACCTGACTCGGAGGACTTCGTATGCCCACCACGTCTCTCGCACGCCGAGCCGGAGCACGCACCGCCGCGCTCGCGGCCCTCACCGTCGCGCTCGGCCCGCTGTCCGGGATGTCCACGGCGGGTGCCGTGCCACTGGCGCCCGGGGACAACGGCACCGTCAAGATCCACACGGCGCCCTACGGAACGGTGGAGCGCACGCCGTACGGTGACCCGCGCGACGAACCGAAGGTCTGCAAGTTCTACATCGACGCCGCCAACTTCGACCAGGGCCAGGAGGTCACCTGGAGCATCGTGACCCAGCCCCCCGTCGCCAACGGTGCCACGCTCTCCGGTGAGATCGCGCTCCCGACCGGCGCCGGGCACACGCAGGACTACACGCTGCCGGACGGGCAGTACAAGCTCACCTGGAACATCACCGGTGGGTCGGGCGCGGGCAAGCACAAGGTGTTCAAGGTCGACTGTGTCACCCCGCCGGGCGGCACCGGTGGCCCTGGCGGCGGTCCCGGTGGTCCCGGCGGTGGCCCGGGCGGTCCGAACGGCGGTCCGCCCGCGGGGGGCGGCGGGATCGCGCGCGACCAGGCGTTCGCCCCGGTCGCCGGTGCCGCGGCCGTAGGCGTGGCCGCGGTCGGCGGGGTGGTGTGGTTCCGGCTCCGCCGTCGCCCGCATGGCGCGTAGGCGTCGACGCCGGCCCTGGTACCGGACGCGCGCCTACCGCCTGGCGAGAACGGTCGTGATGACCCTCTCGCTGGTGGCGGGCGGCGGCTGGTGGGCCCAGGGCGAGGAGCCGGGCGGGGCGGTCGAGGCCGCCCCGCCCGCCTCCCGTGCGGCACCGCCCGCCACGGACCGGACCGACGCCCGAGGGGGCGCGGTGCAGCGTGCGCTCGGCACCGGGGTGTCGGTCCCGCGCCGCCCGGACGAACTGCCGCGCACCGGTGAGCCGGCGCCGCGCCGCCCGGAGGCACGGCCACGCACCGGCGCGTCCGCCCCACGTCCGCGCGGCCAGGAGCCGGCCCCGCACCGCCCGGGCGCACCGGCGCCTGTGTCTTATACACAACT
>NZ_JABERD010000292.1 GCF_013044505.1 Streptomyces sp. S3(2020) | reverse complement strand
AGATCTGGACCCCCCTCGTCCTGCTCCTCGCGGTCGTCTTCGCAGTCGCCCAGGCGATGCGCCCCCTGCCCACCCCCACCCTCGAACTCACCGCCGAGGACAGCTACGCCTTCGACGGCGGCAAGGTCGACATCCCGTGGCCCGCCGAGGGCCAGGCCGCCCTCGACGTCCAGGGCATCGGCAGCTTCGGCTCCTCCGGCGACCAGAAGCCCGTTCCGATCGCCAGTGTCGCCAAGGTCATGACGGCGTACGTCATCCTCCGCGACCACCCGCTGAAGAGCGGCGCCGAGGGCCCGAAGATCAAGATCGACCAGGCCGCGCAGGACCAGGGCGACAATGCCGGCCAGGAGTCCACGGTCAAGGTCACCGCCGGTGACTCCATCAGCCAGCGCGAGGCACTCGAAGCCATCCTCATCGCGTCCGCGAACAACGTCGCCCGCCTCCTCGCCCGCTGGGACGCCGGCTCGGAGAAGGCGTTCGTGGAGAAGATGAACCAGGCCGCCGAGGACCTCGGGATGACGAACACCACGTACACCGACCCCTCGGGCCTGAACGACAGCACCGTCTCCACCGCCGTGGACCAGGTGAAGCTCGGCAAGAAGGCGATGGAGGAGCCCGCGTTCCGCGAGGTCGCGGCGATGATGTCGTACGACGACTACAAGGGCGTCAACCACGGCAACTGGAACCAGATCGTCGGCAAGAACAACGTCGTCGGCATCAAGACCGGCACCACCACCTCCGCCCTCGGCAACCTCCTCTTCGCGGCGAAGAAGGAGGTCGGCGGCGAGACCCGCACCATCGTCGGGGCCGTCCTGCGCCAGCCGGCCGGCGGTGTGGACAACACCATCCTCAGCGCCGCCCTGACCGGCGGCGACCAGCTGATCCGGGCCGCCCAGGGCGCGCTGGAGTCCGCGACGATCATCAAGAAGGGCGATGTCGTCGGGTACGTCGACGACGGCCTCGGCGGCAAGACCTCCGTCGTCGCCACCAAGGACGTCACGGCCGTCGGCTGGTCCGGGCTCACCGTCAAGCTGACCTTCGCCGCCGACGACGTACCGCACACCGCGAAGGCCGGCACCAAGGTCGGCACGCTCACGGTGGGTGACGCCTCGGCCGGTGCGGTGAAGGTGCCGGTCGCGCTCCAGAAGGACCTCGTCGAACCGGGCTTCACGGACAAGCTGACGCGCATCACCTGACCCCTGGTCGACCGGGCACCCGCGAGGGCGCCCGGTCGACGACGGGACCCTCCCGCTTGAGCGAAGCCGAGAGCGGGGGAGCGTGCTAGCGTCACGAATCGGGGCAGGTCGCCGCTCCCGGAGACGCAGCCGTGAACATGGCCGGAACGGGACGGGGCCGAGAACAGAAGACAGGACACGGGGAGTGCCTGAAGGTGGCCACAGCCGAGCCGACACGCGCCGACGACGCCGATCCGGGCCCGGGAACCGGCCCGCGAATACGTGTGCCCGCGCCGCGTGACGGCGGGGAACGCAAGAACAGTCCCGCGGAGGAGCAGCCGCCGGCCGCGCACTCCGCCTTTGCCGCTGCCTTTCTCGCTCTGCGTGAGCGCCTGCTGAGACACCCCGTGCTGTCCCTCACCGCGCTGTCCGGGGTGCTGCACGTCGTCTGGTTCTTCACCTTCGCCAACAGCGGCGGCGACCTGGCCGCACAGGACGCCTGGGCCGAGTTCGTCGGCCGCCACCCGGACTCGGCGTACAACCTGGCCTGGTACGGCGGGATGCACCCGGTGTCGTACAGCGTGGTGTCGCCGTATCTGATGTCGGTTCTCGGTGTCCGTACGACGATGATGATCGCGGGCACGGTCTCCGCCGGGCTGCTCACGATGATCCTCATCCGCAGCCGGTCGGTGAGGAACCCGCTGTGGGCGGCGCTCGCCGGGCTCTTCGCCTTCCTCTGCAACGCCGCCTCGGGGCGGGTCACCTTCGGTCTGGGCACGGTGTTCGCGCTCGGCGCGGTCGCCGTCGTGTTCTGCTGGCCGCACCGCTGGCGCTACAAGCGCTGGGCGAAGGCGCTGTGCGCGGCCCCGCTGGCCGCGCTCGCGACGATGGCCTCGCCGGTGGCGGGACTGTTCGTGGGGCTGGTGGCCGCGGCGCTGTTCCTTCAGAAGCGGCGGCCGGGCGCGTGGGCGCTGGGGATCGCGCCGACCGCGGTGGTCGCGGTGTCGGCGTGGCTCTTCCCGTTCTCGGGGACGCAGCCGATGGGGTTCGGCTCGGTGATCCTGCCGTTCTCGTACGGCGTCCTCGTCTGTGTGCTCGTCCCCAAGGAGTGGAAGACGGTCCGGCTGACGGCCGGGGTGTACGCCCTCGGGGTCGTCCTCGTCTGGCTGATCAGCTCGCAGATCGGGACCAACATCTCGCGGCTGCCGATGCTGTTCGCGGGCGTCGCGCTGGTGGCGGCGCTCCCGTTCGCGGTGCCGCGCTCCCGCAGGTGGTACGCGATCGTGCTGTCCATCGCCGTGTTCACCGGCTGGATCGGGTTCAAGTCGGTCGACGACATCGTCCACACCACCCCGGCCGCCTCCTGGGCCCGCGAACTGGCACCGCTCGTCAACGAACTCCAGGGGGTCGGCGCGGAGAAGGGCCGCGTCGAAGTCGTGCCCGCACGCTCCCACCGCGAGGCCTCCGCACTCGCCCCGTACGTCAACCTGGCCCGCGGCTGGAACCGGCAGGCCGACATGGAGCGCAACCCGCTCTTCTACGACGACACCCTGAACTCGGCGAACTACCACGAGTGGCTGGAACGCTGGGCGGTGCACTTCGTGGTGCTGCCGAAGGACGCGCCCGACGGGGACGGCGGGGAGCGCGAGCGGGAGCTCGTGCAGCGCGGGATGCCCTACCTCAAGCAGGTCTGGGGCGACGCCAACTGGCAGCTGTTCGCGGTGACCGACCCGGCCCCGCTCGCCGAGCCCGACGCGGTCGTCGAGCGCGCCGAGCAGGGCGAGTGGACCCTCCAGGTGAGCAAGCCGGGCCGGATCCTCATCCGCATCCCCTACTCGCCGTGGCTGAGCATCGTCGACGCCGACGGCAAGAGCCTCAAGGGCCCCCAGGAGACGCAGGCGTCCAAGGACCGGCCCGACGGCGAGCCGAAGTCGTACGACAACGTCAACGGCTGTCTGACGGAGACGGCGGAGGACGTCCACGGCGACAAGTGGACGGAGCTGCTGGCGCCGAAGGCGGGGACGTACCGGCTGGCGGCGCCGTATCAGCTGCCGAGGGGCACCCCGTGTCCCGACGAGCTCAAGTAGCGGCCGGCTTGACGGGGAACGCCACGTCGCACACCGGATCGTCGGCCCCCGCCGCGTCCCAGTCCGCGAAGTAGATCTCCCGGCAGGGTCCGGCCTGTTCCAGGCCCTGCGCGGTGATCCACTCCTCGACGGCCTCGAAGGCGGCCATGATCTGGGGATGGGCGACCTGGGCCTTGCTGATACGGGTGTAGGCGAACCGCTGGGCCGGCTCCACCCGTACCCCGGTCTCCCGGGCCCGCCCCCGCGCCGCCGCCCAGGCCCGCGCGGCGGTCTCGTCGGCGACCGGTACACAGGACTCGGCGGGGCCGTCGCTCTCCATGGAGACCTCGGAGTGGTAGACGACGAACGGCGCCGCCGTCACGCCCCCGCACTCCCGCGCGGCCGCCTCCAGACGCCCCAGGGACGCCCCGATCCAGGCCGGCAGCTCATCGGCCAGCGTGTGCCGCTTCTCGGTGATCACCACCCGCTCCGGCAGTTCCACCGTCTCCACCACGAACTTCCCGTACATCTCGGAGCTCCTCCCCGACAGTCGTCCACGGAGGTACTCGGCGAGCGTCCGCTGCCCCGCCACCCGCGCCTCGACGTCCGCCCAGTAGGCGGCGAGCCGATCGGCCCCCTCGGCGCCGCCCGCCTCGACCACCTCGGCGATCCGGGCGAGCGGCATGTCGAGCTGCCGGAGCAGCGCGACGAGCCGGGCGCGTTCGACCTGGCCGGCGCGGTAGTAGCGGTAGCCGCTGGCCTCGTCCACATGGGCCGGGGCCAGCAGGCCGAGCCGGTCGTACAGCCGCAGGGCCTTGGCCGAGAGGCGGGCCCGCGCGGCGAACGCGCCGATGGTGAGCAGTTCGTCGGTCACCGGTTCATCCTCCGTCACCGGACGGTGACTTCCGCCCGGTGACGAGGAGGCTCAGCCCTGCCCCAGGGACAAGGTCAACCGGCCCAGGGCCGCTCAGACTGCGAGCTGCGCCTCGACGGCGGCGACCAGCTCCGCCGACTCCGGCTCGGTCTGCGGCGAGAAGCGGGCCACGACGGTCCCGTCCCGGCCGATGAGGAACTTCTCGAAGTTCCAGCGGATGTCGCCGGTGTGCCCCTCGGCGTCGGCGAACCCGACGAGCCGCTCGTAGAGCGCGTGCCGGCTCTCGCCGTTCACCTCGACCTTCTCGGTCAGCGGGAAGGACACGCCGTACGTCGCCGAGCAGAACTCCGCGATCTCCTCGGCGCTGCCGGGCTCCTGCCCGAGGAACTGGTTGCAGGGCACGCCGAGGACGGTGAAGCCCTTGTCGGCGTACTCCTTCTGGAGCTTCTCCAGACCCGTGTACTGCGGGGTCAGCCCGCACTTGGAGGCCACGTTCACGATGAGAACGGCCTGGCCCGCGTACTGGGAGAGGTCGGCGGCGCCGCCCTGGAGGGTGTCGATGTCGACGGAGAGGGGGGAGGTGCTGTCAGAAAGCGTCATAAGCGGATGCTAACTCCGGTAAGTGTCGGGCCGCCGTGAGGCCTCCACGAGCACGCTCCCCGCCGCCGTCCGCTCGTACAGCACCGACCGCCCCGCCCGCCGCCGCTCGACCAGCCCGGCGTCCAGGAGCACCCGCAGATGGCGGCCGACCGAGCCGAGGGCGTGGCCCGTGACGGCGACGAGGTGGCTGGTGCTCATGGGGGAGGCGAGGAGGACGAGCACCTCGGCCCGGGCGGGGCCGAGCAGAGCGGAGATGCCGGCGGGGGTACTGCGGGCACCGTGGTCGGCGAGTACGCCCGTGCAGGTGTAGACGAGGGCGTAGCGCTCCGGCCTCTCCCAGCTGACCCAGCCTCTCCCCGTGGTGACCGGCATGAGGACGAGTTCGGCGCCGGAGATGTCGAAGGGCGGGTACTCGTGCACGTTCACCTGGAGCCGGTTGTCGCCGAGCCAGCGGGTCTGCCCCGGCTTCAGGGAGTCCAGTACGGCTGCCCAGCCTCCCCGGCTCACCTGTGCGGTCCGGGCGACCACGTCCGCCTCCAGGATGCGCCGTCGGCGTTCCCAGTGCGGCCTCACGGTCTCCGTCCAGACGTATGTCATGAGCGCGGACGCCCGCTCGGGCAGGTCGTCGCGCTCCAGGGCGGCGGGGAGGGGGCCGGCGAGGGAGACACGGAGGTTGGCGCGGGCCACGGCCGGATCCGTCGCCCGCAGCCGGGCCAGGGTCTCCTCCAGGGGTTCCCCGTCGCGAGGGAGGGGCGCCAGGAAGTCGGCGATCCACGAAGTGCCCAGCCCGGCGCGGACGAGCTGCGCGATCACCGGATCGGCCGCGAGGAGGGCGCGGTATCCGGGCAGATGGGCGCGGAGCCAGACCTCCTCGCCGGGGTGTGCACCGGTGCCGGTGTGCAGCAGTTGCAGGCTTGCGAAGGTCTCCGCGAAGGGGGACAGCGTGAACCGGCTGCGGGCGAGGGTGTCGGCGTCGAGTTGCCACCAGCCCATGAGCCCCCCGAACTTTCGCCGACGGGCGAAACAATAACGATCGACGCCCGCTCGCCCCGAGACTCCCCTGCATGCGCAGCTACCGCGAGCTCTTCCGCACCCCGGAGTTCACCCCCTTCTTCCTCTCCTACGCCGCCTTCAACGCGGCCCTGACGATCGGCGGCCTCTCCCTCGCCACCCTGGTCTACCGCGCCACCGACTCACCCCTCCTCGCGGCGATGAGCATGTTCGGCCCGCAGCTGGCGCAGGTACTGGGCGCGACCTTCCTCCTCTCCGGCGCCGACCGGCTGCCCCCGAGGGCGACGCTGGCCTGGTCGGGATTCGCCTTCGCCGCGCTGACGGCGGTGCTGGCGCTGCCAGGACTGCCGGTCTGGGCTGTTTTCGTGGTGGTACTGGTACAGGGTCTGATCGCGTCGCTGGGCGGGGGAGTGACGGGCGGCCTCCTGAACGAGATCCTCCCCAAGTCCGGTTTCGTACTGGGCCGTTCGGTGTTCAACATGGCGTCCGGCCTGATGCAGGTCCTCGGCTTCGCGACGGGCGGCGCGCTCCTGGCACTCCTGTCCCCGCGCACCTGCCTGCTCCTCGCGGCGGCGCTGTACCTGACACAGGCCCTGGGCTACCGCTTCGGCCTCTCCCCCCGCCCACCACGCGCGACGGGCCGCCTCTCGGTCAAGGCGACCTGGACCAACAACGCGTTCCTGTGGTCCTCGCGCGGACGCCGCCTGACCTACCTGGGACTGTGGATCCCCAACGGCCTGGTCGTCGGCTGCGATTCCCTCTACGTCTCCTACGCCCCGGAGGCGGCGGGTGTGCTGTTCGCGAGCGGGGCGTTGGGCATGTTCGCGGGTGACGTGTGGGTGGGCCGCTTCGTACGCCCGGCCCTGCGCACCCGCCTGGCGACGCCGCTGCTCCTGCTACTGGCGACGCCGTACCTGCTGTTCATGTCCCACCCCCCGGTGGCCGTCGCTGCCGTGGCCGTCTGCCTCTCCAACGTCGGCTTCGCCGCGAGCCTGGTCCAGCAGGAACGCCTCATGTCCCTCACACCGGACGACATGGCGGGACACGCGCTCGGCTTGCGTTCCGCCGGGATGCTCACCATGCAGGGCGTGGCGGCGGCGCTGGCGGGCACGGTGGCCCAACTGACGTCACCGGCGACGGGGATGACGGTGATGGCGTCCGCGTCGGTGGCGGTGACGCTGGGGCTAGCGGTGGCGGGCCGCCAGCGGGAGGAACGAGGTCCAGGTGTCGGGGGTGACGGTGAGGTTGGGGCCGTCGGTGTGCTTGGAGTCGCGGATGTGGATGGTGCGGGGTGAGGTGGCGACTTCGAGGCAGTTACCGCCCTGCTCGGTGCTATAGCTGGACTTGAACCATTCCGGTGCGGTGCTCATCGCTCTCCTAGCAGGCGGTCCAACAGGCCTCTGGTCTCCTGGGGGTTGAGAGCCTGTGACCGCAGCATCGCATATTTGAGTTCCAGGACGGATACCTCGTCGGGGTCGGCGATCATCCAGCCTTTGCGCTGGCCCTCGACGTAGGCGAGGTGCTGGTGGTCGAGGGTTTCGATGAGAACGAAGGGTCCGGAGAGCCCGGCGTGGAAGTCCCGGCCCACCGGCATGACCTGGATCGTGACCCCGGGCAGGGTGGCCCACTCGCGCAGGCGCCGCAGTTGTCCGTGGCGTACCTCGTCCCCGCCCAGCCGGTCCATGAGGGTCATCTCGGAGATGATGAAGGTGGCGGTCGGCGGCACCTTTCGCCTCAGGATCTCCTGACGCTCGATGCGTGCCGTGACGCGCTGCTCGACCTCGTCCTCTGTCAGGGCGGGCACCTCGTTCAGAAAGACGGCGCGGGCGTAGGCCGGGGTCTGGAGGAGGCCCGGCAGAGCCTGGTTCTCGAACGACGACAGCGCCAACGCCACCTGCTCCAGGTCGATGTACTGCTCCACCCACCTCGGGAACAGATCGATCTCAGGCATGTTGGCGAGCGCCACGCACAACGCCCCCTTGGTGTCGAGGAGTTCATCCAGCAGCGCCGCCAGATCCTCCTTCAACGTCCGCCTGCCCTGCTCGATCGAGGCGATCGTCTCCTCATCCACCCCCACCCGCTCGGCAAGCGCCACCTGCGTCAGCCCGGCCGCCCGCCGAAACACCCCGACAAGACTCCCGACCATCTTCACGGCAGACGCGTTCTTCCTCATCCGCGAGCTGCGGCTCTTGTTGCTCATACGGAGGAACTCCCCACAAAGAGGGGTACGTTCACTCGTTGTCACCCGTACAAGAAATCTGTACGGGTTCGGTGAACACCTCGGGCACCTTGTTGTCGAGGACGATGCTGCGGCAGGTCTCGGTGTGGACGGCGTTCAGGAGAGGCCCGAGCGGACCAGGACGGGCCCGCGCCCATGGATTCGCCGGGGGCATTTGGTCAGTTCAATAGGGGTGCTGGGCCCGGGCCGTGGCCAGGTTGTCGCGTGCACGCAGTGTGTTGGGGTGGGTGTTGCCGAGGACTTGCTCGGATTGGGTGAGGACGGTTTTCAGGAGGGGGACGGCCCGTTCCATGTCTCCGATCTCGGCATAGGCGACGGCAAGGTCGTGGCGCGCGCTCAGGGTGCTGGGTCGGATGTCGCCGATGGTCCGCTCGAACTGGGGGAGGACGGTTTCCAGAAGACAGATAGCTCGTTCCAGGTCTCCGGTCTTGCTGTAGGCAAAGGCAAGGCTGTGGCATGCGTTCAGGGTGTTGGGGTGGGTGTTGCCGAGGACTTGCTCGGATTGGGCCAGGACGGTTTTCAGGAGGGGGACGGCCCGTTCCAGGTCCGCGGTCTCGGTGTATGCACGGGCGAGGTTGTGGCGGGCGGCCAGGGCGTAGGGATGAGCGTCGCCGACGGTCTGCTTGAACTGGGCGAGGACGGTTTCCAGGAGGGGGATGGCCCGTTCTGGGTGCCCGGCTTCGGTGTATGCGCGGGCGAGATTGTGGCGGGCGACGACGGTGCTGCTATCGGTGTCCCTGAAGTCGTGTTCGCGCTGGGCCAATACCTGTTGACGCAAGGTGACGGTCTGGCCGTCTCGTAGCTGCCGGAACAGGGTCTGGGCGACGCTGAGGTAGACGTTGGCCATCGCCAAGTTCGGAGCGATGCCGACGGGGGTGTTCTCGGCGAGGGCGATGATGTGAGGGACGAACTCCTGCCAGCGGTTGTCGGCGATATCGTCCTGGTTGGCCGACGGCAGGGCATGCTGAAGCGCATGCTCGGCGTCCAGTCGCCCAGGCGGTGGATCTTCCGGTCCATGCGGTCGGTTGCGTAGCACCGCCTGCACCAAGCGGTGGACCTTGAGGGTGTTCTGGTCGCCGAAGCTGACCATGTTGTACGTGTGCAGCACGCCCAGCGCCCTGTTCAGCGCGACCAAGTCGGGTGTCAGAGAGACGAGGTACGCGCGTGGAATGTCATCCGGCGCCAGCCACGCCATGGCGTCCAGCAGCCTGACAGCCAGCGGATCGCGCCCCGCGACGGCGACGATTGTCTGATCCCAGATCCGAGCAATCGTCCGCTCCGGATCAATCCCCTCACTCGCCTCGTCCAGCACCAACCCCAGCAACCGGCGATATTCCTCCAGCCCAGTCCCCGTCTGATGCACATACGCCCCCGCCTGCTCCAACGCCAGCGGCAGACACCCCAGATCCCGCGCCAACTCCGTGGCCGCCGCCCACTCCTCACCCGTAGGAGCCCGATCGGCGAACGCGAGCCGGGTCAGCAGATCGACCGCGTCCTCCAGGGGCAGCACACCCAATGCCATGGGCCGCGTGGTCACCACATGCCACCCCGTCGCCTTGCGACTGGTCGCCAGATGATGCCCCCGATGCAGCGTCCCCACGTAAGGCTTCAACACCCCCGGATCCTCGACGTTGTCGAAGACCAGCAACCACCCTTCATGCTCCTGAAGCCACAGCACCGCCCAGGCCGCCCGCTCGTCCGACCCCACCGCCCCGGCCCACTGCGGGCACAAGGCCATGGCCAGCCCCGCGAGCCCCGACACGATCGACTCGGCGCTCTCCGCGGTGATCCACCAGACCAGCGCGTACGACTCCCGGTACTGCTGCGCGTAGTGCAGGGCCAGCGAACTCTTCCCCAC
>NZ_JABERD010000291.1 GCF_013044505.1 Streptomyces sp. S3(2020) | reverse complement strand
GGGTCAGCCGGTGGGCTCGTCCGGTATCGGCGCTTCAGTGTGGAAGCCCGCCTGGCGGGGTGCGCACCGGCGGCCGCCGCGGGCGAAGAAGTCGGCCAGTGGGAGGATCGCGGCGCCGACGGTGACCGCGTCGGGGCCGAGCCGCCCGAGGTCGATGGTGACCTTCTCGGCCGGGTGGCGCAGGGCGTAGGAGGAGGCGTGGCGGCGTACGGCGGGCAGGAAGCGGGTGCCCAGCTGGAGGCCGGCCCAGCCGCCGATGAGGATGCGCTCGGGCTGGAAGAGGTTGATCAGGTCGGAGAGGCCGGCGCCCAGGTACTCGGCGGTCTCCTCCAGCACGGCCAGTGCCACCGGGTCGGGCGCACCGCCCTCGGCCGGGTGCGCGGCGGCCAGCATCGCGGTCAGCGCGGTCTCCTCGTCGGTGCCCTCGGGCGGCCGTCCACCCTCCTCGCGCCAGCGCTCCAGCAGCGACTCGGCGCCCGCGTACGCCTCCAGGCAGCCCAGCGCACCGCACCGGCAGCGGCGCCCCTTGACCCGTACCGTGAGATGGCCCCATTCGACCGCCCGCCCGTTCTCCACCTCGGGCGTGACGAGACACGCGCCGACGCCGGACCCGAAGAGGACGACGACCGCGTTGTGCGCACCGCGGCCGCCGCCGAACCACATCTCGGCCTGGCCCAGCGTCTTGGCGCCGTTGTCGATGAAGTACCGGACGGTGTCGGGCAGCCGGGAGGTGGAGCGGAGCAGTTCCTCCAGCGGGACCGCGTCCCAGCCGATCGTCTGCCCGTGGACGACGGCGCCCCGGTCCGGGGTGTGCTCGACGATGCCGGGCACGCCGATGCCGACGCCGAGGAGCTGGTCGGGGGCGATGCCCGCGGTGTCGAGCACCTCGGCGACGCCGTCGCGGATGTGGCCGACGATGACCTCGACGTCGTAGCCCTGCCGGGTCAACGGGCGTTCGGTGCGAGCGAGTTCGGTGAGGGTGAGGTCGAACAGCTCGACGCGCACCCGGGTCTCGCCGACGTCGACGCCGATCATGTGGGCGCTGCCGGGCGCCACCCGCAGCAGGGTGCGGGGGCGGCCGCCGTCGGAGTCGACACTGCCGGCCTCCTCCAGCAGGCCGTCGGCGACCAGGTCGGCGACGACATTGCTCACCGAGCCGGAGCTCAGACCGGTCGCGGGGCCGAGCTCGAAACGGCTGAGAGGCCCGTCGAAGTAGAGCCTTTGCAGCACGGCCGTGCGGTTGGCCCGCCTCAGATCGCGTACCGTGCGCCCGTTCCGCCCCGTCATGTGTGGCCCCCTTAGAACCCTGTCCGAACTGCAACATACCGCTGCGGGGGCACTTTCGACGACCCTTAATTCACGATGTGAACTATGAGAGGTCCGCGATCTCGGTCAGCGCTGCCACCAGTTCCGGTGCAACCGCTTCCTGTCGCCAGCGCCGATCCCCCTCGTCCATCTCCCTCGGGACCGTCTCGATGAGCATGATCAGGTAGAGGTAGGCACGGTAGAGGGCGTAGCGGAGGCGGGCCGGTACGTCGAACTCCGCGTGGCCGCCCTCCTCCCGGTAGCCGGCCATGAATGCCTCGTCGGTCCTGATGTCGCCCAGCAGCGCGAGGGAGACGAAGTCGGCGAGCGGGTCGCCCCAGAACATGCGCTCGCCATCGATGAGTCCGCCGATCCTGGCGCCGCCGTCCGCGCGCTCCACCAGGATGTTGCCGGGCCACAGGTCGAAGTGGACGAGGCTCGGGACGCTCACCTCGTCGAGCGCGTCGTAGGCGGGCCGGAGCGCGTCCGCCACCTCGTCGACGGGGCGGGGCAGTTCGGCACCGTAGCGGCGGGCGTCGTCGAGGACCGCGTCGAGCATCCCCGTGAACGCGGTCCGCCAGTCGGGGGCGAGCGGACCGAGGGCGCCGGACGGGTAGCCGAAGGCGGGGCCGGTCACGCGGTGCAGGCGGGCCACCTGGCGGCCCAACTCCGTACGCAGGTCCAGCTGTTCGGTGCCGCTGAGCTGTCCGTCCCAGGCGTCGCCGGGCACGGCCGTCATGAGCAGATCATCCCGTCCGTGGCCCACGACCCGGGGCGCCGGTACGTCCGCCTCCGCGGCTCCTCGGTAGAACTCGGCCTCGGCCACGAGGAGTCGGCGCTCGTGGCTCAGTCCGGGGACGGTCTCGGGAGGCGGCACCTTCAGCACATAGCGGCCGCCGTCGGCGAGGACGAGCTCCTCGACCGTGTTGTAGGTGCCGCCGGTCAGCGGGCGCAGGTTGGCGAGGTGTCCGGGCGGCAGGCCCGCCTCCTCCAGGATGCGCCGAGCCCGTGCCCAGGAGTCCACCACCGTGTGCCCGCCTCTCCCCTTCACCGCGCGTCGGTCAGCCCGCCGCGTACACGTCCTCGACGTAGCGCCCGTCCGCGATCAGCCCGTCGAGCCACTCCTCGGCGGCCGTCGCGTCGGCGTCCGCCGTGTGCTTCCGGTACAGCGTACGGAACGCCTCCCGGACACCCGACGCCATCCGGGAACCGTCGCCGCAGACGTACACCCGGGCGCCCACGCCCAGCAGGTCCCAGACCTCGCCGGCCTCGGCCGCGCGCAGCTCCCCGGCGTGCAGGAAGTCGGCGTCGGGGGCGTCGCAGCCGAAGCAGCAGAGGGCGGGGGCGAGTTCGGCGCCCGTGGCGAGCGCGGCCGTACGGTCGGCGATCGCGCCGCGGAACGTGCGCCGCCACGGCGCTCGGCGCCCGTGCCGCTCGGCGAAGGCGTCCAGCGGGCCGCCGGTCAGGGTGCGGACCTCGTAGGCCGCCGCCGGTCCGGGGCGGTGGCGTCGGGGGCGCCGTGCCGTTCCAGGAGGGCGGTGCGCAGTCGGGTCGTGAAGTCCTTACCGCTCCCGTGAGATCGGCGGAGGCGTCGGCGGTCGTGCGGGCGGTGAGGCGGGTGGCGCCGAGTTCGGTGAGGCGGTCGTCGATGCGGGTCGGGACGTGCTGGTAGGTGGCCGCCCAGTTGCGGTCGCCGACGCCGAGGACGGCGTAGGTGACGTGGCGGTGGGGCGCGGGCAACCGGACGGAACTGGTCGCCCGCGCCTATGCGCTGGAGGTGCTGACGCCCTCCGCGGGACCGGAGTAGACACCCCCGTCGGCGTCACGGGCGGTGCCCGCGCCCTGCGGAGCGCCGAAGCGGGCCAGGGTGTGCCAGACCTTCTTCAGGTCCTGGAGTTCGTACCGTCCCGTCCGCGCGGCGTCCCCGATGATCCGCGGGTCGATCCGGCCGTCCTCGGCGATCCGGGCGCCCAGCTCGGTGTACTCCTCGCCCCGGTAGTCCGCATGCCGGCGCAGCCGCTCCACGGTGATCCGGTACCCAGGATGCCACTCGACGGGGCAGGGCAGCAGCCGTGCCGCCGTCTCGACGGGTGTGCCGCGGTAGCAGGCGTCCAGGACGAGCGCCGCCACGTCCGCGGTGAGGGAGATGCCCCCGTGGACCTGTGCCTCGATGTAGTCGTCGAGGGCGTCCCGCTCGTCCGCCTCCGCCAGGGCGATGAGCGACATACCGGCGGCGACGCCGAAGTGGGCCGGCTCGGCGGCGCTGTCGGGATAGCAGAAGGTGGCCCGGGACAGCGCCGTACCCGTCAGCCGGAAGTGCGAGGAGCCGAAGCGCGGGGCGGCGCCGACGACCTGGCGACGGAAGTCCAGCGCGCCGTACACGGGCCGGTCGTCCGGGGCCGCCTCGTCGTAGGCACCGCCGAAGATCCGGCTCTCCCAGCGCCGGCGGTCCCCGCCGGGGTGCGCGGTGAGGCCGCCGTTGCTGGTGCCGGTCACGAACTGCGAGTGGTAGGAGCCGTCCCGCGCCATCGCCTCCAGGATGCCCACCCCGCCGGTCGGCCGGTCGGGATGGAAGTTGAGCGTGATGCGGGTGTCCGGGGCGACGGGCGGCCCCGCCGACCGCTCCGCGACATGCCGCAGCGCCGCTCTCGCCCGGGGTGAGCGGACGTTCTCGAAATTCACTGGTTCCTCCTCGCCGGGGCCGTCTATCCTGACCGAACCTAGGGGCACTAGTTTTTTTACCCCCAGGTTTCGGAAACAGCATGACGCCCCCAGGAGACTCCCCCATGAGATCACTGACCGAGCACGACATTCGCGACTCTTTCGTGAACTGTTCCAAGGGGGAGGCCAAACGCGTGGCCGTGCCGCGCGATCTCGACGAACGCCCCTGGGACGATCTCGACTTCCTCGGCTGGCGAGATCCCGGGGCACCCGACCGCAGCTACCTGGTCACCGAGCGGGACGGACGGCTCGTCGGCCTGACGCTGCGCCTGACCTCCGGGCATCGGGGCTTCCTGCACCGCAGCATGTGCTCGCTCTGCCTGACGACCCATCCGGGCGGCGGCGTCTCGCTCATGACCGCCCGCAAGGCGGGTACGGCCGGGCGGGAGGGCAATTCCGTCGGTGTGTACATCTGCACCGACCTGGCCTGTTCCCTCTACGTCCGCGGCAAGAAGGTCCCGCCGAGCACCCTGCGGATCGAGGAGAGTCTGACGCTGGAGGAGCAGATCGCCCGCGCGACGGGCAATCTGTCCGCCTTCATCGACAGGGTCCACTCCTGACTCACCCCACGGCGAGCACGATCTTGCCCCGGTTCTCGCGCCGCTCCAGCTGCTCGTGGGCGGCGCGCGCCCGGGCGAGGGGCAGTACGGTCTCGACCGGTACGCGATAGGCGCCCGCGGCGACCCGCTCGGCCAGTTCACGCAGGTCGGCGCGTGGGTCCCAGCCGTGGCGCTGCCGGTTGGTGAGCTGGAAGCCGAGGATCGACGCGTTCTTCGGGTAGAAGTCGCGGGTGTCGACGGTGCTGGGCGCCAGGGCGACGTTGGCGAGCGCCACGACCCGGCCGCCGTGTCCGACCTGACGCAGGCTCCGCGCGAAGGCGGCGCCGCCCACGGTGTCGAGGACGACGTCGGCGCCGCGTCCGTCGGTCAGCCGCAGCACCTCCTCGACCTCGGCCTCGTCGGGGTACGCGGAGGTGTCGAGGGCGACATGGGCGCCGAACTCCCCGGCCCAGGCGGCCTTCTGAGCCGACCCGGCGAGCGCGATGACGCGGGCCCCGGACTCGGCGGCGATCTGCACGGCCGCGGTGCCGACCCCGCTCGCGGCGGCCTTCACCACGACGGTGTCCTCCTTGGTGACCTTGGCGAGATGCCGTACGCAGTACCAGGCGGAGAGCCAGGCGATGGGCAGTGTGGCCGCCTCGGTCAGCTCCACCCCGTCCGGCAGGGCCACCGCCTGGGTGACGGGCACGGCCGCCAACTCGGCGTAGAACCCCGGGGACTTCACCCCGTCCAGCGCGACCACCCGTTGCCCGACCGCGAAGTCGGTCACCCCCTCCCCCACCGCGGCCACGACACCGGCCGCCTCGGCGCCCGGGATCAGCGGGGGCCGACCGGCGTTGTGGTAGACGCCGGCCCGCCGCAGCGCGTCCGCCCGGTTCACGCCGGCCGCGGCGACCCGTACGAGCACCTCCCCCGGTCCCGCCACCGGATCCGGCACCTCGACCTCCACCAGCACCTCGGGTCCGCCGAACTCCTCGATCCGCACCGCACGCATACCCCACCCGCTCTCGTCGTGCCTGACACCACTTGAACCGGTGTCACTCTGCGACACCGGTTCAAGTGGTGTCAAGAGGCATGTGCGGCCGGTAAGCTCGGCCCCATGACCAGCACCGACCCCGAGCTCGCCTTTCCGTTCGTCGGCGGCCGCCCCTGTCTGGACTTCGTGGCCACCCTCGGCAAGCGGCACGCCACGCCCAAGGAGCGACTGCCAAACGCCGCGGCGCTGGCGCGCTGGCTGACGGAGGCGGACCTGGCCGTGGGCGAGGAGCCGGCGCGTGTCACGTCTCGGGACCTGGCCGACGCCCGCGTACTGCGAGAGGCCGTCAACCGTCTTGTACGCGCCGCGATGACCGGGCGGGAGCCGGAGGCGGCCGATGTCGCACTGGTCAACGACGCGGCGGCCGAACCCGATCTGGCACCCCAGCTCGGCAAGGCCCGCTGGACGGCCCGGCATCCGTCCCGGGCCGCTCTGGCGACGGTGGCCCGGGACGCCGTACTGCTGGCCGGCGGGCCCCTGATCGAGCGCGTCAAGGAGTGCGGGAACCCGGACTGTTCCCTGCTCTTCCTCGACGACTCCCAGGCCCGCCGCCGCCGTTGGTGCTCCATGGACCGCTGCGGCAACCTCGCCAAGGTCTCCGGCTACCGCTCCCGCAGCCGAGCGGCCACCACCCACTGACGGTGCACGACCACCGGACCGCCCCACCGCGCCCGGCAGCGACCGGCCCGCGACTGAGGGCCAAAGCGATGCCGACCACCGCCGCGTCACGGTGACGAAAGCCCGCGGTGAGTTACGCCGGGCCCTCGCGGGCGTACGGCCGCGGGCGGCGGGGTGGGGGCCACTCGGCCGTCCCGTCCGGCCCAACGACACCGAACGACCCGCGGCCGAAGGTCAAGCCGCCGGACACCACCGCCGAGCCACAGGGGCGCAAGCCCGCGGCGAGTTACGCCGGGCCCTCGCGGGCGGGCGGCGGGGTGGGAGCCATCCGGCCGTCCTGCGTCACGGAGTGCGGTGAGCCTCCGGGCGCCACTGCGGGTCGCGGCCGAGGAAGGCGAGGAGTGTGTCGGCTCTGCCGGTGCCGTCCGGGGTCGTCCGGGCGGGGGCGAACACCCGGTAGGAGTCCCGGAGATGGTCCACGAGGTGTTCGGCGAGCGGCCAGATGCCCTCGGCGAGGTTCTCCGTCAACGGCGCGTCCTGGCCGGTCGCAACCGCGATGTCCCAGGCGTGGACGGCGGCGTCCATCGCGGCCGCGGCCGCGGCGAGTCGCGGCGGCAGCGGCCCGAGCGGGGTCGGCACCTCGCCCGCGTCGGCGGGCAGAGCGGCGTAGGCGTCCGCCACCATGCGCAGCACCTCGTCCAGCTCCGCCGACGGATCCGCGGCGAGTGCGTCGGCCGGGGCGAAGGGGTCCGAGTCGGGACGGCCTCCGGTGATCGCGAGGCCGTAGCCCTGCTGGTCGATACGGGCGTGGTTGAGGACCTGCCGGGCCGTCCACTCGGTGCACGGCGTCGGCGCTCCCCACGCCCGCACCGGGACGGCCGCGACCACCTCGCTCAGGTAGTCGTGCGCGCCCGTGAGAACCTCGAACCCTCGGGTGTCCGCCATCACTGTTCCCCCCTCTTGCCGTCGACGGGTTTGTACGGACAATCTAAGCGTCGTTGCGGACAGTTACGGTCCGCAAGCCGCGATTGCGGCCGACTGTGGAAGTGGGACAGCCTGAGGATGCGAGTGGTACGTGAACGGGCGGCGTCCCTCGTGCGCTTCGTGAAGCTACGCAGGGACCCGGTGGTCGTACAGACGCTGCGGTCGGCGGCAGCGGCGACGATCGCCTACGTCATCGCGCTGCGCCTGAGCCCCGAGGCGGCCCCCCTCACCGCGCCCCTGACCGCGCTGCTGGTCGTCCAGGTCACTCTCTACGCGACGCTCACCAACGGCATACGCCGGGTCAACTCGGTGGTGGCCGGCGTCCTCGTCGCCATCGCCTTCAGCCTGCTGGTGGGACTCACCTGGTGGAGCCTGGCCCTGCTCATCCTGGCCTCGCTCGGGGTCGGGCATCTGGTCAAGGTCGACGAGTACGTGCCCGAGGTGGCGATCAGCGCGATGCTGGTCCTCGGGGTCACCACCGTCGGGGACACCGCGTGGGCGCGGATCCTGGAGACGCTGATCGGGGCGGTCGTCGGGCTCGCCTTCAATCTGCTGTTCGCGCCGCCGGTGTGGGTGGACGAGGCCGGCGAGTCGATCGAGGGACTGGCGCGCCGGGTACGGCAGTTGATGCTGAACATGGGTGAGGAGGCCGCCGGCCGCACACCCGTCGAGCACGCCACCGAGCGGCTGTACGAGGCGCGGCGCCTGGACCACGACATCGTCGAGGTGGACGCGGCCCTCAAACAGGCCGAGGACAGTCTGCGGCTCAATCCGCGCGTCCGCGAGGGTCTGCTGCACCGGGTGGTGCTGCGCACCGGTCTGGACACGCTGGAGATCTGCACGGTCGTCCTGCGGGTGCTCGCGCGCACCCTGACCGACCTCGCCAAGGAACGTGAGTCCGAGCGGCTGTTCGCACGGCAGGCGGGCGCCGCCGTCGAGCAGCTGCTGTCGGAGATCGCCGACGCCGTGGTGAGTTTCGCGGTGCTGGTCACGACCGACGTCAGCCGCAGCGCCGAGTCCGCGGAGGAGCGGCTCGCCTCCCAGCTCCGGCAGGCCACGGCCACCCGCGACAAGCTCGCCCAGCTGCTCCTGGAGGAGGTGCGGCGCGACGCCCGGCAGTGGCAGCTGCACGGCGCCGTGCTGACCGAGGTGAACCGCATCCTCGACGAGCTGGACACCGAGCACCGCTCGCACCGGCTCCTGGAGGAGCTGGACCGCACCTCCCGGGAGCAGCGCGAGCGGATGCCGCGGCTGACCCGGTTGCAGGAGCGGCTGCGCAGGAACCGTCCGGCCCTCGCCCGTCGTTCTAGGTGACGTAGTCACCAGGGCCGACCGAGGGGGCGAGCAGGATGACCGGCGTACGCATCGACGGGAACACGCTGAGGCTGCCCGGCGGGGTGGCGGTGCGGTTCATCCGCACCCTGCGCCTGCCGGAGACGGGCACCCATCCGCTGCCGCCGGGGCTCGGGGAGTTTCCGCTGCGCCGGGTCGCGGACCACGCGGACCGGGTGCCCGAGGCATGGCGGGCGCGCGGCGGGGTGATGCTGCCCGTGTATCTGCGCGAGGCGATGTGGCTGAGCTTCGGCGGCACCACCGAGCCGGCCGCGCTCCAGGTCGGGGTGGGCAAGGTGTGCGCGGTCTCGGGCGAGCCGTGGAGCGAGCGGCTCGCGCGCAAGCCGCAGAACTATGTCGTGCTGCCCCGCCAGCCGTGGCTGGACGGCATCAATTCCGGGACGGGGACGGTCAAGCAGTTCGTGGCGGTGCCGCTCGGCCTGGGTGCGACCGTCGAGGGGCAGGTCACGGGCGAGGAGGTGTGGGGCGGCGTACAGCTCCAGTCGTTCTCGCTCGCGGAGGAGCCGCTCGCGCGGTGGCGGGAGTCGCGGGAGCGGGAGCGCGCCACGAGGGCGCCGATGCACGCGCCCTCGTTCGGGGCCGCCCCGCAGATGATGGCCGCCCCGCAGATGGCGGCCGCCCCGGTCCCCGCGGCCCCGGCCGGTATGGGTCTCGGTGTCGGTGGTTCGATGCGCCAGGAGGTCTACAAGGACGACCGGCCCCTGTCGGACTGGGCCGAGCGGCCCGGCGGCCGGGTCTTCGTGCACCTGGTGACGCCTCCGCAGTGGCGCCGAATCACCGGCGAGGAGCCCCCGCCGTCGCCCGTGGACCGCGCGGCGTACACACAGGCGGGGCTGCCTTGGTACGACTACTACGACCAGGACGCGGAGGATCTCGCCCCCGCGGACGCCCTGGAGGGCGTGAAGCCGGTCGGCGACTGGCTCGGCGACGACCACGCACCCTGGCAGGAGCCGTACCCGGCGCAGGTGCTGCCGCTCAAGGACGCGCCGGGCAAGCCGGTGGAGGACGGCGACTGGTAGGGGCCGTTTGCGTGTGCGGGGTGGTCCACGTCAAGGTGGTGACGGCTGAGGCAACCGACCATCCGAGGTGCGTGCATGGGCAGGGGCGACTGGAGCAGGCGGCGATTCGTCGCGGCCCTGGCGGGGACGGCGGCCGCGGCGACGGGCTGCGGCGACGCGCCGGGCCCGACCGGGTCGGCGCCCGCGACGCCCGCCGCGCCCTCTACTCCTTCGGCGCCTCAGGCGGCCCAGGCCCCCGAGGGAGCCACCCCCAGCGCCTCACCGAGCCCCACCGGCC
>NZ_JABERD010000290.1 GCF_013044505.1 Streptomyces sp. S3(2020) | reverse complement strand
CCCCACCCGTGGTGTCCACGGAGTCCAACAACCGCGCCGCGGCCTCCCGCACCACCGCCATGTCATCGGTCGGCCCCCGCAACGTCTCGGACCGGGTCAACGTGGAGAAGTCGTACCGCCGCACCTTCAGCACAATGGTCCGCCCCGACAGCCCGGCCCCCCGAAGCCGGCGCACACACCGATCCGCCAGCCGCTGCACCTCCATCCCGACTCGCACCCGGTCATGGATGTCCACGTCATACGTGTCCTCGACCGACACGGACTTGGTCTCCCGCTCGGCCACCACGGGCCGCTCGTCGTACGCCATCGCCATCGCGTACAGCCCGTGCCCGTGCGCCTTCCCCAGCAGCCGTACGAGCTCGTCCTCCCCCGCCTCCGCGATCTCCTCGACGGTGTGGATGCCGGCCCGCCGCAGATGGTCCCCCGTCGCCGGCCCCACCCCCGGCAGGATCCGCACCGACTTGGGTCCCAGCAGCGCCCGCTCGGTCCCCGGCTCGATCAGCGCCAGCCCGTCCGGCTTGGCCTGCTCGGAGGCGATCTTCGCGAGCATCTTGGACGCGGCGAGCCCCACCGACCCCGTGAGCCCCGTGACGGCCCGTATGTCACCCCGCAGCTTGATCCCGGCCAGCCGCGCCGACTCCTCGTCCCAGGCCGTTCCCCCGGCCTCCAGATCCACGAACGCCTCGTCGAGGCTGAGCGGCTCCACAAGCGGCGACAGCGCCCGCAGCAGCCCCATCACCTGCTCGCTGATCGACCGGTAGAACCCGAAGCGCGGCACAAGATACGCCGCGTTCGGCGCGAGCCGCCGCGCCTGCGCCATCGGCATCGCGGAATGGACACCGAACACCCGGGCCTCGTACGACGCCGTGGCCACCACCCCACGCGGCCCGAGCCCGCCCACCACGACGGCCTTACCCCGCAGGCTCGGCTTGGACGCCTGCTCCGCCGAGGCGAAGAAGGCATCCATGTCGAGATGCAGGATCGTGGGCGCGGTTCTCACATCTCCGATGCTGCCCTACGCCACTGACAATGCCCCCGCCGCAAGCGCGGAACGGCCCTCAGACCGCCCGGTTGCGCCGCCGCGCCAGCTCGTCCGCCGGGTTGTGCCCGACGAGGGTCTCCCCGGTGTCGATCCGCTCCCCGTGCAGCTGGGACAGCGCGCTCTCGACGTCCCGCCACACGACGCCCACGGCGATCCCGAAGACGCCCTGGCCGCCCTGGAGCAGCGCGTGGACCTCGTCGGGCGAGGTGCACTCGTAGACCGTGGCACCGTCGCTCATGAGCGTCATGCGCTCCAGGTCCCGGAACCCGCGCTCACGCAGGTGCTGGACGGTGGTGCGGATGTTCTGCAACGACACCCCGGTGTCGAGGAACCGCTTGACGATCTTGAGGACGACGACGTCCCGGAAGCTGTAGAGGCGCTGCGTCCCCGACCCGTGGGCGGGCCGCACGCTCGGCTCCACGAGCCCGGTGCGCGCCCAGTAGTCCAGTTGCCGGTAGGTGATGCCGGCGGCCGCACAGGCCGTCGGACCGCGGTAGCCGATCTCCTCGGACGCCATCGACGTCGCCCCTCCGCCGCTGCTCGGCACTGCCGCCGGTCGCTGCGGAACGTGATCGGCCGCGCTGCTGTGATGGGGGTCCCCCCAGCTAGAGCGCAGCCGAGAGTCTGGGGGAGGGTACGGGCCGCTCGCTCCCGGACTGCGTCCCGGAGCACCCCCAGCCGTACCGTCGCCGCTGCTTCTCACGCCGACCTCCGTCCTTGACCTGCCTTCTCGACGGTAGGCAGTCACCCGGGGTGCGTCAACGATCGCCACACTCGGCACGCCGAGTGATAATCACCCTAGGAGTGGTTTCCCGCACCCCACCGCGGGGAAAGGCTAGCCGAATGCGCTCGGGACGGGCCGCAGGACGCTCTCACACGCCGCTGGCAAATGCCAGCATTTCAGCGGTCACCGGACACAGCCGCCGTCACTGGCTGCTGGTGCCGAAGTCCTCGGGCGAGATCTGGTCGAGGAACTCGCGGAACTTCTCCACCTCGTCCTCCTGCTCGTCCGGGATGGCGATGCCCGCGTCGTCGAGCACACCGTCACTGCCGTAGATCGGCGTCCCGGTCCGCAGCGCCAGCGCTATGGCATCGGAGGGCCGGGCACTCACCTCGACGCCACTGGCGAAGACCAGCTCCGCGTAGAAGACGCCCTCGCGCAGATCCGTGATGCGTACTTCGGTGAGCTCCTGGCCGACGGCTTCCAGCACGTCCTTGAACAGGTCGTGGGTCAGCGGTCGCGCGGGGGCCATGCCCTGCTGGGCGAAGGCGATCGCCGTCGCCTCCCCCGGTCCGATCCAGATGGGGAGGTAGCGGTCGCCTCCCACTTCACGCAGGAGCACGATCGGTTGGTTGGAGGGCATTTCGACCCGGACACCTACGACATCGAGCTCGTTCACACAGCAACCCTAGGCCGTGCCCGGGACGTTTGGGTAGTCGGGCCGGAAACGGGGGACCGATCCGGTGTACGAGGCCCTCAGGGCAGCCGCACACCGAGAGCGGTCTGCACCAGCGCCGCGTGCAGCTTCACCGTGAGCCCCGCCAGCTCCTTCGTACGGGCTTCCGCGTGCGCCCGTGTCTGCGGATTGCGGTGCCGCTTCAAAGGGGCCACCACCTGGTCCACCAGGCCGGCCTCCCGGTCTGCGGCGGCCTTCATCACCCGCAGATGCCTCGGCTCGATCCCGAACCGCCCCAGCTCGACGACGAGCGCCGCCACGGTGACCGTCTCGGCGTCGTACGCCCCGTCCGGCAGCGCGGCGATCAGCCCGTACGACTCCCACTCCTCCAGCTCCCGCTCACCGATCTCGGCCGCGACGAGCAGCTCGGCCCGCCCGATCCGCACCGCGGTGGGCGCCTCGAAGGGGTCGGGCAGCGTCTCGCCGTCCCGTTGACGGCCCACGACGGGCAGCGCGACGGCCTCGCCCCGCTCCATGGCGTCCAGGTGCTCACGGATCACCTTGAGCGGCAGATAGTGGTCCCGCTGCATCCTCAGCACGTGTGCGAGGCGCTCGACATCCTCCGGGCTGAACTTGCGATACCCCGAGGGGGTTCGCTGCGGCTCGATGAGCCCCTCCGACTCCAGGAAGCGGATCTTGGAGATGGTGACTTCGGGGAACTCGTCACGCAGCGCGTTCAGCACCGTGCCGATGCTCATCAGCCCACTGTCCGCGGCGGCGGCACCGTCCCGGGCACCGCCGCTCGGTGTTTGAAGCATGGACCTTCCCTGGGGGTGTCCCCCCGGACGGAGCCCGGGGGCGGGTCAGTAGCCCCGCTGGCTCGCGTAGAAGACCAGCCGGTACTTGCCGATCTGCACCTCGTCGCCGTTGTGCAGCGGCACCGAGTCGATCCGCTCACGGTTCACGTACGTGCCGTTGAGGCTGCCGACGTCGGCCACGGTGAACGAGCCGTCGGGCTGGCGACGGAACTCCACATGCCGGCGCGAAACCGTCACGTCGTCCAGGAAGATGTCGCTCTGCGGATGACGTCCGGCCGTGGTCAGCTCGCCGTCCAGCAGGAAGCGGCTGCCCGAGTTCGGCCCGCGGCGCACCACCAGGAGCGCCGAGCCCAGCGGCAGCGCGTCGACGGCCGCCTGTGCCTCCGGGGAGAGCATGGGCATCTGCGTCTGGCCGGTGACCTCGGCGTCGTAGGCCTCGAGACCGGAGATGGAGATCGTGGAGGTCGTCTCCGACGGGCGCTCGGGCGTACCCCGCAGCGGCGCACCACAGTTGGAGCAGAAGCGGCTGTTCTCCGCGTTGCGGTTACCGCACCTCGTACACACCAGGGCCGACATGGAAAACTCTCCACCCGTACTCGAGGTTGACGGTTGCCCGAAACCTATGCCGCCGGACTGCGCAGGGTCAACAGACTGCGCGCCCTGACCTCCGGGAACGTCGCCGCCCACCTGGTCCCGGAACAGCGGGCGCTGACCCTCCGCGTCTGGCTGTGCGCGATGACGAGCGGTCGCGTTCGCATTGTCGCTACCCTCTCGCGCGCTCTTGCCGAACAACTTCGCAAACAACTTCACGGGCGATTCCCCTTGACCGAAACAGACCCGCCCGTGGGGCAGGACGAACCCTGATTGCATACACCGGCCGACCCGGACATCCTCACAACGTCCGTATCCACCTGACAGTTTCCACCACGCACCACCCAATCGGTGCGCCGACCCCCCGCAACCTCATGCCCTGGCCGGACGTCCCCCATGCACCCGCGGTTCACTGGGAGGACGACCGAGCGTAGTCAGGCTGCTTCGCCGCTCGCAAGGCGTCCACGACGATCTTGGTCGACCGCTCGACGGTAACGGTGGCCTGCTCCTTCTCAAGAGTCTGCACCACGCCTCCAGGAATGTTGAGCGCCGGTTCGAGATCCTGCGGCTTGCCGATGACCTTGAAACGATAGGGAGCGTTGATCTTGTTCCCGTCGACGCTCACGCTCTTGCCCGAGTCGGTCAGATAGGTGCCCGCGACCACGCGTACGCCGTTCACCTGGATCGCCTCGGCGCCGGCCGCACGCAGCTCCTGGATCGCGTCGAGCAGCATGTCCGCCTCGACCGTCCCCTTCGTGTCGTCGATGGTCATCGTGATGCCGGGCCCCTGCGCGGCCACCGTGCCCGCCAGGATCCCGAGCTGCCTCTCCTTCTCCAGCGTCTGCTTGCGGGCCTCCTCGGCCTGGTCCGAACTGTTCTCCAGCTCGTCACGCTGCTTCTCGAGGCCCGCCTTCTCGTCTTCAAGACGCTGAGTACGGTCATCCAGTTCATCGAGGATGCGCACAAGATCTTCCTGCCGGGCGCCGCGCAGGGCGCTGTCACCGTCGCTGTTCGACGCCACCTGCACGGCAAGGCCGAAGCCGAGGCCGAACAGCAGCACGGCGACGATGAGTTGGGCCCGGGTCACCCGCGGGGGCCACAGCCCCTGCGCAAGCCGCTGGCGGCCGGTCAGCTTGGGTTCCGGCTCCCCGGCCGGTTCGGCGGCCTCAGTGTCCGTCGAGGGCACCTCTTCGGGCAGTTCCTTGCGCAGCCTGTTCTCCGGCGTCTCGTCCTGGTTGCTCATCGGCCTCACGCCCGGAACACGTGTCGGCGGATGGCCGCAGCGTTGGAGAAGATACGGATGCCGAGGACGACCACGACACCCGTGGACAACTGGGCACCCACACCCAACTTGTCGCCCAGGAAGACGATCAGCGCCGCGACGACCACGTTGGACAGGAACGACACCACGAAGACCTTGTCGTCGAAGATGCCGTCGAGCATGGCCCGCAGCCCGCCGAAGACGGCGTCCAGCGCCGCGACGACGGCGATCGGCAGATAAGGCTCGACGACCGCCGGAACCTCAGGCCGGACCAACAGGCCGGCCACGACTCCCACGACGAGGCCCAGTACGGCGATCACGATGTGCCCTTCTCGCTTTTCTCGATGTTCGGCTGTGCTGTTCGTACGATCACACTCGGCGCCGCGGGCAGCCGGAGGTCACCCTCCGTGGAGATGCTCGTCCGGATGCCGTAGTTCTCCTGCAGGGCGTGCAGATACAGCCCGTCGGCGCTGTTCTGGAACTTGGTGCTCAGCCGTTGCCCGTCCCCCACCGCGAGCACCGTGTACGGCGGTACCAGCGGCCTGTTGTCGACCAGTATCGCGTCACCCGCGGCCCTGATCGCCGACAGCGCCGTCAGCCGCTGCCCGTTGATGGAGATGGCCTCGGCGCCCGACTCCCACAGCCCGTTGACCACCCGCTGCATGTCCCGGTCCCGCACCCGCCCGGTGTCGGAGAACCCGGAGGTCTCGCGCGGGTCCCCGTCACCACCGGTGGTGGCTTCCTTGGCGTCGTCCACGACCAGCTTCACTCCAGGGCCGTGTACGGCGATGGCTCCCGACAGGATGCCCACCAGGTCCGCCTGGCCGCTGCCGCCGCTGTCCCTGAGTGCCTCGCGCTGGCGCGCGCCCACCTCGTCGCGCAACTCGTCGACGCTGTCCTCCAGCTTGTCCGCCGCGTCCGTCTCACGGTCGATACGGTCGATGAGCTCCTCGCGCTCCTTGGCCACGACGGGCGCCGCCACCCGCGCCTGCGCCGCCCCGACGGTCACGACCAGCGCGGCCAGCACCAACCCGGCGGCCAGCCCGAGCTTCGCCCGGAGCGTCTTCGGCATGCCACTGTCGCCCGCGGCCCTCTTCCGCTCGGCCGCCTCGGCGTACCCGTCGTCAAGGCTGTGGTCCATGACATTGGTGAGCAGCGACATGGACGCGTCCGGGCGCGCGGGGCGCGTAGGGGTGCTCCGAACGGGGGGCTGCTGCGGCATGCCGCACATCGTCGCACGTCGCGACCACTACCTCCGAATGGCCCCACCGACGCGCCGGACAGGCCCCTTTGGGGACACCTGTCCGGCACGCACGCGTGCTGCGACTTTCAGCGACCGGCGCTGTCCACGACCGCCGACCACTCGTCGAGCAGCGCCTGCGCGGACGCGTCGTCCGGCCCTTCCGCCCACAAATGGGTGACGGCTTCGGCGGGGTCGGGCAACACCATCACCCACCGCCCGTCGGTCTCCACGACCCGCACACCATCAGTCGTGTCGACAAAGCGATCCCCGGCCGCCTCCACGACCCGCCGCATCACCAGACCCTTGACCGCCCACGGAGTCGCCAGATCCCGCTTGAGCACATGCGCCCGCGGAATCCGCGCATCGATCTGGCTGAGGGTCAACTGCGTCCGCGCCACCAGCCCGATGAGCCGTACGAACGCCGCCGTGCCGTCGAACACACTGCTGAACTCCGGCACGATGAAGGCACCCTTGCCATCACCGCCGAAGATGGTGGAATCATCGCGCCCGACCCGCGTCAGGTCGTCCGGCGACGTGGTCGTCCACTCCACCTGCGTCCCGTGATACGCCGCCACCTGCTCGGCGATCCGCGTGGTGGTCACCGGCAGCGCCACGCGCCCACTACGACGCTCCGCCGCCACAAGATCCAGCATGACGAGCAACGCGCGGTCGTCCTCGATGATCCGCCCCTTCTCGTCGACCAACGACAGCCGCTCACCGACGGGGTCGAAACGCACCCCGAACGCGGCCCGCGACGACGCCACGATCTCACCGAGCCGCACCAGACCCGACCGCCGCACATCCGCGGTCTCCGTCGGACGCGACTCGTCCAGACCGGGATTGATGGTCAGCGAGTCCACACCGAGCTTCCCGAGCAGACTGGGCAGCACAAGCCCAGCACTGCCGTTCGACGCATCGACGACGACCTTCAGACCGGACTCGGCGATCCCTGTCGTATCGACATTCCGCAGCAGCGATCCGGTGTACGAGTCGAAGACACTGGCCGGGAAGTGCAGATCCCCGATCTCACCGGGGAACGCACGTCGGTACTCCTGCCGCGCGAACACCCGGTCCAGCTTCCGCTGACTGCCCTGCGACAGGTCGGCACCACGCCCGTCGAAGAACATGATGTCAACGGAGTCCGGCACCCCGGGCGTGGTCCTGATCATGATCCCGCCCGCACTGCCCCGCGCGGTCTGCTGCCGGGCAACGGGCAGCGGTACGTTCTCCAGATCCCGTACGTCGATGGCGCTGGCCTGCAGCGCCGAGATGACCGCCCGTTTCAGAGCACGTGCGCCACGGGAGTGGTCGCGGGCCGTGGTGACGGTGGAGCCCTTCTTCAACGTCGTCGCATAGGCACCGGCGAGGCGTACGGCGAGCTCGGGCGTGATCTCCACGTTCAGGATCCCGGAGACCCCACGGGCGCCGAAGAGATGCGCCTGGCCCCTGGACTCCCAGATGACCGAGGTGTTGACGAAGGCACCGGCCTCGATCGTCTTGAACGGGTAGACCTTCACATTGCCCTGCACGATCGATTCTTCACCGATGAGGCACTCGTCGCCGATGACGGCGCCGTCCTCGATCCGGGCCGCACGCATGACGTCGGTGTTCTTACCGACGACGCAGCCGCGCAGATTGCTCTGCTGCCCGACGTACACGTTGTCGTGCACAACAGCCTTGTGCAGAAAGGCCCCGCTCTTCACGACCACGTTGGAGCCCACGACGGTGTGTTCCCGGATCTCGGCGCCGGCCTCGACCTTGGCATAGTCCCCGATGTAGAGGGGGCCACGGAGAACAGCATCCGGATGAACCTCGGCACCCTCGGCCACCCACACCCCGGGCGAGAGTTCAAAGCCGTCGATCTCGACGTCGACCTTGCCCTCCAGGACATCGGCCTGCGCCTTCACATAGCTCTCGTGGGTACCGACGTCCTCCCAGTACCCCTCGGCCACGAAGCCGTAGATCGGCTTACCCTCCTTCATCAACTGCGGGAAGACATCCCCGGACCAGTCGACCGGCACATCGGACTCGACATAGTCGAAGACCTCGGGCTCCATCACATAGATGCCGGTGTTCACCGTGTCGGAGAAGACCTGACCCCAGGTCGGCTTCTCCAGGAAGCGCTCGACCTTGCCCTCTTCATCGACAATGGTGATTCCGAATTCCAGCGGATTGGGCACACGCGTCAGACAGACGGTGACGAGCGCACCCTTCTCTTTATGGAAATTAACCAGCTCGGTGAGGTCGAAGTCGGTCAAGGCATCGCCGGAGATAACAAGGAAGGCATCGTCCTTCAACGCCTCTTCGGCGTTCTTGACGCTTCCGGCGGTACCGAGTGGCTTCTCCTCATTGGCATAGGAGAGCTCCATTCCGAGCTCTTCGCCGTCACCGAAGTAGTTCTTGACCAGTGAGGCCAGGAACTGGACAGTTACGACGGTCTCGTTGAGCCCATGCCTTTTGAGCAGCCGTAGCACGTGCTCCATGATCGGGCGGTTGACCACGGGCAGGAGTGGCTTGGGCATGCTTGAGGTCATCGGGCGAAGGCGTGTGCCTTCACCTCCGGCCATCACGACGGCCTTCATGTCGGAAGCGTCCTCCTCTAAGAGACGACGGTCTAGCCGACTTCACTCGCCCTGATTGTCCCGCACTTTCTCGCCGCGGGCCATTGAGCCACTGTGGGCCGCACCTATCGGCGAGTTCAATCGGCCATGGTGTCCGCACGGATCAGACGGCGGACTTGTACTACGTAGAGGACTCCTGCCCACCAGTACAGCGTTGTACCCCATCCTGCGAACGCCCATCCGAAAATAGCAGCGAGTGACGACAGCCAGCCGCTTCCGTCACTGAGCAGCAGCAACGGGAAGGCGTACATCAGGTTGAACGTGGCGGCCTTGCCAAGGAAGTTCACCTGCGGAGGCGGGTAACCATGGCGCCTGAGGATACCCACCATCACCAGCAGGACCAGCTCACGCGCCAGAAGTGCAGCGGTCAACCAGATCGGCAGAATCTCGCGCCAGGTGAGCCCGACCAGAGTCGAGAGAATGTAGAGCCGGTCCGCCGCGGGATCCAGGAGCCGGCCGAGGCTGCTGATCTGGTTCCAACGCCGCGCGAGCTTGCCGTCCAGGTAGTCGCTGACCCCGCTGAAGGCCAACACCAGAAGAGCCCAGCCGTCACTCTCGGGGCCACCGAACTCGGGCCTCAGAATCAGCCACAGGAAGACGGGCACACCAACGAGTCGCGCCATGCTGAGGATGTTGGGGATGGTGAGGACTCGATCCGTCTGGACGCGAGTCTCCTGGACCTCCACCCGGGGGCCTCCTGTGGGAAACGTGCCAATGTTGCTCCCTGACCCTACCTCAACGCAAAAAAGCTCTGGCTCTTGGGCGGTGTGCCCAAGAGCCAGAGCTATAAAAGGAGTTCGGCGGTGTCCTACTCTCCCACAGGGTCCCCCCTGCAGTACCATCGGCGCTGTAAGGCTTAGCTTCCGGGTTCGGAATGTAACCGGGCGTTTCCCTCACGCTATGACCACCGAAACACTATGAA
>NZ_JABERD010000289.1 GCF_013044505.1 Streptomyces sp. S3(2020) | reverse complement strand
GGCGGTGACGGAGGGGGCGGTCAGGGGGTCTGAGTCGTGGTGAGGCGTCCCGGCAGGCCGAGCCTGGCTCCCACGAGCGGGTCGAGGTAGCGGGTCAGGGCGTTCTTCAACTCCTGGACGTACGCGTCGCGTTCGGCGCCCTCATGGGCGAGTACGAGCTCCAGCCCCGCCATGTACATCCCCAGCCCCATGTGCGCGACCCGGGTGATCGAGGCCTGAGGGGCGTCGGGCATGAACGCGCGGAGCAGGTTCTCGATGCGGGCGACGAGGGTCGCGTGCAGGGCGTCGTGCTGCTCGGCGATCCGGCCGGGGATGTCGGGGCCGTGCATCAGCGCGAAGAACACCGGGTGCCGGCAGTTGAAGTCGATGAACCGGTCGACGATGGTCCCGACCGCCTGCTCCAGCGGGGTCGACGGGTCGACGGGCGCGAGGGCCTCGCCGTAGGTCTCCCGCATGTCGTGCATGAGCCGGCCGCCGAGCTCGACGGCGATCGCCTCCTTGTTCGGGAAGAACTGGTAGAGCGTGCCCGGTGAGACGCCCGCCTCGCGGGCGATGGCGTTGGTGCTGGCGGCCGTGTAGCCGGTCGTGCAGAAGACGGAGGCCGCGGCTTCGAGCAGCTGTGCGATACGGCGTTCGCCGCGGGCCTGGCGGCGGCGCGGCTGGTCCTTCTCCTCGTTCGCGGGCACGCGTTATCCCCAACTCTCCGAACAGGATTGACAACACGAGCGGTCGCTCGCATTCTGGAGAAACGCGAGCGATGTCTCGTGTTTGCCAGTCTATGGCAAGGCAACGGCAGGTCCATGCTGCCTGGTGAAGGGGACACCGCACGATGACCGAAGTCAACAAGCCGCCGCGCCCCGGGGGCTGGACCAAGCTCGTCACCGCCCGCCCTCGGTTGTCGCTGCTCGCGGCCCTCGTGCTCACCGTGCTCGCCGTGCTGGCCGGCGGCGGGGTCGCCGACCGCATGGGCGCCGGCGGCTGGGAGGACCCGGCCGCCGAGTCCACGTACGCGACCAAGGCCCTGGAGCGCGAGTTCCCGGACTCCCAGCCCAACTTCCTCCTCCTGGTCGACGCGGGGAGCGCCGATGTGGACGCCCCGGCGGTCGCGGCCGAGGCCAGGCGTCTGACGGAGCGGCTGGCGGGCGAGGAGGGTGTGACAGGCGTCGGTTCCTACTGGGCCACCGGCGCCCCGGCCCTGCGCGCGAAGGACGGCCACCAGGCGCTGATCGCCGCCCGCATCACGGGCGACGAGAAGGCGATGGGGGAGACCCTGGACCGCCTCGCGCCCTCGTTCCGGGGTACGCACGGCCCGGTCGAGGTGACGATCGGCGGCCCGGTCGCCGTACGCCGCGAGATGCAGACGATCATCCAGGAGGACCTCACCCGGGCCGAGCTGATCGCCCTGCCGGTGACACTCGTCCTGCTGGTGATGGTCTTCGGCAGCGCGGTCGCCGCCCTGCTGCCCCTCGGCATCGGCATCGTGGCGATCCTGGGCACCAACGCGGTGCTGCGCGGCCTGACCGAGTTCACCGACGTCTCGGTCTTCGCGATGAACCTCACCACGGCCCTGGGCCTCGGCCTCGCCATCGACTACGCCCTGTTCATCGTCCGCCGCTTCCGCGAGGAGCTGTCCGCCGGCGCCGACCCGTCGACCGCCGTCGGCACCACCCTGCGCACGGCAGGCCGCACGGTCCTCTTCTCGGCCCTCACGGTCGCGGTCTCCCTGGCGGCGATGCTGCTCTTCCCGCAGTACTTCCTGCGCTCCTTCGCCTACGCCGGCATCGCGGTCGTCCTGCTGGCCGCCGCGGCCGCCCTGATCCTGCTCCCGGCCGCGCTGGTCCTGCTGGGGGAGCGGGTCGACTCCTGGGACCTGCGACGCCTGTTCCGCCGCGAGCGGCCCGCCCGGGAGGGCACGGCCTGGGCCCGCGCGGCCACCCTCGTGATGCGCCGGGCCCCCTTCTTCGCCCTCGGCACCACCGCGGTCCTCGTCCTGCTCGGACTCCCCTTCCTGGGCGTGAGGTTCGGCACCGCCGACGACCGTCAGCTGCCCTCGACCGCCGAGTCCCATGTCGTGCAGCAGCAGATCAGGGACGGCTTCCCGGGCAGCCCCGGCGGCGGCCTGGAGGTCCTGGCGGAGGGCCGGGCGAGCGAGGCCCAGTACACCGCGTACAAGGAGCGGATCGCCGAACTCCCCGAGGTACTGAGGGTCGACGGCCCCCTGGTGAACGGCGAGGCGGCGTACTTCACGGTGCAGCCGAAGGGCGAGGCGGTGGACGACGCGGCCCAACGCCTCGTGGGCGAACTGCGTTCCACCGAAGCCCCCTTCGACACCAAGGTGACCGGCACCGCGGCCGTCCTGGTCGACTCCAAGGACGCGATCGCCGAGCAACTGCCCTGGGCGGTCGCGTTCATCACGATCGTCACCCTGCTGCTGGTCTTCCTCCTGACCGGCAGCGTCCTGATACCGATCCAGGCCGTGGTCCTCAACGCGCTCAGTCTGACGGCCATGTTCGGCGCCGTGGTCTGGGTCTTCCAGGACGGCCACCTCTCCGGCCCGCTGGGCTTCACCAGCCCCGGCTCGATCGAGACGACCCTCCCGGTCCTCATGTTCTGCGTGGCCTTCGGCCTCTCCATGGACTACGGCGTCTTCCTCCTCTCCCGCATCAAGGAGGAGTACGACACGACAGGCGACCACAACGAGGCGGTCCGCCACGGCCTCCAGCGCACGGGCGGCCTGATCACGGCGGCGGCGGTGATCCTCGCGGTGGTGATGGTGGCGATCGGAACGTCCAGGGTGACGAACACCAAGATGCTGGGCCTCGGCATCGCGCTCGCGGTGGTGATGGACGCGATGATCGTGCGGAGCCTGCTGGTCCCGGCGGTGATGAGGCTGACGGGACGGGCGACATGGTGGGCACCGGGCCCGCTGCGGAGGTTCCACGAACGGTTCGGACTGAGCGAGGGGGAGCAGAAGCGCCCCGACAGGGGCGCGGGGCTGTATCGAAATGCGGCTCCGCCGCGGGGCGCGACCAGCCACGATGTACCCGCAGACGAAAACGGCGACGGGACGGCAGATGCGAGCGGTGGTATTCGAGCAATACGGTGACCCGGCCGACGTACGGGAGCTGCCCGACCCCCGACCAGCCCCCCACGGCGTCGTCGTACGAGTCGAAGCCACCGGCCTCTGCCGAAGCGACTGGCACGGCTGGCAGGGCCACGACCCCGACATCACCCTCCCCCACGTACCCGGCCACGAACTCGCCGGTGTCGTGGAGGCGGTCGGCGCCGCGGTCACCGCCTGGCGCCCCGGCCGGAGAGTGACCGTCCCCTTCGTCTGCGCCTGCGGCAGCTGCGCGACCTGTGCCGCGGGCGATCACCAGATCTGCCCGCACCAGACCCAGCCCGGCTTCACCCACTGGGGTTCGTTCGCCCAGTACGTGGCCCTGGACCACGCCGACGTGAACCTCGTGGCGATCCCCGACGACCTGTCCTACGCCACCGCCGCGGCGCTCGGCTGCCGTTTCGCCACGGCGTTCCGCGCGGTCGTGCAGCAGGGAAGGGTCGCCGCGGGGGAGTGGGTCGTCGTGCACGGCTGCGGCGGGGTGGGCCTGTCGGCGGTGATGATCGCGGCGGCGTCGGGGGCGAGGGTGGTGGCGGTGGACGTGTCCCCGCAGGCGCTCGGCCTGGCACGGAAGTTCGGCGCGGCCGAGTGCGTGGACGCGTCGAGGGCCGGGGACACGGCGGAGGCGGTCCGAGAGCTGACCGGCGGCGGTGCGCACCTCTCCCTGGACGCCCTCGGTTCACCGGTCACCTGCGCGGCCTCGGTCGGCTCGCTGCGCCGCCGCGGACGGCACGTCCAGGTCGGCCTGCTCCCCTCACCCACCGGCACGACCCCGGTTCCGATGGCCCGCGCGATCGCCCTGGAGCTCGAACTCCTCGGCAGCCACGGCATGGCCGCGCACACCTACCCGCCGATGCTGGAGCTGGTCCGGGCGGGCGTGCTGCGGCCCGACCTGCTGGTGACGTCCTCGATCGACCTGGACGCGACACCCGCCGCACTGGCCGCGATGGGCAAGGCGCCCGGGGCGGGGGTGACGGTCATCGAGCCGTGGCGGTGAGGGCGGCCCAGTCGCGGTCGAGGATGCCCATGACGACCTCGTCGACCCATGCGCCGTGCTTGAACTCGGTCTCCCGCCGGAGCCCCTCCCGTACGAACCCGGCCTTCTCGTACACGCGCAGGGCCCGGTGGTTGAAGGCGTACGCCTCCAACTGGATGCGGTGCAGACCGAGTCGCTCGAAGCCGTACCCGACGACGAGCCGGGTCGCCTCCGAGCCGATGCCCCGGCCGCGCCCCCGGGGACCGATCAGGGTGCGGAAGGTGCAGCTGCGGGCGTCGGGGTCCCACTCGTGGAGCACGACCTCGCCGACGAGTTCACCGGTGGCGGGGTCGGTGACGGCGAGGTCGAGGCGGTCGGGCTGGGCGCCGCGGGAGCCGTACCAGTCCCGCAGCCGCTCCGGGGTGAGCTCGTCGGCCGGGTCGCCCGTGAAACGGGTGACTTCCTCGTCGCCGATGATCTCCCACATACCCTCCGCGTCCGCCTCCGTGAACGGACGCAGCACGGTCTTCTCGCCGGTGAGGACAGGTTTGACAGAGAAGTCGCTCATCGGGCGACTGTGTCAGAGGCGACCTCCCCGCGGCTCGGGATTTTCGCGGCCTCCGCCGCCGGCACCAGATGGTCCGCGACGCTGCGCAGCTTCTCGCGGGTCTCCTCGTGTTCCCGTTCGGGCCGGGACTGCCGGACGATCCCGGCGCCGGCCTGGAGCCAGCAGCGGCCGTCCCGCTGGAACACGGTGCGCAGCACGAGCGCCGCGTCGAGGGTGCCGCACGCGTCGTAGGTGAGCACGGCACCGGCGTACAGGCCACGGGGGCGGCCTTCGAGGCGCCGGATGAGGGGGTAGGCGGGGGCCTTGGGGATACCGGTGGCGGTGACGGCGGGGAAGAGCGCGGCGAAGGCCTGCCAGGGCGTGCGGTCCTCGCGCAGCAGGCCGACGACGGTGGAGGCCAGGTGCTGGACGGTGCCGCGTTGCTGGACGGTCAGGTACTCGGCGACGTAGGTCTCGTCGCAGACGGCGGCGAGGTCCTCCAGGGCGAGTTTCACGGAGACGGCGTGCTCGTGGATCTCCTTGGGGTCGCCGAGCAGGTCGGCGCGGAGCCGGGCGTCCTCGGCCGGGGAGCCGGTGCGGGCCCGGGTCCCGGCCAGCGGGCGGCTCAGCACCCGCCGGTCGGCGGTGACCTCGGCGACGGTCTCCGGGCTGAACCCGGCCGCGTGGACGCCGCCGAGGTCGAGGAGGAAGGACCGGGCGGGTGTGTTGGCCCGGCGCCCCGCCACATAGGTGGCGGTCAGGTCCAGCGGGACCGGCACCGCGACCCGCCGCGACAGGATCACCTTCTCCAGGGGGCCCGGGCCGTGCAGATGGGTCAGGACGGCGGCCACGGCGTCCCGGTAGCCGCCGGTGTCGTCCAGCACCGGAGCGACCCGGTCCGCGGATGCGCCCGTCGGGTCGCCGGGCGTGCGAACGAGGTGGACCAGCCGCTCCAGTCGCCCGTCGTCCACGGCCCGGACGAGCACCGTCCCGCCGTCGGTCCGTACCTCGCCCACGGGCACGGCCAGGTGCAGGAGGCCCTCGTCGCCCGGGTCGACGCCCGCCAGCGCCGCGCCCAGTTCGAAGGCGGCCCAGCCGTAGACGCGGTAGTCGCTCACGGGCAGCGAGGCGAGCCACTCCTCCACGGCCGACAGGTCCCTCGTACCGCGTAAGGCGTCCCGGTCGAGGCGGAGTTCGGCCAGCGTGCCACCGGCGAAGGCCCACTCGGGGCCGTTCTCGTACACGGCGTACTGGGCGAAAAGGCCGCTGCGGGCGAGGCGGGCCATGAGAGCGAGGGGCTCCTCGGCCGACGGAAGGTGGATCTCCCGGTACTTCACGAGCTCTCCCAACGACTTGCGACGGCTTGCGATGGCTTGCGGCGGCTTGCGGCGTTCTATGAAGACGGCTTGCGACGGCCCTGGGCGCTCACCAGGGGATAGGAGTTGACGACGAAGGACGGGTCGTCGAGGAGGGCCAGGAAGCGGTCCAGTTCCTCGGCGGAGACCTCCAGGAGCCCGGCCACCTGCTCGGTGTTCACGCGATGCAGCCGGATGCCCTCGCCGCCGCCCTGCCAGGACTCGGCATAGGTGGTCGCGGTGACGTCTTCGAGCCCCGCCCGCAACATCGCGCCCACCACCTGGCGGCCCCAGCGCGGTTCCGCCCCCGCCTTCTCCAACTGGGCCATGAGGGCAGAGTGCAGTCGCTCGAAGAGCGGGACCGCGCTGTCGTCGGGCGCGGCGAGCACGGGCGTCCAGGTGCAGTCGAACTCCTCCAGGACCAGCCGGCCGCCCGGCCGCAGCGCCCCCACCAGCCGTTCCAGCACGGCCAGCCGTTCGGGCAGGTGCAGCAGCACCAGCCGGGCGTGGATCAGGTCGAAGCCGCCGGCGGGGAGCGGATCGCGGGTGATGTCGTGCCGCAGCACCCGCACATTGGCCCGGGAGGACGGGCTCGGCGCGAGATCCGTGACGACGACCTCCCCGTCCGGGCCGGCCCGGTCGGCCAGCCAGTCGCCCAGGGAGCCGCCGCCCCCGCCGATTTCCAGACATCTCCAGCCCGGCCCGATTCCGGTCCGTTCCAGTGCCTTTCTGGACGCGGGGTCGTAGCGGGATTCCAGGGCGTGAAATCGCCCGGCCGACTGCGGAGCCGCGTTGTCGAAAAGGTAGCGAGACATGAGGAAATCGTCACAGCTGGAAAGTCCGCGATACAGAGGGTGATCGCAGGCAACCGAATCAGGTTGACGCTAAGTGGATAGTCGTATGAATACATGCGCGCCGCCTGTGCCCGGGGCATGCGCTCATCACCGCATATGCGCCCTTGAAGCGCTTCACTCCCGTCGGCTCCACTGAACGTCGAACGCAGCTCGGCAGGTCGAATGCGTTATTTCGGCGGGGAGTTCCAGATGGGTGAAGAATGCGTTTCCGGTGATTTCACGGCCTGTGTGCGGCGGGAGTTCCCCGCGCTGGCGCACAAGGCCTATCTCGACAGCGCGTGCATCGGAGTGGCGCCTTTGCGGGCCGTTCGGGCCGTGACGGACCTCGTACAGGGAATGCAGTACTGCCCCGCGGAATCGGGGACCGCGATGCACGGCAGACTGAATGAATTACGTGCGCAGGCGCGGCCGTTGGTGGCGCGGCTGATCGGGGCGGACGCGGCCGACATCGCCCTGACGGAGAGCGCGACCCACGGTCTGAAGATCGCGCTGGAGTCCCTCCCGCTGCGGGCCGGCGACCAAGTCCTCATCCCCGACCTGGAGTTCATCCAGATGGGCATCATGTGGCGGCAGCTCAAGGACCGGGGCATCACGGTACGGACCGTGCCGCACGACGAGTCCGGACGGGTCACGGTGGACGCCGTACGGGCCGAACTCACCCGTGACGTCAAGGTGTTGGCGCTCAGCTCGGTCCAGTGGACCAACGGCTTCCGCGCCGACCTCGCGGCACTGTCGGAGCTGTGCCGGCGGCGGAACGTCTGGCTGGTCGTCGACGCCGCCCAGCACCTCGGCGCGCTGCCGCTGAACGTCCGGCAGACCCCCGTCGACATCGTCGTGTGCGGCGGACACAAGTGGCTGTGCTCACCGTTCGGCACCGGCTTCCTGTACCTGGACCCGGCCGTCCGCCCCCGGCTGCGTCGCCCCCTCGCCGGCTTCTTCGCGGCACGTCCGCCCGCCCGCACCTGGGGTGAGTCGTTCCTCCGCCCGGACATCACCCCCTTGCAGGACTACGAGTTCAGCGAGGACGCCTACGCCTGGGAGACCGGGGGGACGGGCAACTACCCGGGCGCGGTGGGCCTTTCGGCCTCGCTCTCCCTCCTCCTCGAACTGCGGCCGCAACGCATCGAGACCCATCTGCGCACGCTCACCGACTACTTGACCGAGGGCCTCGACCGTCTCGGCCTCACCGTCGTCAGCCCGCGCGACCCCCGGCACCGCTCCGGGATCATCACCTTCAGCACCGGCCGCGCGGCCACCGACACGGCGCTGATGGGGTCGCTGCTGGCGGCCGGGGTCGCGGTGAGTGTCCGCTTCACCTCCGGGGTGGGCGGCGTCCGGGTCAGCTGCCACCTCTACAACACCCTCCGGGACCTGGACGCCCTGCTGGCGGCGGCCGAGGAGTGGCAGCGCCGGCCCCGCCGCAACGGACGGCCACCGGCGCACACCCGGTCCCAGCCCCGCTCCGCCGCCGCGCGGATCATCGGGCAACGCGCCCTCATCGACGCTCTGGACGACGACCTCATGGGCCTCATCACCGCCCGCGGCGGAGTCAGCCGCGGTATCCGCCGCTCCCGCCTCGAAGGCGCCATGGCCCGCACCGACCTCGCCCGCGAGCGGGAGATCGTCGAACGCTTCCACCACCGCCTGGGCCAGGACGGCACCCGCCTGGCCCTGGAACTCCTCCGCATGTGCAAGGGCGACACATAGCCCCGGTCGGCCCGCCGAGTCCCCATCCACCCCACTCACCTACCCCACCGACCTCAGCCAGGAGGAGTCATGGGCGTTGCCTTCAATGCCGCCACCTACCTCGTCGACCGGCAGATAGCGCGGGGGTTCGGCGATCGGCCCGCCCTCATCGGGGCCCGCTCGACCCTCACGTACGCCGAACTCGGGGCCCGGGTCGCCTCGGCCGGTGCCGGGTGGCGGGCGCTCGGGGTCCGGCCCGAGGAGCGTGTCCTCGTCCACGCGGCCGACGGTCCCGAAACCGTCGTGGCGCTGCTCTCCCTGATGCGGATGGGCGCGGTTCCCGTCCCCGTGTCCACCATGAGCACCCCCGCCGAACTGACCGCCCTCGTCGCCGACTCCCGCTGCCGCCATCTGCTCGCCGGTCCGGAGTTCTGCGACCGGGTGCAGACGGCCGTACGGGACTCCGCGGCCGTTCCCGATCTGGTGGGGGTCGTCGTGCTGGACGACGCGCCCGTGCGGCCGCCGCCGTCCGTGCTGCGGATCCGCTGGGAGCACCTGATCGCGGCGGGCGAGTCGGCCGCGCCCGCCGATCGCGCGGCCGACCGCACCACCGAGGACTCGCCCGCCCTGTGGCTCTACACATCCGGCACGACAGGGACCCCCAAGGCCGCGATGCACCGGCACGCGAGCATCCGGTTCGTCGCCGAGCGGTACGGGCAGGAGGTGCTGGGCCTGCGCCCGCAGGACCGCTGCTTCTCGGTCGCCAAGCTCTTCTTCGCGTACGGCATCGGCAACTCCTGCTTCTTCCCCCTCGCCGCCGGAGCCGCCGCCGTCCTGGACCCGGCCCCGCCGACGCCCGAGAGCATCGCCCGCCGGCTCGCCGAGGACGCGCCGACGGTCTTCTTCGGCGTCCCCACCTCCTACGCGGCCCTGCTCAGGTCCGACCACCTTCGCGAGGACGCCTTCCACGGCGTACGCGTGGCCGTGTCGGCGGGGGAGCCGCTGCCGCCCGAGCTCCACCACCGCTTCCGCGCCCGCTTCGGGACGGACCTGCTCAACGCCATGGGCTCCACCGAGGCCCTGCACATCTTCCTGTCCAACCGCCCCGGCGAGAACCGCCCCGGCACCCTCGGCACCCCCGTCCCCGGCTACGAACTGCGCATCCGGGAGGACGGCGTACTGAAGGTGCGCGCCCCCTCGGCGGCCGTCGGCTACTGGTGCCGCACCGATGCCACGCGCACCGTCTTCGAGGGGGAGTGGATCGACACCGGCGACCTGTTCACCCGGGACGCCGACGGCTTCTACGTCTGCCACGGACGGGCCGGCGACATGATCAAGAGCGGCGGTATCTGGGTCGCCCCCGCCGAGGTCGAGAACCTGCTGCTGAGGCACCCGTCCGTGGCCGCCGCGTGTGTCGTGGCCGCACCGGACCCCGACGGCCTGGACCGCCCCGTGGCCTGCGTGGTCCCCGCGTCCGGCGAGCACGTCGACGGCGCCGCGCTCGCCGCCGTCTGCGCTGAGCAACTCCCCGCCCACAAGCGCCC
>NZ_JABERD010000288.1 GCF_013044505.1 Streptomyces sp. S3(2020) | reverse complement strand
ACCCTCACCGCCCCCACCTGGGCTACCCATCCCTCCGGGCGGCCCGACGGCGCCTCTAAAGAAGGCGAAGCCCTTCGTCGGGCTGACAGTGTCACCTGCTAGAACAGAGCCACTGCTGTGCGTGAGGGATTGGGGAATCAGCGTGGCTCAGCCGGGGGATCTGTCGCAGCCTGTCGCGGGTGTTTACGAAGAGCTCGTCACCCAACGCATGCAAGGGCAAATGGAACAGCTCAACGCAGCAGGCTGGAAAGCCATCGACGACGAGGTCAGCGAAGAATCGTCCCCCCACGTACTCGCCCGCCACATCAGTCAGGCGGTAACTCGACGACTGAGTCAGCTGCCGCAGGACAAGCGCGTCGCCGTAGCCAACCAGATCATCGAGTCTCTTGCGTCCGACTCATCCGGCCTTGAAAGCAGTGAAACGGCCGACTTCATCGCCGATGGCCCGCGCCAACTCCTCGCCCTGGCCGAGAAGGAGGCTCCCGGCGTCTACGCAATGCGCCCACTCACCCCTCTCTCGGAGACCGCGCTCATCACCAACTCCCCCGAGGACCCGAGCCTCGGCAGCGAGCTACGAGCGGAGCTAGCCACAGCCGACCGCATCGATCTCCTCTGCGCCTTCGTGAAGTGGTACGGCCTACGTGTCCTTGAAGACTCACTCCGTGCCGCCAGGGATCGCGGGGTCAAGATCCGAGTCATCACCACCACCTACATCGGCGCAACCGACCGTCACGCCCTCGACCGGCTCGTCCGAGACTTCGGCGCCGAGGTGCGGATCAACTACGAGACACGTTCGACCCGCCTCCACGCGAAAGCCTGGCTGTTCCGACGCAAGAGCGGATTCGACACGGCGTATGTAGGCAGCTCAAACTTGTCGAAGGCCGCACTGCTCGACGGCTTGGAGTGGAACGTACGCCTGTCATCAGTGGCCACTCCAGTCGTCCTCAATAAGTTCGAGGCCACCTTCGACGCGTACTGGAACGACATCGCTTTTGAGCCGTACGACCCCGAGCTCGACGCCCTTAAGTTGGACGAGGCCTTGACCATCGCGGGCGGTTCGCCGTCCAGTCAGGACGCCAAGATCAGCCTGTCTGGTCTTGAGGTTCGTCCGCACCCACACCAGGCCGACATGCTGGAGCGACTGCGCGTCGAGCGTGAGGTACGCGGTCACCGGCACAACTTGCTTGTAGCAGCAACCGGTACCGGCAAGACGGTCATGGCCGCCCTTGATTACCGCAATCTGCACAAGGAGGCGGGCGGCAAGCAGTACCCGCGGCTCCTCTTCGTGGCGCATCGCAAGGAGATCCTGCGGCAGTCGCTGCGCATGTACCGCGAGGTTCTCGACGACGCCTCCTTCGGCGAACCGCTCTTCACCGGCGAGCTACCGCGGGACTGGGAGCACGTCTTCGCCAGCGTCCAGTCGCTCACTGACCAGCGGCTCGACCAGTTCGACCCGGAACACTTCGACATCATCGTCATCGACGAGTTCCATCACGCTACGGCCACGACGTATCGCCGAGTGCTCAACCACTTCAAACCGAAGCAACTCCTGGGTCTGACCGCCACTCCCGAGCGCGCGGATGGCCTGAATGTGCAGGACGAGTTCTTCGAAGGCCGAATCGCTGCCGAAATGCGGCTGTGGGAAGCCCTCGACAACGACCTCCTGTGCCCATTCCACTACTTCGGTGTGCCCGACGGCACGGACCTCACCCGCCTCAACTGGCGGTCGGGGACATACGACCAGAGCCAGCTCGGCGACTTGTTCTCTGCCGACCATGCTCGGGCCCGCATCGTCATCAAGCAGGTGCAGGACAAGGTCTCCGACCCGATGAGCATGCGGGCGCTCGGCTTCTGCGTCAGCAGGAAACATGCTCACTTCATGGCGAAGTGTTTCCAAGACGCCGGCTTCAAGGCTGAAGCCTTGGACAGCGCATCGCGGCCCGAGGTCCGTGACCATGTTCTGTCCCAGCTCAAGGCTGGCGAGATCCAAGTCATCTTCTCCGTAGACCTGTTCAACGAAGGCTTGGACATCCCCGACGTCGATACGCTGCTCCTCCTGCGCCCCACGAGCAGCGCCACCGTCTTCCTCCAGCAACTCGGGCGAGGCCTGCGCCGCACGCCGGACAAGCCCGTGCTCACTGTGCTCGACTTCATCGGCCAGCATCGAGCCGAGTTCCGGTTCGAGGAGCAGTTCCGTGCGATGACGAACCTTTCGCGCAATCGACTCCTTGAGCACGCCGAACACGACTTCCCTCTGCTGCCGTCTGGCTGCCAGATCATCCTTGAGGGCAAGTCCAAGAAACTCGTGCTCGACAACATTCGCACCCAAATCAAGGCGACTGTGCAAACCCTCGCCAAAGAGGCGCGGATCTTCGACACGCCGCTCCTCGCTGACTACCTCAAGGAGAGTCGCCGCGAAATCCGGGAGCTGTACAAGTCGAGCAACTCATGGACGACAGTCCTACGTCGCGCCGATCTGGCAGATGCGCCTGAACTGCCTGGCGAGCAGGACCTGTTGAAGCGTGTGCATGCGTTCCTGCACGTTGACGATCAGGAACGCGCTGACGCGTACTCGCGCTTGTTGCGCGATGACGCACCAACGTACGACTCGCTGAGCGCGAAGGACCAAAGTTACGCCCGCATGCTGTTCTTCAACCTCTGGGACAAGGCTGGGGGGTTCGATTCCTATGCCGAGGGACTCGAATCACTCCGCGAGCAGCGAGCGTTCCGCCACGAGTTGCGACAGGTACTCGACCATGTGATGGGGCAAGCCGACCACTTCCCCCTCCCCCTGGAGGGCGTGCACGCTCACATTCCCTTGAAGATCCATAGCGCATACAACCGCTCCGAGATCCTGGCCGCCTTGGGTGTCGGCTGCCTCGGCGGTCAGATGCCCGGCACGTTTTCGCAGGGCGTCCTGTGGGACGAGCCGAACCAGACCGACGCCCTACTGATCACCCTCGAGAAGAACGAGAAGGACTTCTCGCCTACGGTCCGGTACAAGGACTACGCGCTCAGTCCCACGCTCTTCCACTGGGAGTCCCAGAACGCGATCGCGCCGAGCTCCCCCACGGGCCTGCGCTACCAGCAGCACAAGCATCGCGGAAGTCACGTCCTGCTGTTCATGCGACGCTACAAGGACACTGACATCGGCAAGGCTCAGCCTTGGATGCTGCTCGGTCCGGCAACGTATGGCGGGCACGAGGGCAGCAAGCCCATGGCCATTACCTGGCAGCTGCACTATGAGCTGCCCGCGGATGTGTGGTCGTACTCGGGCATCACCGCGGGCTAGCCGACCGGACGCCTGAACAACCTCGCGCGACGCTAGCTGATCGGCTGTCGCGGATCACGAACGATTTCTCCAGCCCTCTCAAGGAAGGCAGCATGGGCTAGCACCATCTCCTCCCTCACGCGGTCGAATGCGGACCATCGCGTATTCAGGCTCGCGGAGGCCGTGCTCTGTGCCTGCAACAAGGCTCCCATCGTGGCCAGGGACTTCCCCGTCACCCCGTACGCCAAGTCAATCGCCTCCCTTGGGCCCCATAGTGCCAATTGGCTGGTTTTGGCCTGTAGTTCGCGCATGCCTTCATGAAGTTCGCGCCTTGCCACCTCATTGAGGCTGCCTCCGTTTCGCACCTCGGGCACGAAACCTGCAAGTACGTCATCAAGCGCAGCATAAGCCGCAAAGAAGGCAGCAATGGATTGATGCCGCTGACTGCGCACCCACTGCCAGTGCTCCACCGCTGCTTGGCCCTGCACCTGCGCAAGAGCCGCCTCAACTGCCTTGCGCCCGCCAGCCTCTGCTCCACGCTTGGCATACCTACCAGCGATCACAGCCCCGATGACTGCGGCTACGAAAGCGATAACGCTCGCGATGAGCGTCCCCGTCACCTCACTCATCACACCATTCTCGTCTGAGCCTGGCGTTGCCACAACGACCTCTCAGGCAGCTGGCGTCACCTGCCGCACTTCACGAGCACCAAACCCATTAATCTCAACCCATGACGACGCCCAGGTCCGGCTTCCAACCCGGCGACATCCTCACGCGTGACGAGATCCACCCGGTGCTCGGCGGCAGCCCCTTCGCCGGGATCAGCCCAGCGGCGAAGCAGAGGAATGTCCTTATATTCTCGGACAGTGAGGCTGGCGAACGGTACGGGTATCGCGATGGATGGCTCGCAGAGGATGACGAGCTAGGCCCGATATTCACTTACACCGGAACCGGGCAAGAGGATAATCAAGCCCTCAGAGGCGGGAACTCCGCCATTCTGAAACATGCCGACATGGGGCGCACGCTCCATTTGTTCATAGCAGTGGGCAAGGTTCCAGGCGGCGGCGCAAAAGAGCATAAATATATCGGACAGTTCAAGGTCGATGAGCGCCACCCGTACGAGACACGCGTAGCCACTGACGTAAACCGCAAAGTCCGAAACGTCATCGTCTTTCGGCTACGCCCCACAGGCCTATACATAAGAGAGGCCTCCCACACTCTTCAACTGCCATCCACACCCAGGTCTCTCTTTAGCCAGACCGCAGGCCGATTCGCCCGGGCCATTGGACGACAGAGGCGCCAACTCCAGCCACAAACAAACATCGACCCGTCAGAAGTAACCCGCGACAATCTGGCGGACGCCTTCCAGGATCACAAGGTCGCCGAGGGGGAAACGTTTGGCCAGATGGAGTTGGAGATGCGCAACACGGCAGACCGGCTCACGTACGGCCTCTTCAGCCAGACAAACAACACGGTCTACGAGCCGACAGGCAGCACAGCACACGAGTCGATCGCCAAGGCCATTACTCAACTTCTCTTGGCACGGCACTACTTGAGGGATCTCCAGCCCGCCCAACCCCTCCACCTCATGGTGCTCACGCCAGCACTTCCGCGCGAGGACCTCCGAGACCTGCTCGCTGAACACGGGATTGGCCTCGCGTACCGCACCGACAACGGCGACTTCTCTGAGTTCGCGGCAACGGCCACACCCCCAGGCAGCGCTCCTCGCACTTTCCGCTGCTTGGATTGCCCTGTACCCGTCTAAGGATCGATCGGCGCCTCTTACCTGCCCCCACAAGCCCGACCCCGTAGGCTCCCCAAGGTGATTGACACCATCGTCCTGGACGTAGGCGAGACCATCACCCGCGACGACCGCTACTGGCACTCATGGGCGGACTGGCTCGACATCCCGCACCACACCCTCTCCGCCCTCGTGGGAGCCGTGGTCGCGCAGGGCCGCGACAACGCAGACGCCGTACGCCTGGCGCGCCCCGGCATCGACGTGGCAGCCGAGTACCACGCACGTGAGGCAGCTGGCCGCGGTGAGTTCCTGGACGAGACGGATCTGTACGACGACGTGCGTCCCGCCCTGTCAGGGCTACGCAAGCTCGGCATCCGCGTCATCGTCGCCGGGAACCAGACCTCCCGCGTGGGCGAACTGCTGCGCGACCTCGATCTGCCTGTTCACCTCATCGTCACCTCTGGGGACTGGGGCGTAGCGAAGCCCCACTCGGAGTTCTTCGAGCGTGTGATGGAAGTGGCCCAAGCCTCGCCGAGGGAGACGGTCTACGTCGGTGATCACCCGGCCAATGACATTTTCCCGGCGAAGGCGGCTGGGCTTCGGACGGCGCACATCCGTCGCGGACCGTGGGGTCATCTGTGGGCAGATAACCCGGAGTTGAGAGCGGCTGCCGACTGGCGGATCGACAGCCTCACTGAGCTCACCACGATCATCGCGGACTGAGGGCACAAGGAGGTTCCGTCGGCTGGGGCCGACCCGACGGATCGCGAACACGCTGCGTATCAATACGAGTACGGTGCGGAGCAGGCACCTCGGACTGGAGCCGGTGTGTCAGCACACGCCAACGACGGGGTGGGCAGGCGACTCGCCTACTACCGCAGCGTCATGCGCCCGAAGATGACACAGCAGCAACTCGCCGACGTCGCCTGCGTCGCGCTCGGCACCATCCGCAAGATCGAGCGAGGCGAGCGCGGTGTCACCGATGCCATGCTCGAAGCCCTTGCGGCGGCTCTTGGGATCGATCCAAGCCGCCTGCGTGTCGCCCGCGGTCCTGCACACACCCGCGTTCACGAGGCATTGCCCGCGCTCTCCGCGGCGCTCGCCACGTACGACCTTCCGGACGACGGTCCGACCCGACCTATCGACGAACTGCGAACTGCCGTTGCCGACGCCGCTCGCTGGCGTCTTGCGGCCCAGTACACCCGCATTGCGCGCGAACTACCCGATCTGCTCACCGAACTTGCCCGCGCCTACCATGAAGTGCCCACCCACAAGAGACACGAGCTGGCCATGCTCCTAGTCACCGCCTACCGTGCGGCGGACGCCGTGGCCTTCAAGTTCGGCGCTCACGACCTGTCCGCGCGCTTGGTCGAACTGATGCGTTGGGCCGCCCCCGACGCAGACGATCCACTACTCACCGCGTCCGTCGCCTATGTACGCACCGAGACCTTCTTCGTCGCACGCGCCCATACATCCGGGCTGCGCGCCCTTGAACAGGCCATCGACTCGGCGCCCACCGCGAACACGACTCCAGCTGTCGCGGCAAGAGGCACCCTCCACATGAGAGCTGCTGTAATCGCCGGACGAGCCCAGAACTCTGCGGCAGCGGAAACCCACCTCGACGAAGCGCGCGTCCTCGCGGATCGGGTGTCCGAATCCATTTACCACGGCACAGCGTTCGGACCCGACTCCGTTCGCATCCACGAAGTGTCCGTCGCCGTCAGCCTCGGTGACGGCCGCGTCAGTCGTGCCCTCACGGTCGCGCGTGACTGGAATCCGCCCTCCGATCTGCCTGCCGAACGGCGCTCCGGTTTCTACATCGAACTCGCCCGGGCACAACTCTGGTCCGGACTGACCGATCATGCTTTCGAGTCCCTCAAGGCAGCCCGCCGGATCGCCCCGCAGCACACGCGGGAACACCCGTGGGTCCGAGAAGACGCTGCCACGCTACGGCGGTTGAAGCGCGCTGACTCGGAGTCGCTCACGAACTTCGCCGAGTGGTGCATGGCCAACTGAGCCGCCCTCAGCTACCCCTCGCTGGGGTACTTGTGCTCCTTGCATGACTCCACCATCTGTCCCACGCGTAGGAACCAGCAGATGGGAATGTGGATGTCTGAGGCAATCCCGCTCGCGCAGCTCATGACCTGTGGATGCCAGGACGGGACGGTGGCGGCGTGAGTGCCGTCGCCGAACGGCGCCTGCCGTGGCTGCCGCCCGCAGGAGCGATCTGGCACGTCGAGGCGGGTACGCACTTCGACGCGATCCGAGTCGGCCGAACCGTCGGACAAACTGCACTGTCCCTCCTCGGAGGGGCGTCAGGGGCGGTGATCTGCGACCCGTGGAGCCGTATTCACTACTTTCTGACCGAGCCGTCGTCGACGACCGGCTGGGACGTACGAGAGACGACCGTGTGCGGAGCGGCCACCTACGTGGTCGTGCCACCTCTTAAGTCCAGGGAGATGAATCTGCACTGGGCTGTGCAACCGACTGCTGATCGCCCGTTCACGCCATCGGACCAGTTACGGCAGACGCTCCGGAAAGCAGTCGAAGCGCACTACGGCCCACGGACGGAGCGAGTTTGATGAGCGTGGAAGCAGCCGATGGCGTCGTCGACGCGTTCGACGTTCTTGTCCTTCACTGTCTCAACTGCCATACCTGCCGAGCCGATCCGAACCAGATGTGCCCGGACGCTCGTCCGCTGCACGACATCTGGAAGGCGCTGTGGAGGAAGGACCTGCGCGGTGATCTGCGCAAAGTGTGACGAGGCAATTCTGGTTGGCGAGGACTACGACAGCCACGACAAGGTCTCGGCCTCCGCAGGCGGGACCACGATCTACCGGCACAAGCTGTGCCCGTCGAGATCCCCCTCCCCAGCCACCCGGAAAAAGGGCGACAGAGACGCGTTGTGGCGGCGTGAATCACGACGACCTGATAACCGGCCGGATTTCATTGTTGGGTCCCTGAGCGACGATCCGCGCTCCACAGCGCGGGGTATGAGCCGGACTGGTTCACGATCTGCTACAGAAGGGAACTCACGGTGACCAGCTCCATCCCGTGGCAACAGCGGCTACGCACCGGCACAGAAGACATTCAGGACGAGGTGATCCGCTGGTACCAGCAGACGCCGCACGGCAAGGCGTACGTCCCCGACATGATCTGGGGCACGATCCAGACTGAGGCGTACGCGACCGTGATTCTCCATAGGGTTGTCGACTTCCTCGGCGTACCGGACGACGTACCGGCCGGGGTCGCCAAGCGGATGGAGCGGCAACAGGTGCTATACGACGGGAAGCACCACTACGAGGTGCTTCTCGGCGAGCAGGCCCTGTACACGAACGTCGGCGGGCCGAAGGTGATGCAGGAGCAAATGGGACGGCTACTTCACGAGATCAGCCTTCCCTCGCTTACCCTCGGCGTTCTCCCCACCGCCGCCGAAGCAGCCGTCGTCCCCATGTCCGGCTTCCACATGCGCGGCGACAGCCACGTCCACTACGAACTCGTATCCAGCGGTGTGGACATCACCGACCCTGATGAAGTCGCCCTACACGACAAGGCCTTCGCGGCTTTGAGTAGTGCCGCCGCCTACGGAGAAGCAGCAGAGAGCCTGATCGCCGATGCTCTGGCGTTCTGGGAGAGGTCGGCTGCCGACTGATCGCGACGGCGACCGGGGAGGGCACCCACCCGGTTCCATCACTCAGAGCAACGCCGCAAACGCACCCACCCCCACAATTACGGCAGCCCCAGCACGAGGGTGCAGGATAGGACCATGACAACCAAGGTCTACTTCGACATCACCATCAACGACGAGCCCGCCGGCCGTATCAACTTCAACCTCTTCGAGGACGTCGTCCCGAAGACCGCGGAGAACTTCCGCGCGCTGGCCACGGGCGAGAAGGGCTTCGGTTTTGCCGGGTCCTCGTTCCACCGGGTCATCCCGGACTTCATGCTGCAGGGCGGTGACTTCACCCGGGGCAACGGTACGGGTGGCAAGAGCATCTACGGTGAGAAGTTCGCCGACGAGAACTTCAAGCTCAAGCACGACCGTCCGGGCCTGCTGTCCATGGCCAACGCAGGCCCGAACAGCAATGGCTCGCAGTTCTTCATCACCACGATCGTGACGGGCTGGCTGGACGGCAAGCACGTCGTGTTCGGTGAGGTCGCCGACGAGGCGAGCATGGCGGTCGTCAGGAAGATCGAGTCGCTCGGCTCGGGCAGCGGCGCGACCTCGGCGAAGATCACCATTGCCGAGTCCGGTCAGCTCTGACACCTGCGGTCTCCGCGGACGGCCGGTGCGGTATCCATCGCCCCGGCCGTCGCGTATCGGTCAGGTCGGTCAGGGAATCAGCGTGTACACCTTGCAGTCCGCGCACCCCTTGTGCTGGCTCAGCTCGGTACTTCCGGCGCCGTTCTCGATGGTGATCTTGCCGCTGGCGTGGTGCCATGCCTTCCACTCGCCGTTGACCTTGATACGGGCCCAGGCATGCCCCGAGCAGTCGCCCCCCGAGTACTTCTTCGTCCAGGAGGTCCACTCGTCGCTGAAGGCGTAGTACTTGGAGCCACAGCTGCGGGTCCAGAACTCCTCGTCGGAGGCTGCCGCCGGTGATCCCACGGCGATGACCGCCCCGAACGCTGCGGCGAGGGCTACAGCGCCGAACTTCAGCCGATTACGCATGTGTTGTTCCCCCATTGTCTTCAAGATGGCCCAGATGGCCCAGATGGCTCAGATAGCCCAGATGGCATGGGCTCTGGTTCGTGCGGCCCGTGTCAGGTCGTTGTCCAGCGTGATCCATCTCGACTTCGGGGGGTACCTACAGAGTTGCAGGGTGCGCCGGGGTGAGCTGCCTCTTTCCCTGGCCTGCTTTGAGTAGCAGTACTCATGCCCGGCCCCTTGATCACGTCGAGACTTCGGGCATGAGACGACGACGTACCAGGAAGAGCAGCAACCCTCTCGGCCGTACGACCACCCTGTCCGCCTTGTCCGCCCTGTCGGCCCTGTGTGTGCTGGGGCTGTCTGCCTGTGGGGCCGAGCAGGCGGGAGACAAGGACAAGGGGGCCGCCGCCCTCACAGCCGCCGCCCACCCCCGGCAACGCCTCCCCCAC
>NZ_JABERD010000287.1 GCF_013044505.1 Streptomyces sp. S3(2020) | reverse complement strand
CCCCAAGCCTCCCCCCGAGGACCCGGACGCGGCGGCCCCCACGCCGTAGCCGGCGACCGGCAGATCTCCCCGCACGGCAACCTTTTCGCTCGCTGCTTCGACAGTCAGGTGATCCCAACCCCCCTCCACACCTGAAGCGATCGGAAGCAGCCCGTGACTGACACCCGCAACAGGGCCCCACGGCACCGTCGGCGCAAGACCGCGCTGGTCGCCGGTATCCCCCTGGCCCTGACCTCAGCCGGCGTGCTCGCCTACAGCCCGCTCTTCGGTGACGACGCCCAGTCCTCCGCGTCCGCCGCCACCGCCGCGGTCCCCGCGTGGGCGACCGCCACCGCCGACGGCTTCGCCTCGGTCAACGCCCTCGGGCAGAACGGGACGTACGGCGGACGCGACGGGCAGATCGTCACCGTCAAGACGCTCGCCGACCTGGAGAAGTACGCGACCGCGGACGCCCCCTACGTCATCGTCGTGGCGGCCACCATCAACATGGACCCCGTCGGGAAAGAGATCAAGGTCAAGTCCGACAAGACCATCGTCGGGTCCGGGACCTCCGGGCACATCGTGGGTGGTGGCTTCTTCCTCGGGTCCGGCGTGCACAACGTCATCATCCGGAACCTGACCATCCGGGATGCCTACCAGGGCGTCTGGAACGACAAAGAGCACGACTTCGACGGCATCCAGATGGACGGCGCCCACCACGTCTGGATCGATCACGACGACCTCCGGCACATGGCCGACGGGCTCATCGACGTCCGCAAGGACAGCACCTATGTGACCGTCTCCTGGAACAAGCTCAGCCAGGACAACAAGGCGTTCGGCATCGGGTGGACGGAGAACGTCGTCACCGACATCACCATCCACCACAACTGGATCCGCGAGACCGAGCAGCGCAACCCCTCGACGGACAACGCCGCCCACGCCCACCTGTACAACAACTTCCTCGAGGACGTGGCCGACACCGACATCAAGTCGTCGTACGGCAACTACTCCCGGGGCAAGACCAAGATGGTCCTGGAGAACTCCTACTTCCAGGGCGTCAACAACCCCGTCATCAAGGACAGCACCGCGACCGTCGTGCAGAAGGGGAACACCTTCGTCGGCACCAGCGGGCGCAACGAGAGCGGGGGTACGGCCTTCGATCCGAAGAGCTACTACGCGTACACCCTCGACGCCACCGCCAACGTGCCGTCCCTGCTCAAGTCCGGTGTGGGGCCGCGCGGTTCCATCGGAACCACGGCGAGCACCACCGCCGCCGCGGCTGCGACCACCCTCACCGTCGCGAAGGACGGCAGCGGGCAGTACTCCACCGTGCAGGCCGCGGTGAACGCCGTACCCGCGAACAACGCCTCCCGCGTCGTCATCTCCGTCAAGCCGGGGACGTACCGCGAGCTGGTGAAGGTGCCGTCCAACAAGCCGCACGTCACCATCCAGGGCACGGGCGGCAGCCGTAACGACACGGTGATCGTCTACAACAACGCGTCCGGGACGCCCAAGCCGGACGGGTCGGGCACCTACGGCACCGGCGGCAGCGCCACCGTCGCCGTCGAGGCCGACGACTTCCAGGCCCGCAACCTGACGATCTCCAACGACTTCGACGAGAAGGCCAACCAGAACCTGAGCGGCCACCAGGCGGTCGCCCTGCGCACCTCCGCCGACAAGGTGTTCCTCGACGGGATCATCGTCAGCGGCGACCAGGACACCCTGCTCGTGGACACCGCGTCCAAGGACAGGCTGGGCCGCGTCTACGTGAAGAACTCCTACGTCGTCGGCAACGTCGACTTCATCTTCGGCCGCGCGACCACGGTGATCGACAAGTCCGTCATCACGCTGAAGAAGCGCTGGGACGGCACCTCCGCGGGTTACGTCACCGCGCCCAGCACCGCCGCGAACCGCAAGGGCATCCTGATCGCCAACTCGGCGGTCAACGGCGATGTCTCGTCCGCGAGCTTCTACCTCGGCCGCCCCTGGCACGCCGGCGGTGACACGACCCTCGACCCGCAGACGACGGTCCGCAACACCACCCTGAGCGCCGCGATCAAGTCCACTCCGTGGACCGACATGAGCGGCTTCTCCTGGAAGGACGACCGGTTCGCCGAGTACAAGAACACCGGCGCGGGTTCCGGTTCCGCCACCAGCAACCGGCCCCAGCTGACCGACGCCCAGGCCGCCGACCAGGAGGTCGCGGACTGGCTCGGCGACTGGACGCCGACCGCTTCCTGACGCACAGGTCCCCGTCCTACGATCATCCCGGCAACGGGGAGGGATCATGGACGGGGACATCATCAGGCGGTACCGCAGACGGGGGCCGGTGTGGAAGGCGCTCGGGGCGGTCGGGCTCCTGTTCGCGGCGGGCGTCGGGGAAGTGCTGCTCAGTGGGGTGCCGTTCTGGCCCGCGGTGGCCCTGGTGACGGTCCTGCTGCTCTCCAACGGCTGGATGGCGCTTGCCCTGTTGCGGGCCCGTACGGTGATACGGGCCGGCGGGATCACCTCGTACAGCGCCCTGCGCGTGCGGAGATGGGCCTGGCACGAAGTCCAGGACCTGCGCGTCGAGCCCGCCCCGCAGGGGTCCAGTCTCCGGTTCATCGTCTGTGTGTACGACTCGGCGGGCCGTCGGCACGCGCTGCCCTTCGTCAACGACCGGTGCGTGCCGGACCTGCACGCCGAGGCCGGGTTCCTGCGCGGCATGGTCGCGGGCGGGCGCGGGGTGGCGTAGATGGACACCTTCGGGATCGAGCGGGAGTACGGCAGGCGGCGCAGGCTGCCGGGCAGGTTCCTCTTCCTCATGGGCTGCTTGCTGCTGAACCCTCTCTTTCGGTTGGCTGACTCCTCGAACTCCCTTCCCCTGTGGGTACGGGTGGCTTTCCTGCTCGCCGCGGTGCTGATGATCGGCTGGATGACGCTGAGACTGCGACGCGGGCGCACGCTCGTCACCGCCGACGGCATCTCCGTGCGCGGCGCCTTCACCGAGCGGCGCCTGGCCGCCTGGCACGACGTCTACGACCTGCGGGTCGAGCCGCTGCCGCGCGGCGCGAACTACATGGGGCAGAACTTCGTCACGTACCTGTACCGCGACAACGGTCACCGTCACGCCCTACCGCACATCGACGACCGGCAGCTCGTCGACCCGTGGACCGAGGTCGCCGGCCTGCTGGAGGCCGGTGCCCGGCACCGCGGGGCCGCGTTCGAGCCGCGTCCGGCCGTCGAGACGCTCATCCGCAGGCGGACCGCGCACACCAAGGCCTGGGTGCGGGCGGCCACCGGGGCGCTCATCACCTTCGGGTGCGACTTCCTGCTGTGGGTGGTGCTCATGTTCACCGCGGACGACGAGCCCTCGATGCTCCTCTACCTCCTCTACATCCCGCTCGCGGCCTTCGTCCTCCTGGCCGCCCTCCTGCACCGGCGTGCCCGCCGACTTCCTTAAGCCCACGCTTATCGCCCTGCCAGCTCCGCCACAGCACTTCGTCACACCGTGTTCAGATGGCGCGGAAGATTCTGCTGGCCGACGACGACGTGGCCGTGAGGGAAGGGCTCGGACGGCTGCTGCGGTTCGAGGGGTACGAGACCGTACTCGCCGGGGACGGACGGACCGCCGTGGAGCTCGTCCGGGACGAACCGGACCTGGTGCTGATGGACGTCACCATGCCGCAGCTCGACGGCCTGGCCGCGACCCGCCGGATCCGGGCCTCCGGGTGTACCGTCCCGATCCTGATGATCACCGGCCGGGACGCGGTCGGCGACCGGATCGTCGCCCTCGACAACGGCGCCGACGACTATCTGACCAAGCCCTTCGACGCCGAGGAACTGCTGGCCCGGGTACGGGCCCTGCTGCGGCGCAGTCCCCGGACCCTCGTGCCGCCCCAGCCCGGGCCCGCCGAGCAGCTGTCCTTCCAGGACGTCGCCATCGACCTGCGCAGCCGTACGGTCACGCGCGGCGGCCGGCCGCTCGACCTCACCAGGACCGAGTACGGCCTGCTGGAGTACCTGATGCGGCACCCGGCGAAGGTGCTCAGCCGGGCGCAGATCCTCAAGGAGGTGTGGGGGTTCGAATTCGAGCCGGCCTCCAACACCCTCGACGTCTACGTCATGTATCTGCGGCGCAAGCTGGAGAGCCGCGGCGAACCGCGGCTCATCCAGACCGTGCGGGGGCTGGGCTACACGCTCAGGAGTCCGGTGGGGTTCCCGGCCGGCCGGGTGTGAGCGGCCAGTTCGGCGTAGGTGCCGCCGCGCTCCACGAGTTCGTCGTGCGTACCGACCTCGACCAGCCGGCCCTCGTCCACGACGAGAACGCGGTCGGCGTCGGGGGCGAGGCTCAGATCGTGGGTGATCATGATCGTCGTACGTCCGGACATGAGCTCGCGCAGGGGTTTCACGATGCGGCGGGCGGCCACCGAGTCGAGGCCGGCGGTGGGTTCGTCGAGGATGAGGACGGGGGCGGCGCGCAGCATCGCGCGGGCGATGGCGACCCGCTTGAGCTGGCCGCCGGAGAGGGCGGCGGTGCCGGGGGCGATGACGGTGTCGTAGCCGTCGGGGAGTGCGGTGACGAACTCGTGCGCGGCGGCCGCGCGTGCGGCCCGCTCGATGTCCTCGTCGCTCGCGCCGGGGCGGCCGCACTCGATGTTCTCGCGGATCGTGCCGTGCAGGACGAGCGTCTCCTGCGGGAGCAGCGCCACGTTCTCGCGCAGGAACTCCAGGGGTACGTCGGTCAGGGGGACGCCGTCCAGGCAGAGCACTCCGGACGCGGGGTCGTAGAAGCGGAGCAGCAGTTTGGCGAGGGTGGACTTGCCGGCGCCGCTCGGGCCGGTGACGAGGACGAGTTCGCCGGGGGCGGCCTGGAAGGTGACGTCGTGCAGGGAGTCCTCGGCGGCGCCGGGGTAGCGGAAGCCGGCGCCGTGGACGCTGACCCAGCCTCGGACGGGCCATGCCCGGACCGGTTCTGCCGGGTCGGTGACGGCGGGTTCGGCGTCGAGGATCTCGTTGAGGCGCTGGGCGCCCGCGGTGGCGGCGGTGAGGGTGAGGCCGAGCTGGCCGAGGTTGCGGACGGGTGGGTAGAGGTAGCCGATGAACGCGGCGAAGGCGAGGAGCTGGCCCAGGGTCATCCGGTCGGCTGAGATCTCCCAGACGCCGAGTCCGATGACGGCGAGGACGCAGACCGTCTCGACGACCTCGACGAACTGCTCGTACATCTCGCTGAGCCGGGCCCCGCGCACGGATGCCCGCATCCAGGCGCGGGCCTCGCGGTCGAGCCGCTGCTCCTCGTCGGCGCGGCGGTTGTAGGCCTGGGTCAGCACCACATTGCCGAGCGACTCCTCGACCACCGATGTGATCGCGCCGTCGGCGGCCCGCTCGTCCTGGGAGGCGCTCTTGATGCGGCCGGCGAAGCGGCGGGCGGCCAGCAGGAACAGGGGGGCGAGGACGAAGGTGACGAGGGCCAGGTCCCAGCGCAGGTAGAGGGCGGCGGCGGAGTAGAAGACGGCGGAGAACGCGGCGGCGACCGTGCCGACGACCCCGGACACCACCATCTGCTCGATGGCCTCGACGTCCCCGGTGAGGCGTTCCACGAGGTCGCCCTGGCGGTGCTTCTGGAAGAAGTGCGGGGGCAGGTCCTGGACGTGCCGGAACACCTTGGCCCGCAGCCGGAGCACGAATCTCTCCGCGGTCCAGGTGGCGAGTGAGTTGCCGAGGTAGCCGACCAGCGCGCCGAGCGCGGCGACGGCCAGCCAGGCGCCGGCCGGGCCCCAGAAGGCGGCGAGCGAACCGGCCTTCAGGGCGGTGTCGGTCAGGTGTGCGAACAGCAGGATCGAGGCGGTCTCGGCGAGCGCGGACACCACCACGCACCCGACGATCGCCACCAGCCACTTGCGGTCGCCACGGGTCAGCGGCCAGAAGCGGCGGAAGGCCTCGCGGACTTCCCTCATCGTTGCTCCCTCGGTTGCTCCCTCGAAGTACGGCGGACATGCCCGAGGCGGGGCCACCGAGTCCCTGTCGGTGGCCCCGCCTCGTCGATGGGGTGTCAGCAGCCCTTGCGGGACACCGGACGGGCGGCGGCCTTCTTCTGCTGAGGAGCCTTCTTCTTCGGCGCCGGGGCGGCGGGCTTGGTGTTCTTCTTGGCGACGGGGGCGATCTTGTGGAAGCTCATGGTAATTACCTCTCCGGTTATCAGGTTGGGGTTATGTGCGGCTTATTTCAGTTCTTATGGGATACCGGGCGTCGCTGCGGAGTCACCTTCTTCACCTGCGCCTTCTTCTTGGGCGCGGCCTTGTGGGTCTTCTTGGCGACGGGGGTGATCTTGTGGAAGCTCATTTGCTTTCTCCTTCGTGCCGTTCGGTTCGACATGGAAAACACTACGTGCTCCCGAAAGAGAAAAAGACCGATTCCGCTTAGACCTCAATGAATTGCACCTGAGACAACTTTTCAGGGACATCCAGGAACCAAACTCGCCCTCACACAGGTTTTAATACGCGAAGAGGCGGCCGCGTCGATATGACGCGACCGCCTCTTACCACCCCAAGGGGTTACTTCACGATCGTGATCCGGTTCGCCGCCGGAGGCGCGATCGGGCTCGTGGCCGAGGAGTTGGCCAGCAGGTACTGCTCAAGGGCCGCCAGGTCGTCCGTGCCGACGAGGTCGTTGGTGCCCAGGCCCAGCGTGGTGATGCCGTCGCCGCCGCCCGCGAGGAAGCTGTTGGTCGCGACGCGGTAGGTGGCCGCCGGGTCGATGGCCGCACCGTTGAGCTGAATGGAGCCGACGACGATCCGCTCGGCGCCGGTCTTCGTCAGGTCCAGCGTGTACGTCAGGCCCGACGACGGCTGGAGGATCTTCGGCGAGGCCAGGTTCGAGCCGCTCACCTGCTCCTGGAGGACCTGGATCAGCTGGGCGCCGGTGAAGTCCTGGAGGTTCACGGTGTTGGAGAACGGCTGGACGGTGAAGCCCTCGGCGTAGGTGACGACGCCGTCGCCTTCCGTGCCCTTCTGCGCGTACGTCAGACCCGCCCGCACACCGCCCGGGTTCATCAGCGCGAGGTCCGTCTCCGGGTCGAGCTGCTTGCCGTAGGCGAGCTGCGCGTCGGCGATGAGGTCGCCCATCGGGGACTCGGTGCCGGTGTTCGCGATGTCGGCGGAGATGTAACCGATGGCGCGGTTGCCGATGGGCGCCGCGAGGGTGTTCCACTTGCTGATCAGCTCGGTCATGTCCGTCGCCTTGGCGACGGTCCGGGTGACCACGTGGTTCGCCGACTTCACGGCCGTACGGGCGATGTCACCCGTCCACCGGTCGTACGTCAGCGTGGTGTCCGTGTAGAGACGGCCGAAGGACGCGGCCGAGGTGACCGTGCGCGGGTTGCCCGCCGGGTCGTTGATGGTGCAGGCGTAGGCGGCGTGGGTGTGACCCGTCACCAGCGCGTCGACCTGCGGGGTGATGTTCTTGGCGATGTCCACGATCGGGCCGGAGATGCCGTCGCCGGCGCCCGGGGAGTCGCAGTTGTAGTTGTACGACGCCGAGGCCGGGGCCCCGCCCTCGTGGATGAGGGCCACGATCGACTTCACGCCCTGGCGCTGGAGCTCCTTGGCGTACTTGTTGATCGTCTCGACCTCGTCCTTGAACTTCAGGCCCTTGACGCCCTCGGCGGAGACGACGCCCGGGGTGTCCTCCAGGGTGACGCCGATGAAGCCGACCTTGACGTCCTTCTTCTTCCACACCCAGTAGGGCTTGAGGATCGGCTTGCCGGTCTTCTCGTTCAGGACGTTCGCCGCGAGGTACGGGAAGTCCGCCCCCTCGAACTCCTCGTCCGTGTAGCAGCCGGCGGTCGGGTGACAGCCGCCCTTCTGGAGCCGGGCCAGTTCCTTGGCGCCCTCGTCGAACTCGTGGTTGCCGACCGAGGTGACGTCCAGGTCGAGGCCGTTGAGCGCCTCGATGGTGGGCTCGTCGTGGAAGAGACCCGAGATGAGCGGGGACGCGCCGACCATGTCACCGCCGGCGGCGGTGATGGAGTACTTGTTGCCCTCCCGCGCCTCGCGCAGATGCGTGGCGAGGTACTCGACACCGCCGGAGTCGATGGTCTTCGTCGTGCCGTCGGCCTGGAGTTCGGTGACGCGGCCGGACGAACCGGACGGCGGCTCCAGGTTGCCGTGCAGGTCGTTGAAGGACAGCAGCTGCACGTCCTGGTAGCGGCTGGGCCCCTTACCACCCGACTTGCCCGATTCGCCCGCGACGGCCGTCGAGGGCAGCGCGGCGGCGAGGGCGCCGACGGTCGCGAGACCGGCGGCTGCGGCAAGGACGCGGACGGTCCGTCTGCGGCGGTTCGGCTGGGATATGGCTGGCATACGCCCCCCTGTGGGATGTCTGAATCACGTCGGCCCCGTCCGGCGCAGCCTAGAGTCAACGCGCGTAGCGCGACAGGGGTTTCCTGGTTACATCCTGGTTTCCCTTTGCCCTTTCCTTTGCCCCCACTTTGCGGGGTCCTCCCCGTACCCTCGTACGCATGACCAGCGACGACACCGCACGGCGTGGCACCTCCCGCTCGATCGACACCTACTCGGCGCTCTCTCCGGACCTGACCGAAGCGGTGCTGGCGCTCCTCGCGGAGGCCGTGCACAGCGACGGTCAGCAGGCCGTGTCGGAGCAGGGACGGCTGCAACTGCGCGGTGGCGCACGCGAGGGGGTGTCCCATCTGCTGCTGACCGTCGACGGCCAACTCGTCGGCTATGCCCAGCTGGAGGACACCGACCCGGTGGAGGCGCCGGCCGCCGAACTGGTCGTCCATCCCGCGCACCGCGGTCACGGCCACGGCCGGGCGCTGGGCTCCGCCCTCCTCGCCGCGTCCGGCAAGCGGCTGCGGGTGTGGGCCCACGGCGGCCACTCCGCGGCCCGGCATCTCGCCCAGGTCCTCGGTCTGACCCTGTTCCGTGAGCTACGGCAGATGCGCCGGCCGCTGACGGGCCTTGAGCTGCCCGACCCGGTCCTCCCGGACGGCGTGACGGTACGCCCCTTCGTGCCCGGCCAGGACGACTCGGCCTGGCTCGCCGTCAACGCCGCCGCCTTCGCCCACCATCCCGAGCAGGGCTCCCTCGTCCAGCGCGACCTCGACGCCCGCATGGCCGAGTCCTGGTTCGACCCGTCCGGCTTCTTCCTCGCCTTCCGCGGCGCCGAGTTGATCGGCTTCCACTGGACCAAGGTCCACTCCGAGGAGCGGCTGGGCGAGGTCTACGTCCTCGGTGTGAAGCCGGGCGCGCAGGGCGGCGGGCTCGGCAAGTCCCTCACCACGATCGGCCTGCGGCACCTGGCCTCGCAGGGACTGCCGACGGCGATGCTGTACGTCGACGCCGACAACAAGGCGGCGGTGTCGGTGTACGAGCGGCTCGGGTTCGTGACGCATGAGACGGACCTGATGTACCGCACGGAGACGTGAGACGGGGGGCGCGCCGGAGTTTCCTCGCCCCCGCCGCCCCTACCCGTCCCATCCCTGGGGGCTGCGCCCCCAGACCCCCGCTTCGGCCCCGAAAGGGCCTCGTCCTCAAACGCCGGACCGGCTGAAAACCCGACTCAGGTTTTCCGGCGTTTGAGGAGCGGGGGGCGAGATCACGTGCTGGCCGAACCGACCCGCAACGTCCGCCTCCGCAACCGCTCCGGCCCGCACGCCACCCACACCAGCGCCGCCGCCACCAGCACCCACACCCACCGCTCGTGGGACGCCGCCCACCGCTCGTCGCGCACCGCCACGAACATCGCCCATCGCCCCGGCAGCACCAGCGCCATCACCACGGCCGAGGTGAGCAACGCCGCGGCCACCCCCTGCCCCGGCTCCGCCGCCTCGGTGAACCGCACGGCGACAGCGGCCGCCGCCAGCGTGAGGACGAAGGTCCCGGCCGCCTCCAACGTGACGTCGCCCACCGGAGGACGTATCTCCTCCGGCACGAGCAGCACCGCCACCGTCCACCCCAGCGCCAGGAACGGGGCGACCAGCGCCACCCGCAGCGCCTGCCGGACGGGACGCGTCGTCGGCACCGCGGCGGTGGTCTGCCGGGCCGGGTCGTCCAGAAGGAACGCCAGCCCCAGCGCGAAGGCCAGCGCGGTCGCCCGCAGCAGATGAAGCGCAAGCAACCCGCCCCCTTCGAACGGTCTCTGTAACAAAAACGACGCAGGCAAGGAAAGGGAGAGA
>NZ_JABERD010000286.1 GCF_013044505.1 Streptomyces sp. S3(2020) | reverse complement strand
CGCGGACGTGGTCGTCGGCCTCGCCCTTGGCGCCCCGACACCCCGCGACCACAGCGCCCCCACGTCGAGATCCCCGACGTCGCCGCCCAGGTCCCGAAGAACCCGGACGTCTGCAAACTCGGCAAGCAGTACGGCGGCTGGCGCAAGGACAGCCCGGAAGCGGTGATCTGCGAGGGAACGTACGGGCGCTAGCCGAGGCCCGACCCGCGCGAGGGGTGCCTGTCGAGCCACGCGACGCCCGCCGGGCCGGGTTTCGCAAGGCGCTGGCCCAGTGGACTGCCGACCTGTCGCCGTCTCAGGGCCGCTGTCGCGGCGGTCCCCACTCCGCGGTGCCGGAGGGGCCGCCTTCGCCGAGTCGCAGTTCCAGTCGGCTGATCGCGGCCCGTACCCCGTCGCCGTAGCTGTCGTCGCCGAGTGAGTCCGCCGCGCCTCGCGCCCGGCGCAGATGCGTGCGGGCGGCGTCCGGGCGGCCGAGCTTGACGTAGTCGGCCGCGAGGTTCAGATGCAGCGAGGGGTACAGCGCCCGGACCGCGAGCGCGCCCTCGTGCTCGGCGAGGCGGTCGTCCGTGAGTTCCTCGGCGGCGGTCAACGCCCGCAGGTCCCATGCGAGTTCGTCCGAGGGGTCGTCATGGGTGTCGGCCATGTAGTGGGCGAGGGTGCAGCGGTGCAGCGGGTCCCCGTCCTCGCCGATCTCCGCCCACAGGTCCAGGAAGCGGTGCCGGGCCTCCTCGCGGTCCCCCGCGTGATGCAGCATGACGACCTGCCCGATGCGCGTCATCACGGCATCGGGCACCGTCTGCTCCTGTCGCTCCGCCACCGCGTCCTCCGGGCACTCGTCGGTCACTACCACCCGACGCTAACGGCCCCCACCGACAATCCCGGTCAGGCGGCACCGGGCCGGTCCGACGGGGAACCGGCCCGGCGGCAGTCAGCCCAGGTTCGGGATCGTCCAGTCGATCGCCTCGTGGCCCTGGAGCGCCACCGCCTCGTTGATCTGCGTGAACGGACGGGAGCCGAAGAACTTCTTCGCCGACAGCGGGGAGGGGTGCGCGCCCTTGACCACGATGTGCCGGCTCTCGTCGATCAGCGGGAGCTTCTTCTGCGCGTAGTTGCCCCACAGCACGAAGACCGCCGGGTCGGGCCGGTCGGCCACCGCGCGGATGACCGCGTCGGTGACCTTCTCCCAGCCCTTGCCCTTGTGCGAGTTCGCCTCGCCGGACCGGACGGTGAGGACCGCGTTGAGCAGCAGGACGCCCTGCTGGGCCCACGGCAGCAGATAGCCGTTGTCCGGGACGGGCGTGCCCAGCTCCTCCTTCATCTCCTTGTAGATGTTCCGGAGCGAGGGCGGGGTCTTCACCCCGGGGCGCACCGAGAAGCACAGGCCGTGGCCCTGGCCCTCGCCGTGGTACGGGTCCTGACCGAGGATCAGGACCTTCACCTTGTCGTACGGAGTGGCCTCCAGCGCGGCGAAGACCTCCTCGCGCGGCGGGTAGACGGGACCCTTCGCCCGCTCCTCCTCGACGAACTCGGTCAGCTCCTTGAACCAGGGCTGCTGGAGTTCGTCGCCCAGGACCTCGCGCCAGGACTCGGGCAGCATGGCGATGTCGGTCACGTCAACGTCCTTATGTCGTGCGGTCACTTCAGGTCTCAGAACCTACAGGCGACCACTGACAACGACTCCCCGGACCGGCGAACGCGCCCGCTACCAGCTGGTTTTCCGGTACAGCTCCCACATCGTCATCATGGTCGCCGGGTCGATGACCTTCTCGAGACCGGCGATCTCCTCGTCCGCGGCCACGTACTGCTTGCCCTGCCACAGGGGCAGCAGGCGCGCGTCGTCCACGAAGACCTGCTGAGCCTCCTCGATCTGCTGGGTCACGGCCCCGCGGTCGCTCTCCGCGCGTGACTGCGGAAGCAGCTTGTCGGTGATCTCGGGGGCGTCGTACGGGGTGCCGAGCGCGTTCTGCTCACCCACGAAGGGCGCGATGAAGTTGTCGGCGTCGTGGAAGTCGGGGAACCAGCCACGCCCGAAGACCGGGTACTCACCCTTCTGGTAGCCCTCGACGTAGGCCTTCCACGGGCGGCTCTTGAGGGTGATGGTGAAGAGGTCGGAGGCCTCCAGCTGCCGCTTCAGCTCCTCGAAGGCGGGCTTGGTCGTCGAACCGTAACGGTCGCTGGTGTACCAGAGGGTGAGCGGGACCCGCTCGGTGATCCCCGACTGCGTGAGGATCTTCTTGGCCTTGGCCACGCTGGGGTCGCCGTAGTCGTCGAAGAAGCCCGTGGTGTGGCCGGTGAGTCCGGCCGGGACCATCGAGTACAGCGGCTCGACGGTGTCCTTGTAGACGTTGTGGACGAGTGCCCCGCGGTCGACGATCTGGGCGATGGCCTTGCGGACCGCGGGCTTCGCGGCCCACGGGTCACTGGGGTTGAACACCAGGTAGCTGATCTCGGTGGTGGCGTTCTCCACCAGCTGGAGCCCGTCCTCGCGCTGGTTGGCGTCGATGTCCACGGTGTCGGAGGCGGCGAGACCACGGTAGATGACCGAGATCTCCTTGCCCTTGAGCGCCTTGGCCATCTCGTCGGACTGCTGGAAGTAGCGGATGGTGACGGCGCTGTTCTTGCGGTCCGCTATGCCCTTGTAGCTGTCGTTGCGGACCAGCTCGGCTTTGTCGCCCTCGTCGTAGGTGTCCAGGGTGTAGGGCCCCGAGCCGCTGATCTTCCCGTCCTTGCGAAGCGCGTTCGCGGGGTAGTCCTCGGGGTCCACGATCGACATGGCCGGCGTGGTGAGCACCAGGGGGAAGGTGGCGTCGGGCTGGCTGAGGTGGAAGACGACCTCGCGGTCGCCCTTCACCTGGACCCGGGAGAGCGTGCCGAGCAGGCCCGCGGGGCCGCCGTTGACGTTGATCTTCTTGATGCGGTCGATCGAGTATTTGACGGCGTTGGCGTCCAGCGTGTGCCCGTTGGAGAACTTCAGTCCCTCGCGGAGCGTGCAGCTGTACTCGGTGCTCGACGCGTCCGTGAACTCGCAGCTCTCGGCGGCGTCGGGCTCGGGGGCGGATCCGCCGGGGGCGTAGTTCAGGAGCGTCTGGTAGACGTTGCGGAACAGTTCCCAGGAGCTGTCCCACGACGCGGCGGGGTCCAGGGTGCTCGGGGCGCTGGTCGTCCCCACGACTATCGGGCTGTCGTCGTCGGAGGAGTCCGACGACAGGACGCCACACCCGGCCACCAGCGACGATACGGAAGCGATGGCCGCTATTTGCCGAAGGCCTCTGTTCCGGTTGAACACGCGCACGCTCCTCGAGCTGCCATACCAAGGGTTGGCAGACCATACCGCAGCTTTACTCGGCCTGAACCGGCCCCTCTGGCTTGTTTGTGGCCGGTGCCGTTGTGGCGGCGTTGTCGTAGGTCTGTGCGGGTCCTGTACATGGACACGGGCGCCACCGGTGTCCAGTGGCGCCCGTGATGCGTGCGGGGTCGGTCAGCCGACGCCGGCGTTGAGGAAGATGCCGCCGTCGATGACGAGCGTCTGGCCGGTGATCCAGTCGGACTGCGCGGAGGTGAGGAACGCCGTGGCGCCGCCGATGTCGGACGGTACGCCGAGCCTTCCCAGCGGGTAGGCCGCTGCGGCCTCGGCCTCCCGGCCCTCGTACAGGGCCTGTGCGAACTTGGTCTTGACGACCGCCGGGGCGATCGCGTTGACCCGCACCTTGGGGGCGAACTCGTGGGCGAGCTGCGCGGTCAGGTTGATCATGGCGGCCTTGCTGACGCCGTACGCGGCGATGAAGGGCGAGGGCGCGACGCCGGCGACGGAGGCGATGTTGACGATCGCGCCGCCGTTGTCCTTCTGCCAGGCGTGCCAGGTCTTCTGCGCGAAGCCGAGCGCCGAGATCACGTTGGTCTCGAACACCTTGCGGGCCACGTTCAGGTCGAGGTCGGCGATCGGCCCGAACACCGGGTTGGTACCGGCGTTGTTGACCAGGTAGTCGACGCGGCCGAAGGCCTCCATGGCGCGCGCGACGGCGACGGCCTGGTGCTCCTCGTCGTGGGCCTTGCCGGCGACGCCGATGACCCGGTCGGCGCCGAGCTGCTCGACGGCCTCCTTCAGGGCGTCCTCGTTGCGGCCGGTGATGATCACGCGGTCGCCGCGGGCGACGAGGGCCTCGGCGACGCCGTAGCCGATACCGCGGCTGGCGCCCGTGACGAGGGCGACCTTGCCGGAGAGCTCAGGAAGTTCAGTCATGTCCGTGATCCCTAGTCGAGCGGTCCGCCGGCCACGTACAGCACCTGGCCGGAGACGAAGCCGGCGGCCTCGTTGGTGAAGAAGGCGATCGCGTTGGCGATGTCGTCGGGCTCGCCCACGCGCGCGACGGGGATCTGGGTGGCGGCCGCGGCCTTGAACTCCTCGAAGCCCATGCCGACGCGGGCCGCGGTGGCGGCGGTCATGTCGGTGGCGATGAAGCCGGGGGCGACGGCGTTGGCTGTGATGCCGAACTTGCCGAGCTCGATGGCGAGGGTCTTGGTGAAGCCCTGGAGACCGGCCTTGGCGGCCGAGTAGTTGGCCTGGCCGCGGTTGCCGAGGGCCGAGGAGGAGGACAGGTTGACCACGCGGCCGAAGCCGGCGTCGACCATGTGCTTCTGGACGGCCTTCGTCATCAGGAAGGAGCCGCGCAGATGGACGCCCAGGACGGTGTCCCAGTCCGAGACGCTCATCTTGAACAGCAGGTTGTCGCGGAGCACGCCCGCGTTGTTGACGAGGATCGTCGGGGCGCCGAGCTCGGCGACGACCCGGGCGACGGCCGCCTCGACCTGGGCCTCGTCGGAGACGTCCGCGCCGACCGCGATGGCCTTGCCGCCCGCCGCGGTGATCTTCTCCACGGTGTCCTTGCAGGCGGCCTCGTCGAGGTCGATCACGGCGACCGCGCGACCCTCGGCGGCCAGTCGTACGGCGGTGGCGGCACCGATGCCGCGCGCGGCGCCGGTGACGATGGCTACCCGCTGCTCAGTGGTGGACATTGCTCGTTCTCCTCGCCATTGAAGAATGTGCGGCCCGATCGGTGAGCGACCGCTTAGTACCTTCAGCAGACGTGACGCTAGAAGCCCTGGCACTCGGTGTCAACGTCGCGCGCCCCGGGTGTGATCCATTACCTGACCAGGAGATCCAGCAACCGTTCCGTCTCGGCCGCCGGATCGGTGGTGAGCCCGGTGTGCACGGGCCCCGGCTGGACGACCGCCGAGCGGGGCGCGACCAGCCATCGGAAGCGCCGCCCGGCGTCGTCCGAGGCGGCCTGTCCGGCCGCGTCACCGCCCGCGCAGACGCTCTCGACGGCGCCCAGCGCGGCCCGCACCCCGGCCACGTCCGCGCCCGGGTCGAGAGCGAGCAGCCTGGCCTCGTCGAGGTGGGTGCGGGCGCCGACGTAGGCCTTGGCGCGGCAGTAGACGAGCACTCCGGCGTTGATGCACTCGCCGCGCTCGATGCGCGGGACGAGGCGCAGGACGGCGTACTCGTAGACGTCCCGGTCGCTGTCCTGCCCGCCCTTGATGATGTGGCGCTCGACCACACTGCCGGCCATGTGGATGTGGCGCTCGCTCACTTGGTCCCCTGGATGCGGTCGTGGATGTGGGGGGCGCGAGCCAGCAGGGGCCGCGCATAGGCCGCCCGCAGTTCGTCCGGGGTGTCGAAGCCGGGTTCGTCGGCCAGCCAGACGTCCGGGATCTCGGCGGTGACCTCGGCGAGGAGGTCCTCGGTGACCAGGGGGGCCAGCCGCGCGGCGGCGGCCCCGACGTCCGGGCGGAAGCGGGCGAGGGCATGCTCGGAGGCGTCGTACAGGCGGGCCGCGGACGCCTCGGCGCCGGGCCAGTTGTGGTGCCAGATCATGGTCGCGCCGTGGTCGATGAGCCACAGGTCGCCGTGCCACATCAGCAGGTTGGGGTTGCGCCAGGAGCGGTCGACGTTGTTGACCAGCGCGTCGAACCAGACGATCCGGCCGGCCTCCTGAGGGTCCACCGTGAAGGCGAGCGGGTCGAAGCCGAGGGCGCCGGAGAGGAAGTCCATGCCGAGGTTGGCGCCGCCGCTGCCCCTCAGCAGGTCCTGCACCTGCTGCTCGGGCTCGCCGAGGCCGAGCACCGGGTCCAGGGCTAGCGTGACGAGGCGGGGTACCCGCAGGCCCAGGCGGCGGGCGAGTTCACCGACGACGACCTCGGCGACGAGTGTCTTGCGGCCCTGCCCGGCGCCGGTGAACTTGAGGACGTAGGTCCCGAGATCGTCGGCCTCGACGAGCCCCGGCAGCGAGCCGCCCTCACGCAGGGGCGTGATGTAGCGGGTCGCGATGGCTTCCTTGAGCATCGCCCCAGGTTACCGAGGGGTGTCTGAACAACGGGCACGCCGGGTCCGTACCCCTGGGCAGTTCACGAGATATCCGTGGAAGGGGACGTGACCATGTCCAGCGAATCGCTTCATCCCACCTCGACACCGAGTCGGCGCACCGTCGTGGCGGCGGTGGGGGCGGCGGGGCTCGCCATCACGCTGAACGCGTGCGGGTCGGACGACGACGGGTCCTCCTCCGCCTCCGGCACCGCGCTCGCGAAGACGTCGGAGATACCCGAGGGCAGCGGCAAGATCTTCAAGGACGCGGGCGTGGTGGTCACTCAGCCCACGGCGGGCGAGTTCAAGGCCTTCTCGTCGAAGTGCACCCATCAGGGATGCGCGGTGACGGGTGTCTCCAACGGGGTCATCACCTGTCCGTGCCACAAGAGCGAGTTCTCGGTGACCGACGGCAGCGTGAAGCAGGGGCCCGCGACCCAGCCGCTGCCCGAGCAGAAGATCACGGTGAGCGGCGACTCGATCGCGCTCGCGTGAGAGCGGCCAGCACCTCGGCCGTGGTCGTCACGGTCGCCACCAGGGCGAGGGTGTTGCGGATCATCGCGGAGGTGTAGTCGCAGGGCACCCCAGCGATGGCGTCCTTCGGGACGACCACCGTGTAGCCGCGGTTGACCGCGTCGAACACGGCGTTGGGGACGGCCACGTTGGCGGAGACACCGGTGACGACGAGCGTGCGGCAGCCCAGGTTGCGCAGCAGCGGGTCGAGGTCGGTGCCCTGGATCGGCGAGAGTCCGTGCAGCCGTCGTACGACGAAGTCCTCCTCGGTGACCTCGATCGGGGCCGCGACCCGGACCGCGGTGGTGCCGGACAGCTGCTGGACGGGGAGCCGTTCGGCGGCGCGGAACAGACGGGCGTTGCGGTTGGCGCCGCGGCCGTCGGGGCGGCGTTCGGCGACGGCGTGGATCACCTGGATCCCGCTCTCGTGGGCGCCGGCCACCAGCCGGGCGACGTTGGCGAGGGCGCCCGAGGACCGTGCCTCCTCGGCGAGTTCGGGCAGTGCGCTGTCCGGGCCCACGACACCCTGCTGGCACTCGACGGTGAGCAGCACCGTGGAGTGCGGTGCGAGGAGCTCGCTGAGCTGTTCGTTCGACGGCACGGTCGCCCCCTGGTCGCCGGCGGTGGAGCCGGGAGCGTAGCCACCATTGCGTGGTGACGGAAGACGCCGCATCCTTTTCTGACGTGATGTCAGAGGATCTCTCCTCTGGCACGACGTGGGAGAAGGAAGAGGGGGCCGCATGACCGTCACTCAGCGCCGGGGCCGGAAGATCATGATGACGCCGGGCGAGCTGGACGAGTTCCTCACCAGCCAGCGCACCTGCCGGGTCGCCACCGTGTCGACGGGTGGCGCCCCGCATGTCAGCACGCTCTGGTTCGCCTGGGACGGCACCTCGTTGTGGCTGTACTCGGTGGTGAAGAGCAAGCGCTGGACCGATCTGCGCCGCGATCCGCGGGTCGCGATCGTGGTCGACACGGGTGAGGAGTACGACGAGCTGCGCGGCGTCGAGCTGTCCGGGGCCGTGGAGTTCGTGGGCGAGGCCCCGCGCGTCGGGGATCTGTACGCCGAACTCGACGTGCCGGAGACGCTGTTCGCGCGCAAGAACTTCCGGCTCGACGAGATGCCGCACGACGGACGGCATGCGTGGATGCGGCTGACACCGGACAAGATCGTGTCCTGGGACTTCCGTAAGCTCGCCGCCCTGTAGGGCGGTTCAGCCCAGTTTCGCCGCGGCCTCCCGCAGTGCCTCGACCGCCGCCCTGATCGACGGGCGGCGGTCGGCGTCCGCGCGCCAGACGACGTACACATGCCGTCGGACCCGCTGCTTGAGCGGGACGGTGACGACTCCGTCGGGCATCGGGTGCCGGCCCAGCAGCGGGGCGATGCAGATGCCCAACCCCGCGGCGACGAGCCCGAGTTGGGTGTGGGTCTCGGCGGCGCGATGGCCGACGATGGGCTCGATGCCCTTGGAGCGCAGGGTGAACATCAGCCACTCGTGACAGAACTCGCCCTGTCCCCAGGTGATCCACTCGTCTCCGGCGAACTCGGCCAGGTCCACCTCGTCACGGTCGGCGAGCCGGTGCCCGACCGGCATCGCGACATCCGCCGGGTCGTCCAGGACGGACGCCTTGACCAGCCCGTCCGGCAGCGGCATCGGCTTGTTGTACCAGTCCAGGACCACGGCGAGGTCGAGGTCGCCGCGGACCACGCCCGCGATGCCGAGCTCCGGCTCCAGCTCGCACGAGCGGACCCGCAGCGCGGAGTGCTCCGCCTTGAGGGCGGCGAGTGCGGCGGGGAACAGTCCGCGGGCCGCGGTCGGGAACGCAGAGAGTCTCAACTCGCCGACAACCTGCCCGCGTTGGGCCTCCAGATCGGACTGGGCGAGCTCGACCTGCGACAGGATGCGGGCCGCGTGCTCGGCGAGCAGCCGGCCGGCGTCCGTGAGCCGCACCCCCCGGCCGTTCTTGGCGAGGAGTTGCTGGCCGACCTCGCGCTCCAGCTTGGACATCTGCTGCGAGACCGCCGAGGTCGTGATGTGCAGCCCCTCTGCGGCGCCGCTCACCGAGCCGTGCCGGGCGAGGGCGTCGAGGGTGCGCAGGCGCTCCAGGTTCAACATGTAAGCAATGCTACGAGATACCGGGATGGAATTCTCGATTGTGCTACGAGGTTCTCGGCGCCAGGGTTGTCCCCATGACCACCACCGTCCGCGCCCGGACCCACACCCTCGACTGGCGTCTGCGCTTCGCCGCCCTCGCGCTGATCTGGGGCTTCAGCTTCCTGCTCATCAAGGTGGGCACCGAGGGGTACGCCCCCTTCCAGGTCACGCTGGGCCGGCTGCTGTTCGGGACGGCGGTACTGGCGGCGGCGATGGCGGTGAAGCGGGAGCGGCTGCCGCGCGGGGCGCGCACCTGGGGCCATCTGGCGGTGGCCGCGTTCCTGCTCAACGCACTGCCCTTCTCCCTGTTCGCCTACGCGGAGCTGACGATCCCGTCCACGCTCGCGGGCATCTGCAACGCGACCTCGCCGCTGTGGGGCATGGCCCTGTCCCTGGTCGCCCTGTCGGAGGACCGTCCGACCCGCACCCGGGTCGCCGGTCTCGGCCTCGGCTTCCTCGGCGTCCTGACGGTCCTGGGCGCCTGGCAGGGCTTCCACGGCCTGGACGCCCGGGGCACCACGATGGCCCTGCTGGCCTCGCTGAGCTATCCGATCGGCTGGATCTACGTCCGCCGCACGCTGGCCGGGGTCGGCCGTTCCCATCTCTCCATGACCGGCGCCCAGTTGCTGCTGGCGACTCTGCAACTGGCGGTCGTGACACCGCTGTTCACCGGCTTGCCCAGCCGCTTCGCCGTCACGCCCCTGCTGGCGATCGCGGCCCTGGGCACCCTGGGCACAGGCCTGGCCCTCCTCATCCAGTACGGCTTGGTCGCCGAAGTAGGACCCACCACGGCCCAGATGGTCACGTACTTCATCCCGGTCATCGCCACGGCTGCGGGCGTCGCGATCCTGGGGGAGTCGCTGAGCTGGTCGACGCCGGTCGGGGCGGTGATCGTGCTTGCGGGCGCGGCATTGACGCAGGTGCACCGAAGCGCCCCGCCAGGGGCGCGGGGCCGTATCGATCTGCGGCTCCGCCGCGGGGCGCGACCAGCCCCCACCGTGCCGCACCCGAAGCACGACCTCACATCCCGTTAGACCTGTCTCTTACACACATCCCCGAGACAACGAGACTCCTGAGCATCTAGTATGCTGGCATCTGCCTGAAATAAACAAACTTGTACTTTTTTTGAGACCGTGTAACCGTCGTGCTCCCATGATGGAATGTAGTGACGTGAACTCAAATACCAGCGAACTACAGCACCCAGGATCAGAACAATCTGCTAGCTAAGCCTGCGAA
>NZ_JABERD010000285.1 GCF_013044505.1 Streptomyces sp. S3(2020) | reverse complement strand
ATATGGGCCGTACCGGGCGCCGTCGCGTACACGCCGTGGTCGGTGCGGGAGCCGGGGCCGACGAGGTAGCCGCCGGCGCCCCGGATGTCGATGCCGGGGGCCAGGCGGCCGGCCGAGTTGGGGACGACGACGTCGGGCGGGCCGCTCAGCCAGAGGTGGCGACCGCCGCTGGGGGTCAGTACGACGACCGTGGCGGGGATCGTGAACAGGTGGCGCAGGGCCAGTTCGCGCAGGGCCGCCGAGGAGTCCGTGTCCGATTTCGTGTCGAGGTCGATGCCGATCAGATGGTGGGGCGGGAGGCCGCAGGCGATGCCGTAGCCCGTCGCCCAGGGGGCCGCGGCGAACAGTTCGCGGATGCGGTTCGGGTCGGTGGCGGCGTCGTAGACCCCGTGGCCGAAGCGGCCGCATTCGCCGTGGCAGGGCGGGGCCTCGGGGTCGTCGCGGTGGGGGGAGCGCAGGGCCGGGAGCTTCGTTCGGGACAGGGGAAGGACGGCCAGGCCGCGTTCGGCGGCTGACAGGGCGTGGGCTAGGGCCAGCGTCGTGGCCTGCCGGTCTGTGGTGGCCATGGCTCTATTTTCGTACACCTGTTCGAGAAAGGGAAGTGTATTCCAGGGCGACTCGCCGGGCGGGGCGAGTTGACCGGAAAAGCGCCGGAACGCTTCACCTCTTGCGGCGCTTGGGGGTGGCCTGCCCGCATCACCCTGACCTGATGCTCAAGGTCGTGAAAAGGGTTTATCGACTTGTCCTCACGCTTCAGGGGGAATGGTCGCTTCAGGGGTGGTTCGCCGGGGATTCGGTGGGCAACTCTGGTCTCGCGACGTCGTGATCGACTCCGAGGTGGTCGGCCAACTGCCCCGGAAAACAGCCTTACTTGACGTACTTCCGGCTATGAAGCCGGGTTCTGGAGGAAGAACATGGCAAGCATCCGTACCGCCCGCGTCATCGCCGCCGTCTCCGCCCTTCCGCTCGCCGCCGCGCTCTTCACCGGCGTCGCGACGGCGGACAACGGTGGCTTCGCGGACGACGGATCGAACGCGGGTGTCGCGAGCATCGTCGGCAGCGGTGTCGGTGGCACCAACAACGGCAACTCGTCCACCACGCAGCAGAACGCGGTGGGCTCCGGTGCCTCGAACCAGAGCAACACCGCGCAGGTCAACGGCTCCGCGTTCACGGCCATCAATCAGGGGAACGACAACACGTCCATCAACTTCACCCCGCTGTGGTGGTGAGCTGAGAGGCCGCCGCTCCGGCAGCGGCCCCCGGGTCTCCGACCGGGTGTGCTTCATGGGGTGTGACACGTCTGCGCGGCGGTGCTTCGGCATCGCCGCGCAGGCGTTTGTGCGGGTGGTGGGTGGCGGGTGGTGGTGGGCAGCGGATGGCTGAGGACTGGCGTACTGGCGACTGGCGACGCCAGGCGTTTGTGTGGACGGCCGCGGACCTCGGGGGCGGGCCTGCGGACTCCCTGCCGGGTCTCCCGGCTCCGGCCGAGCCTCCCGACTCCGGCCAGGCTTCCCGACCCCGGCCAGACCTCCAGCCCCCGGCCGGCCCCGTCGACTCCGGTCGGGCCGGTGCCCATCCACCTTGACACCACACCACATCTGACGGACAGTCAGAAATCTTCGCCGGGTTCGTGGGAACCCCGACGGCGGCAGCGGTGTACCAGAAGTGTCGATACGAAACGGGCGGGACGAACGGGACCACGAGGACGAGGGGGAGGCCATGGCCGACGAACTGGAGCAGCGACTGAAGGCGTACGAGGGCCGGCCCGCCGCCGTCTCCGGCACCGGCAAGGACCCCGTCAACGCGCCCATGATCCGGCACTGGTGCGAGGCCATGGGCGACACCAACCCGGCGTACTCCGGCCCGGACGCCATCGCCCCGCCCACCATGCTCCAGGCGTGGACGATGGGCGGCCTCTCCGGACACACGGGCCGTTCGTCGGCCTACGACGAACTGCTCACCCTCCTCGACGAGGCGGGCTGCACCTCGGTCGTCGCCACCGACTGCGAGCAGGAGTACATCCGTCCCCTGCGCCCCGGCGACGAGATCACCTTCGACGCGGTGATCGAATCGGTGTCGTCCCGCAAGACGACGAAGCTCGGCACGGGTCACTTCGTCACGACCCGTATGGACATCCGCGTCGGCCCCGACCTCGCCGGCACCCACCGCTTCCGCATCCTCAAGTACGCCCCCACGCGACAGCGGCAGCCGGACAAGGCACCCCGCCGCCCCCGCCCCGTCATCAACCGCGACAACGCCGGCTTCTGGGAAGGCGTCCGCGAGCACCGCCTCCTCATCCAGCGCTGCACCGCCTGCGGCACCCTGCGCCACCCCTGGCTGCCCGGCTGCAACACCTGCGGCCACCCGGAGTGGGACACCATCGAGGCAAGCGGCACCGGCACGGTCCATTCGTATGTCGTGATGCACCACCCACCCTTCCCGGCCTTCGCCCCTCCCTACGCGGTCGGCCTGATAGAGCTCACGGAGGGCGTGCGGATGATCAGCAATGTGACCGGGGTGCCGTACGACAAGGTGCGGATCGGCATGCCCGTGCGGCTCGAATTCACGGAGTACGACGAGGAGTTGGTGCTCCCGGTCTTCCGGGCCGAGGAAGGTTCGTACCGGAAGGCCTCGTGCGGGAAGGATTCGCACGGGAAGGGCGCGCACGAGGAGGGGTCCCATGTACGTAGGTGAGCAGCTCCCCTCGCTGGAGATCCCGGTCACCCGCACGCTGGTTGTCGCCGGCGCCGTCGCCTCCCGCGACTACCAGGACGTCCACCACGACGCCGAGTCGGCCCGGCAGAAGGGCTCCCCCGACATCTTCATGAACATCCTGACGACCAACGGCCTGGTCGGCCGCTACATCACGGACCACTTCGGTCCCACGGCCGAGCTCCGCCGCGTCGCCATCCGTCTGGGCGCCCCCAACTACCCCGGAGACACCATGGTGTTGACGGGAGTGGTCGAGCGAGTCGAAGGCGACACCGCGACCGTCCGGGTGGTCGGGGAGAACGGCATCGGCAGACACGTCACGGGCACGGTGACAGTCACCGTCCCGCCGGATGCGCTGCCGCAGTCACCGTCGGGGACGGCTACAGGAGGTGTCCGATGAGTGTCCGTACCCGGGACACCCTCGGCGGCCGGTCGGCGATCGTCGGCATCGGTGCCACCGAGTTCTCCAAGGACTCGGGCCGAAGCGAGCTGAAGCTCGCCGTGGAGGCGGTGCGGGCCGCGCTGGACGACGCGGGGCTGGCGCCGGCCGACGTGGACGGGATGGTGACGTTCACGATGGACACCAGCCCGGAGATCACCGTGGCCCAGGCCTGCGGGATGGGCGAGCTGTCCTTCTTCTCCCGCGTCCACTACGGCGGCGGAGCGGCCTGTGCGACGGTCCAGCAGGCGGCGCTGGCGGTGGCGACGGGCGTGGCCGAGGTGGTGGTCTGCTACCGCGCCTTCAACGAACGGTCGGGGCGCCGCTTCGGCTCCGGGGTGCAGCACCGGGAACCCTCGGCGGAGGGGGTCGCGCTCGGCTGGTCCCTGCCGTTCGGGCTGCTCACCCCGGCGTCCTGGGTGGCGATGACCGCCCAGCGCTATCTGCACACCTACGGTCTGACCCCGGAGGCCTTCGGGCAGGTGGCCGTCACCGCCCGCAGACACGCGGCGACCAACCCGGCGGCGTACTTCCACGGCCGTCCGATCACCCTCGCCGACCACGCCGCCTCGCGCTGGATCGTCGAGCCGCTCCGCCTCCTCGACTGCTGCCAGGAGACGGACGGCGCCCAGGCCCTCGTCGTCACCTCCCTGGAGCGGGCACGCGATCTGCCGAACCCACCGGCGATCGTGGCCGCGGCGGCCCAGGGAGCGGGCCGGGCCCAGGAGCAGATGACCAGCTTCTACCGCGACGACCTGACGGGTCTGCCGGAGATGGGGGTCGTGGCCCGCCAGTTGTGGCGCACCTCGGGGCTCACGCCGGGCGACATCGATGTGGGGATCCTGTACGACCACTTCACGCCGTTCGTGCTGATGCAGCTGGAGGAGTTCGGGTTCTGCGGGAAGGGGGAGGCGGCGGACTTCGTGGCCGGGGAGCGGTTGCCGCTGAACACACACGGAGGACAGCTGGGGGAGGCGTATCTGCACGGGATGAACGGGATCGCGGAGGGAGTGCGTCAGATACGGGGGACGGCGGTGAACCGGATATCCGGCGCGGGCCGGGTCCTGGTGACGGCGGGGACGGGCGTGCCCACCTCGGGGCTGGTGCTCTCCGGGGAGGGCTGAGGCCTTGGAAAGCGGGCCCGTCTGCGAGGACGGGTGTACCCCTCAGGGGTCGTCCCGCAGTAGTCCCCACCCCCTCGTCCACCCTCAGGAGGTGGAGCCACCCCCACCCCTACAACCTGAGGCGGACTCGTCTTCGGGACCTGCGGCCGATGAGCGGGAGGCCCCCTCGCTCCTAGCGTGGAGCCATGACCACATCCGTCTGCACCAGCGCTTTGGACCTCGCGGTACCGGCGAGGCAGACCCGCCCGTACGCGACGTACCCCTCCTTCTCGTCGTACGTGAAGGCCCGCCAGCCGGTGCTGCTGCGCACCGCACGGTCGCTGACCGCGAACCCGTGCGATGCGGAGGACCTGTTGCAGACCGCGCTCACCAAGACATATGTCGCCTGGGAGCGGATCGAGGACCACCGGGCGCTGGACGGTTATGTGCGTCGGGCGCTGCTGAACACGCGCACCTCTCAGTGGCGCAAGCGCAAGGTGGACGAGTTCGCGACCGACGAGATCCCGGAGCCCGAACTGGGCGGGGACGACCCGGCCGAGCAGCAGGCGTTGCACGACGCGATGTGGCGAGCGATCATGAAGCTGCCGGCCAGGCAGCGGGCGATGGTCGTCCTCAGGTATTACGAGGATCTGAGCGAGGTCCAGACCGCCGAGGTGCTCGGGGTGTCGGTGGGCACGGTGAAGTCGGCGGTGTCACGAGCCCTGGGCAAGCTCCGGGAGGACCCGGAGCTGGGACTGGTCCGCTAGAGACAGCCGGCCGACCCTGTCGCCGGTGGCATTTCAAGCCGGCATCGCCCCTCACCGGCAGAGCTCACCCGTCCTGAGTCGGTCCGGAGCTCAGCCCTTCCGAGTCGGTCCGGAGCTCACCCCTCCCGAGTCGGCCTCGGCCGTCCCGAGGCGGCTTTGGTCGCGCTGGGTGGGCCTCCACCCTTGGCGGAGGTCATGGTCATCGTCGGCGGGTCACCGGCGGTAGTACGTCTCGATCGGGACGCGTGCCTCGTCGAAGAGTGCGGGGCCGTGCTGTTCGACCGTGGGCCAGGTGCCTGAGGGGTTGAGTTCGGTGAGCTGCTCGGTGGAGAGGGCGTAGACGACGCGGCCGAGTCCGGAGCGGACGATGCCGCCGGTGCACATGCCGCAGGGCTGGCAGCTGGTGTAGAGGGTGGTGCGGGCGGCGGTGTCGGGGGCGAGTTCGCGGGCGGCCCAGCGGGCGAGCTTCAGTTCGGGGTGGGCGCTGATGTCGTTGTCGCTGAGGACCGTGTTGTGGGCCTCGGCGAGGATCTCGCCGTCGGGGCCGGCCAGCAGGGAGCCGTAGGGGGCGTCGCCGAGGGTGACGGCGTGGGCCGCGAGGGCGATCGCGCGGCGCAGGAGGTGCTCGTCGGCGGGGTTGGTCATGGGCGGTTCCTCCAGTGGGTGGCCACGGCGGTGAGGTCCTGCCAGGCCGTGTGCGGGCGGCGGGTCTCCTCCGGGTCCCCGTGGTAGGGGTCGAGCAGGACGGTGGAGGCGCCGAGGAGGCGGAGCTGTTCGAGGTCGTCGAGGATCTGGTCGAGGGTGCCGACACCTGCGGGGCGTTCGGGGTCGTCGACCGGTGTGGTCGTCAGACGCAGGGCGATGCGCGGGGCGAAGCCCGGCAGGGAGTGCTCGGTCACGGTGGAGCGCAGCCAGGAGACCGTGCCCCGCAGAGGGTGCCAGGCGTCGCCGAAGGCGATGGCGCGTCGGATCGCCGCGTCGCTGTTGCCGCCGACCCAGACGGGGACGGCGGGGGCGGGGCCGGCCGAGCGCCAGGCGTGGCGGAGGGCGGTGAGGTGCTCGTCGGTCAGTCTGCCGCGCGCGCTGAAGGGCACCCCGAGCGCCTCGTACTCCTGACGGGCCCAGCCGACGCCCACGCCGAGGACGAAGCGGCCGCCGCTGAGCTGTTGGAGGTTGGTGGCCATGCGGGCCACCAGGAGCGGATGCCGGTAGGGGAGGACGAGGACGGTGGTGCCCAGGCGCAGGGTGGTGGTGATGCCGGCGAGCCAGGAGAGGGTGGTGAAGGGTTCGTAGAACGGTTCCGGGTAGCGCTCGGCCACGTCCGGGGTGACCGTCACGTGGTCGGAGACCATGAGGAGGTCGAAGCCGAGCCCTTCCACGACGTGGGCCCATTCGCGCAGGACGCCCGGGTCGGTGCCGGGGCCGAAGTTCGGTACGTTGACGCCCAGTTGCATGGTTCGAGGCTATAGCGGTGATCATGGGGAACGGAACAGGCTTCTCCTGGTCATTCGGGTGTGCTCCCGTGAATCTGCCGGTAGATTCACGACATGGCCGTGAATCTCGATGAGGTCGACTGGGCGATCATTCGTCAGTTGCAGCAGGAGGCGCGCCTCTCCCTGAGTGAGCTGGGGCGGCGGGTGAACCTCAGCCCGTCGGCCACCACGGAACGGGTGCGGCAGCTGGAGGCGCAGGGCGTCATCACCGGTTACCGGGCCGTGGTGGACCTGGCGAAGGTCGGCTATCCGGTGCTGGCCCTCGTCCGGCTGAAGTACCCGGGCAACCGTCACCAGCCGTTGCGTCAACTGCTCGCCGAGCGGCGGGAGATCCTCGAATGCCTGCGCACCACGGGCGACGACTGCTACACCCTGAAGGTGGCCGCGACCTCCATGGAGCACCTGGAGATCCTCATGGACGAGCTGGCGGGTCTGGGCAGCACGACCACGAGCGTGGTCTACAGCCAGACCCTGCCCTTGCGCGGTCCCGACCGGCCGTGCGGCAGGCAGGCCCTGATGACGGCGGTGCTGGGCCGCTCCGATAGCCGCCCGGCACTGTGAACGCAACGTGACGTGATCGATCACCGCTGCCTAGTGACATACCACTTGGTATGTGAGCAGAATTTGCCCAACCCTTACCACCGCGTAGGCAATGTCGCCCCGGGAGGACGCCGTGCTGAGCACGATGCAGGACGTACCGCTGCTGATCTCGAGGATCCTGACTCACGGGTCCACGATCCACGGCACATCACAGGTGACCACCTGGACCGGTGAGGGCGCACCGCACCGGCGTTCCTTCGCCGACATCGGCGCCCGTGCCGCCCAGCTGGCGCACGCGCTGCGCGAGGACCTCGGCGTCGCGGACGACGAGCGGGTCGCGACCCTGATGTGGAACAACTCCGAGCATGTCGAGGCCTACTTCGCGATCCCGTCCATGGGCGCGGTCCTGCACACGCTGAACCTCCGGCTCCCGGCCGAGCAGCTGGCGTGGATCGTCAACCACGCGGCCGACCGCGTCGTGATCGCCAACGGTTCGCTGTTGCCGCTGCTCGTCCCGCTGCTGCCGCACCTCAAGACGGTCGAGCACGTGGTGGTGTCGGGTCCGGGCGACCGTTCCGGGCTCGCGGCCGCCGATGTCCAGGTGCACGAGTACGAGGACCTGATCGCCGGGAAGCCGACGGCGTACGACTGGCCCGAGCTGGACGAGCGCCAGGCCGCCGCGATGTGCTACACGTCCGGCACGACGGGCGACCCCAAGGGCGTGGTGTACAGCCACCGTTCGATCTACCTGCACTCCATGCAGGTCAACATGGCCCAGTCGATGGGGCTCACCGACCAGGACACCTCCCTGGTGGTCGTCCCGCAGTTCCATGTCAACGCCTGGGGCCTGCCGCACGCCACCTTCATGACCGGCGTGAACATGCTGATGCCGGACCGCTTCCTGCAGCCCGCGCCGCTCGCCGAGATGATCGAGACGGAGAAGCCGACCCACGCGGCCGCCGTCCCCACCATCTGGCAGGGCCTGCTCGCCGAACTGACCGCCAAGCCGCGGAACGTCTCCTCCCTCGGCCAGGTCACCATCGGCGGCTCCGCCTGTCCGCCCTCCCTCATGGAGGCCTTCGACAAGCTGGGCATGCGGGTCTGCCACGCCTGGGGCATGACGGAGACCTCCCCGCTCGGCACCATCGCCCGCCCGCCGGCCCATGTGGTGGGCACCGAGGAGGAGTTCGCGTACCGCCTCACGCAGGGCCGTTTCCCGACCAGCGTCGAGGCCCGCCTCACCGGCCCCGGCGGCGAGCGCCTGCCCTGGGACGGCGAGTCCGCGGGCGAGCTGGAGGTCCGCGGCCCGTGGATCGCCGGCGCCTACTACAACGGCCCGGACGCCGAACCGCTGCGCCCCGACGACAAGTTCAGCGAGGACGGCTGGCTGAAGACCGGCGACGTCGGCACGATCTCCGCCGACGGCTTCCTCACCCTCACCGACCGCGCCAAGGACGTCATCAAGTCCGGCGGCGAGTGGATCTCCTCGGTGGAGCTGGAGAACGCCCTGATGTCCCACCCGGACGTCACCGAAGCGGCCGTCGTCGCCGTCCCCGACGACAAGTGGGGCGAGCGCCCGCTGGCCACGGTCGTCCTGCGCGAGGGCTCCACCGCCGACTTCGACTCCCTGCGCGCCTTCCTCGCCGAGGAGGGCCACATCGCCAAGTGGCAGCTCCCGGAGCGCTGGACGATCATCGAGTCGGTGCCGAAGACGAGCGTCGGCAAGTTCGACAAGAAGGTGATCAGGAAGCAGTACGCCGAGGGCGCGCTGGACGTCACCAAGCTCGGCTGACACCGCCGTACGAGAACGACGATGAGGGCCCCCGGCAGACGCCGGGGGCCCTCATCGTCGTACAGAAGGAAACCCAGAACGAGCTCAGAAGGAACTCAGTTCGTCCCGATCCGTGCCAGCAGGTCCACGATCCGGTCCTGCACCTCGCCGCTGGTGGACCGCTCCGCCAGGAACAGCACCGTCTCGCCGGAGGCGAGGCGCGGCAGGTCCGCCTGGTCGACGGCGGCGGTGTAGACGACGAGCGGGGTGCGGTTGAGCTGCCCGTTGGCGCGCAGCCAGTCGACGATGCCGGCCTGGCGGCGGTGCACCTGGTGCAGGTCCATCACGACCAGGTTCGGCCGGAACTGCCCCGCCAGCGCCACCGCGTCCGCGTCGCTCGCGGCCCGCGCCACCTGCATCCCGCGCCGCTCCAGCGTCGCCGTCAGCGCCAGCGCGATCTCCGCGTGCTCCTCGATCAGCAGCACCCGCGGCGGATGCTGCTCGCTGTCGCGCGGAGCCAGGGCCTTCAGGAGTACGGCGGGGTCGGCACCGTACGCCGCCTCGCGCGTCGCCTGCCCGAGCCCCGCGGTCACCATCACCGGCACCGAGGCGGCCACCGCGGCCTGCCGCAGCGACTGCAACGCGGTCCGGGTGATCGGCCCGGTCAGCGGGTCCACGAACAGTGCGGCAGGGAACGCGGCGATCTGCGCGTCGACCTCCTCGCGCGAGTGCACGATGACGGGCCGGTAGCCGCGGTCGCTGAGCGCCTGCTGCGTGGTGACGTCCGGCGCGGGCCACACCAGCAGCCGACGCGGGTTGTCCAGCGGCTCCGGGGGCAGTTCGTCGTCCATCGGCTGCGGCCGCGGGGTGTCCGCGATCTCGACGGCCCCACCGGGACCGTCCAGCGGCTCGGGACCCTCGGCGGCGTTCTCGTCCGGTGCTCCTATGGCGTACGACCGTCCGGTGCCCTCGGTCATCTGCGCGAGCCGGGACTGTCCGGCCAGCGAGGGCTGAGGCTGTGCGGGGGTCTGCTCGGCCGTCGGATGCGGGCGCCCGGCGGCCGGGTCGGGCGGCGTGCCCAGCTTGCGGCGACGGCCGGAACCCCCGGGCTGATGCGGCGCGGGCGTCGCCGTCGGCTGCTGGACCTGGGCCGCCTGCCGGGTGAACGGCACGCCCTGCCCCAGCGTCCGCACGCTGATCGCCCGCCCCTGCGTCGAGTTCGGGTCGACGGGCGCCGCGGCCTCCGCGGGCAGCGGCTGCGCCGGGCGCGCCTGCGCGGCCGCCTCGGAGGGCAGCGCGGTGCCGGGGGCCGGGGTGCCGAGGGACGGCACGGGCTGCGGGGCGTTCGCCGGTACGGCGGTGTCGTCTCCGGCGGACCACAGCTGGGGAGCCGGGGTGCCCTGGGGCACCTGACCAGGAGCGGCCTCGGCGGGGAGCGGCTGACCGGCGAGGGTCTGTCCGGAGGGGGCCTGGGCGGGCAGCGCGTTCTGACCGGTGGTGTTC
>NZ_JABERD010000284.1 GCF_013044505.1 Streptomyces sp. S3(2020) | reverse complement strand
GTGCGGCCGGGATCCGGTACGCGGTGCTGAACGTCGGGTGCGGGCTGGGCGTGTACGCTGTCGACTGGGCGACGGTGCCCAACCGCCACGCGGACCTGGAGCCGCGCCCGGCCCCGGGACGGGTTCGACGCGGTGACGATGCGGCCGGTGCTCGCCTCCATGGCGGACAAGGGGGCGGTGGCGCGGGCTGCCGGCGCCGGGTGGTGACGGCTCCGCCGACGGGCGGCTGGGGTCGGGGCCGATGGAACGGTCCGGAGCCCGGCGGGGTGCGCTGCTTCGCGGCGCGTGCGGAGCGCCCGCCCGGCACGGTGCGCCCCGTAAGCCGACTCCCGTCACGCGCCAGGCGTACGCCACCCGCGCTCCAGTCCACGCGCCCACTTGTTGAACTGGGGTGATGCGTCGATTCGGGGTACGGGGGCGGGACTTGAGCCGCACCATTTCGCCATGCCCCCCGTTGCCCCTCTGCGAGAAGCAGGAGAGCCGCGGGACCAAGCCGGGCGTTCGGCAGAGTGCGCGCCGGTGACATGGTGCACGCACAGTTCTGGTCGGCGGACGGAAAGCGGACCATCGGCTATGTCAGACACCCGCTGACCAGCAGCTCCTGAACTGATCTCAGGCCACCGACCCGATCCGCTCCACCTCCGCGGACGTCACGTCATGGTGGATCGGGGTGTGTGCCCCCGTCAGTGGGACCCCGCTTCCGCCGCGCCGGTTGGCGACGATCTCGGCACCGATGGACAGGGCCGTCTCCTCCGGTGTGCGGGCGCCGAGGTCCAGGCCGATCGGGGAGCGGAGGCGGGCCAGTTCCAGTTCGGTGACACCGACTTCGCGGAGGCGGTCGTTGCGGTCCAGGTGGGTGCGGCGGGAGCCCATCGCTCCGACGTAGGCGACCGGCAGACGCAGGGCCAGCCGGAGCAGGGGTACGTCGAACTTGGCGTCGTGGGTGAGGACGCACAGGACCGTGCGGGCGTCGACCTCCGTGCGGTCGAGGTACGTGTGGGGCCACTCGACGACTATCTCGTCCGCCTCCGGGAAGCGGGCCTTCGTCGCGAACACGGGACGGGCGTCGCACACCGTGACGTGGTAGCCCAGGAACTTCCCCACCCGCACCAGCGCCGACGCGAAGTCGATCGCCCCGAAGACGATCATCCGGGGGGCCGGCACGGAGGACTCCACGAGGACCGTCAGCGGGGCCCCGCAGCGGGAACCCTGTTCGCCGATCTCCAGCGTGCCGGTGCGGCCGGCGTCCAGGTACGCGCGGGCCTCGGCGGCCACCGTGCGGTCCAGTTCCGGATGGCCGCCGTAGCCGCCGTCGTAGGAACCGTCCGGGCGGACCAGCAGCGCGCGGCCCCTCAGGTCCGAGGGGCCCGAGACGATGCGGGCGAGCGCCGCCGCCCCGCCCGACGACCCCGCGGCCAGCGCCGCCGCCACCACCGGACGGACGGGGTCCCCCGCCCGTACCGGCGTGACCAGGATGTCGATGATGCCGCCGCAGGTCAGACCGACCGCGAAGGCGTCGTCGTCGCTGTAGCCGAAGCGTTCGAGGACCGACTCCCCGTCCTGGAGCGCCTGTTGGCACAGCTCGTACACCGCGCCCTCCACACAACCGCCGGAGACCGAGCCGATCGCCGTGCCGTCGGTGTCCACCGCGAGGGCGGCGCCGGGCCGGCGAGGGGCGCTGCCGCCGACGGCCACCACGGTGGCCACGGCGAAGTCGCGTCCCTGCTCGACCCACCGGTGCAGCTCTTCGGCGATGTCCAGCATCTCTCGGTCTCCTTCACAACAGCGGTCGTATGCGGCGGGCGGCTAGTGCACGCCCATCCAGCTCTCAAGAGGATTGAGGGCGAAATAGACGAAGAAGATCACTGTCAGGGCCCACATGAAGGCACCGATCTCCCGCGCCTTGCCCTGGGCGACCTTGATCGCGACGTACGAGATGACGCCCGCGGCGACACCCGCCGTGATCGAGTACGTGAACGGCATGATGACGACGGTCAGGAAGACCGGGATCGCCGTCGCGCGGTCCGCCCAGTCCACATGCCGCGCGTTCATCATCATCATCGCGCCGATGACCACCAGGGCCGCCGCCGCGACCTCGCCCGGCACGATCGCCGTCAGCGGGGTGAAGAACAGGCAGGCCGCGAAGAACAGGCCGGTGACGACCGAGGAGAGGCCGGTGCGGGCGCCCTCGCCCACGCCGGTCGCCGACTCCACGAACACCGTCTGGCCCGAGGCACCCGCGACGCCGCCGATCGCACCGCCGGCGCCGTCGATGAAGAGGGCCTTCGACAGGCCCGGCATCCGGCCCTGCTCGTCGGCGAGCTTGGCCTCGGTGCCGACGCCGATGATCGTGGCCATCGCGTCGAAGAAGCCGGCCAGGACGAGCGTGAAGACGATCATGCCGACCGTCATCGCGCCGACCTCGCCCCAGCCGCCGAACTCGACGTCGCCGAAGATCGAGAAGTCCGGCATCGAGACCGCGCTGCCGTGGAGTTCGGGAGCACCGCTGGTCCACTGTCCGGGGTCGATGACGTCGAGGGCGTTGAGCACCACGGCCAGGACCGTGCCGCCGACGATGCCGATCAGGATGGCGCCGGGGATCCCGCGCGCCTGGAGCATGAAGATCGCGAGCAGGGTCACCGCGAACAACAGCACCGGCCAGCCCGCGAGTTCGCCCGTCGGGCCGAGGGTCACCGGGGTCGCCTTGCCCTGGTGGACGAAGCCGGCCTTGTAGAAGCCGATCAGTGCGACGAACAGGCCGATGCCCATGGTGATCGCGTGCTTGAGGGCCAGCGGGATGGCGTTCATGATCATCTCACGGAGACCGGTGACGACCAGCAGCATGATGATCACGCCGTACATCACGCACATGCCCATGGCCTGCGGCCAGGTCATCGCGGGGGCGACCTGGGAGGCCAGGACACCGGAGACGGAGAGACCGGCGGCCAGCGCGAGGGGCACCTTGCCGAAGAAGCCCATCAGCAGCGTGCTGAAGGCCGCCGCGAACGCGGTCGCGGTGATGAGTGCCTGCTGGCCGAGCGTGGCCCCGGCCACGTCCTTGCCGGACAGGATCAGGGGGTTGAGCAGCAGGATGTACGCCATCGCCATGAACGTGGTCGTACCGCCGCGCACCTCGCGCGCGATCGTGGATCCCCGCTTGGATATGTGAAAGTACCGGTCGAGCCAGGACCGTCCGGCCGGGACGCGGGTGCCTTCGCCCGCGTCGTCGGCAACGGTCTTCGGCTCCAGGGACTGCTGGGTCATGTGGGCCTACTCCCAAGGTTCACAGGGGCACCCGCGGGCTGCCTTCGGCGCTTGCGCGGGATTTGGGGAGGTGCGACCCGGGGGACGGCCCGAGACGAACTTTCTTCGGGGGTCCTGGGGAAGGACGTCGTCCTTCCCCAGGACCCCTCACCGGTTCAGCTTCCGGAGGGTCACGTGCCCGTGAGGTGTTCGGGACGTACCGGCGTCCGGTCGAGCTCCAGCCCGGTCGCGTTCCGGATCGCCGCGAGGACGGCCGGCGTGGACGACAGGGTGGGGGCCTCGCCGATGCCACGGAGCCCGTACGGGGCGTGGTCGTCGGCGAGTTCGAGCACATCGACGGGGATGGTCGGTGTGTCGAGGATGGTGGGGATCAGGTAGTCCGTGAAGGACGGGTTCCTGACCTTGGCCGTCTTGGGGTCGACGATGATCTCCTCCATGACCGCCACGCCCAGACCCTGGATCGTGCCGCCCTGGATCTGGCCGACGACGGACAGCGGGTTGAGCGCCTTGCCGACGTCCTGGGCGCAGGCCAGTTCGATGACCTTCACCAGGCCGAGCTCGGTGTCGACCTCGACGACCGCGCGGTGCGCGGCGAAGGAGTACTGGACATGGCCGAAGCCCTGGCCGGTGCGCAGGTCGAAGGCCACGGTCGGACGGTGCCGCCACTCGGCCTCGACCTCGACGGACTCGCCTTCCAGTACGTCGACCAGGTCGGCGAGGACCTCGCCGCCGTCGGTGACGACCTTGCCGCCCTCCAGGAGCAGCTCGGCGGTGGCCCAAGCCGGGTGGTACGAGCCGAACTTGCGGCGGCCGATCTCCAGGACCTTCTCGCGGACCAGCTCGCAGGAGTTCTTGACGGCGCCGCCGGTGACGTACGTCTGACGCGACGCGGACGTCGAACCGGCGCTGCCCACCTGGGTGTCGGCCGGGTGGATCGTCACCTGGGTGACGCCCAGCTCGGTGCGGGCGATCTGCGCGTGGACGGTGATACCGCCCTGGCCGACCTCCGCCATGGCGGTGTGGACGGTCGCGACGGGCTCACCGCCGATGACGTCCATGCGCACCTTGGCGGTGGAGTAGTCGTCGAAGCCCTCGGAGAAGCCGACGTTCTTGATGCCGACCGCGTAGCCCACACCCCGTACGACGCCCTCGCCGTGGGTGGTGTTGGACAGACCGCCGGGCAGCTGCCGTACGTCGGCGGCCTCGCCGGCCGAGAGCCACTGCTGCTCGGGCGGCAGCGGCATCGCCTTGACGCGGCGCAGGAGTTCGGCGACCGGGGCCGGGGAGTCGACCGGCTGGCCGGTCGGCATGATCGTGCCCTGCTCCATCGCGTTGAGCTGACGGAACTCGACCCGGTCCATGCCCACCCGGTCGGCGAGCTTGTCCATCTGGGCCTCGTAGGCGAAGCACGCCTGGACCGCGCCGAAGCCGCGCATGGCGCCGCAGGGCGGGTTGTTGGAGTAGAGGGCGATGGCCTCGATGTCGACGTCGTCGACCACGTAGGGGCCGATCGACAGCGAGGCGGCGTTGCCGACGACCGCGGGGGACGCGGAGGCGTAGGCGCCGCCGTCCAGCACGATGCGGCACTTCACGTGGGTGAGCTTGCCGTCCTTCGTCGCGCCGTGCTCGTAGAAGAGCTTCGCCGGGTGGCGGTGGACGTGTCCGAAGAAGGACTCGAAGCGGTTGTAGACGATCTTGACCGGCTTGCCGGTGCGCAGCGCGAGCAGGCACGCGTGGATCTGCATCGAGATGTCCTCGCGGCCGCCGAAGGCACCGCCGACGCCGGAGAGCGTCATACGGACCTTGCTCTCGGGCAGGCCGAGGACGGGGGCGATCTGCTTGAGGTCGCTGTGCAGCCACTGGGTGGCGATGTAGAGGTGGACGCCGCCGTCCTCGTCCGGCACCGCGAGGCCCGACTCGGGGCCGAGGAAGGCCTGGTCCTGCATGCCGAAGGTGTACTCGCCCTTGACGACGAAGTCGGCGCGCTCCGCGGCCGCGGCGGCGTCGCCGCGCAGGATCGGCTGGCGGTGCACGATGTTGGGGTGCGGGACATGGCCGATGTGGTGGTCGTCGCGGCCCTCGTGGACGAGGATCGCGTCGGGCGCGGTCGCGGAGGCCTCGTCGGTGATGACGGGCAGTTCGCGGTAGTCGACCTTGATCTTGGCGGCGGCGCGGCGCGCGGTCTCCGGGTGGTCGGCGGCCACGATCGCCACCGGCTCGCCGTGGTGGCGGACCTTGCCGTGCGCGAGGACCGGGGTGTCCTGGATCTCCAGGCCGTAGTTCTTCACGTCGGTCGGCAGGTCGTCGTACGTCATGACGGCGTAGACGCCCGCCATGGCGAGGGCCTCGCTCGTGTCGATGGACACGATCTCGGCGTGCGCGACGGTGGAGCGCAGGATCTGGCCCCAGAGCATGTCCTCGTGCCACATGTCGGACGAGTACGCGAACTCGCCGGTGACCTTGAGGGTGCCGTCCGGGCGGAGCGTGGACTCGCCGATGCCGCCCTTGGTCGGGGAACCCTGGGTGACCTTGGTGGGAGCGCCGATGGTGGGTTTCGCGGACATGGTCAGACCGCCTCTCCCTGCCGGGCGGCCGCGAGGCGGACCGCGTCCATGATCTTCTCGTAGCCGGTGCAGCGGCACAGGTTGCCCGACAGCGCCTCGCGGATGTCCGCGTCGCTCGGGGACGGGTTGCGCTCCAGCATCTCGTCGGCGGCGACCAGCAGACCCGGCGTGCAGAAGCCGCACTGGACGGCGCCGGCGTCGATGAACGCCTGCTGGATCGGGGAGAGTCGGGTGCCCTCGCCGGTCTGGGAGTCCTGGCCCTTGGCAGCCCACTGCTGGGCGTCCTGGAGCGAGGTACCGCAGGCTCCGGTGGCGCAACCGCCGTGCTCGGCGCGCTGCTTGGCGAAGTCCGCGAGCCCTTCGACGGTGACGACCTCGCGGCCCTCGACCTGACCGGCGGCGACCAGACACGAACACACCGGCACACCGTCCAGACGGACCGTGCAGGAGCCGCACTCGCCCTGCTCGCAGGCGTTCTTGGAGCCGGGCAGGCCCATGCGCTCGCGCAGGACGTAGAGGAGGCTCTCGCCCTCCCAGACGTCGTCGGCTTCCTGGGGACGGCCGTTGACCGTGAAATTGACGCGCATTACGCGACTCCCTCCGAGCGGGCGGCGGTGCCGCGGTACGACTCCCAGGTCCAGGTCAGGGTGCGGCGGGCCATGATGCCGACCGCGTGGCGGCGGTAGCTCGCCGTGCCCCGGACGTCGTCGATCGGGTTGCAGGCGGCGGAGCACAGGTCCGCGAACTGCTTGGCGACCGACGGGGTGATGATCTTTCCGTTGTCCCAGAAGCCACCCTCTTCGAGCGCCGCGTTCAGGAACTCCTCCGCGGCCTTCGCCCGGACGGGGGTGGGTGCCGCCGAACCGATGCCGGTGCGGACGGTGCGGGTCTCGGGGTGCAGCGCCAGGCCGAAGGCGCAGACCGCGATGACCATCGCGTTGCGGGTGCCGACCTTGGAGTACTGCTGCGGGCCGTCCGCCTTCTTGATGTGCACGGCGCGGATCAGCTCGTCGGGCGCGAGCGCGTTGCGCTTCACGCCGGTGTAGAACGCGTCGATCGGGATCAGACGCGAGCCGCGCACCGACTCCACCTCGACCTCGGCGCCGGCCGCGAGGAGGGCGGGGTGGGCGTCGCCGGCCGGGGAGGCGGTGCCGAGGTTGCCGCCGACGCCGCCGCGGTTGCGGATCTGCGGGGAGGCGACCGTGTGCGAGGCCAGGGCCAGGCCCGGCAGCTCGGCGCGCAGGTTCTCCATGATGTGGGTGTACGGGACGGAGGCCCCGAGCCGCACCGATCCCTCGCCGACCTCCCACTCGGTGAGGTCGGTGACGCGGTTCAGGTCGAGCAGGTACTCGGGCCGCCGGTGGTCGAAGTTGATCTCGACCATCACATCGGTGCCGCCCGCAATGGGCACAGCGGTGGGGTGCTCAGCCTTGGCGGCGAGCGCCTCCTCCCAGCTGGCGGGGCGAAGGAAGTCCATGACCGGCTCTCTTCTTCGTCTCGTGGGTCGATCAGATCGAGCCAGATCGTGTGCGGCGGGCCCGGCTCGTTCATGTGCTGTTTACGCGGAGTGGGCTCAGTACACAGCGCCGTACTCCGACGGGGTCAGTCACGGAAACTCTGAAGGAGTTGGCTGGTCGGGGCGGGCATCTTGTAGATTCGTATGAACGGAGGTCCTCAGTAACCTCCATGTTTTCCTGTGGAAACGCGCGACACAGTGGGCGTGACCTGGGACACAGCCCGAAGACCGGGAGACGTGCCCCTCAGCCCACCTGGCGGGCCCCTGTCACCACAACACCCTCAGAGTTCATCGTAGATTTCGAGACAAAGATCGGCGGCGACGAGAATGCGGCTGCGCGCACTGCTGGACACCGACGCGCTGGGCCTGCGGCTGCTCGGCGGCGAGGACGAGCTGGATCGCACCGTGCGGGGTGTGATGACCACCGACCTCCGGGACCCGAGCCGCTATCTCTCGGGCGGGGAGCTGGTCCTGAGCGGCCTGGCCTGGCACCGGGAGCCCGCCGACTCCGAGGCGTTCGTACGCTCCCTGGCGCACGCCGGGGTGGCGGCGCTGGCGGCCGGTACGGCCGAGTTCGGGCATGTTCCGCAGGACCTGGTGGCCGCCTGCGCCCACCACCGGCTGCCGCTGTTCGCGGTGCACGAGTCGGTGGCGTTCGCGACGATCACCGAGCACGTCGTACGCCAGGTGTCGGGCGAGCGCGCCGGGGATCTCGCGGCGGTCGTGGACCGGCACCGCCGGATGATGACCTCGGGCCCGGCGGGCGGCGGCCCGGACGTGGTCCTGGACCTGCTGGGCTCGGACCTGGACCTGCGGGCCTGGGTGCTGTCGCCGACCGGGCGGCTGATCGCGGGCTCGAAGACCACGGGCCCGGCGCTGCCCGCCGACGTGTGCGCGAAGCTGGCGGCGGAGCACCTGGCGGCGGCTCGGACGGGCCGCCGAGGCCCGCACCGCCTGACGCTCGGCTCGGCGACGTACTCCCTGTTCCCCGTCCGCAGCAGCGGCCGCTCGGCGCAGGGCTCGCGGGACGTGCGCGAGACCGTGCTGTCGGACTGGCTGCTGGCCGTCGAGGCGGACGCCGGGGACTGGCCCGAGGAGCGCCTGGACCTGCTCCAGGGCGTCACCCAGCTGATCTCGGTCGAACGGGACCGCAGGGACGCGGCACGCACGGTCCGCCGCCGCCTCGCCCAGGAGGTCCTGGAGCTGGTCCAGACGGGTGCCGCGCCCGCCGAGATCGCCGCGCGGCTGCGGGTGGCCGCGCCGGTGCTGCTGCCCGGGCTCGGGGCGGCCCCGCACTGGCAGGTCGTCGTGGCCCGCGTCGAGTGGGACGGCGCGGACATCGAGGGCGGCGCGGTCACCCAGTCGCTGCTGGAGGAGATCCTGGTCGACCCGCTGTCCACCGGGCCCGAGCACTCCGACCGCATCGCGGTGGCCCACACGGGTGACGAGGCCATCGCGCTCGTGCCGCTGCCGGCCGTGTCGACCGAGCACGACGGCTCGGAGGCGGGGATCCTCGCCGACGTCCTCCTGGAGTCCGTACGGGACCCCCTCGCCGCCGGTCTGGACGACGACGGCCGGGTCACGCTGGGCGTGAGCGCGGCCGTGCACTCGGCGGAGGGGCTGCGGGGCGCGCTGGAGGAGGCGCGGCACGCCCGGCGGGTGGCGGCGGCGCGGCCGGGCCGGGTGTGTGCGGCGGGCCACCAGGAACTGGCCTCGCACGTCCTCCTGCTGCCCTTCGTGCCGGACGACGTCCGCAGAGCCTTCACCGCGCGGCTGCTGGACCCGCTGCGCGACTACGACCGCCGCCACCGCGCGGAGCTGATCCCGACCCTGGAGGCCTTCCTCGACTGCGACGGTTCGTGGACGCGTTGCGCGACCCGTCTCCACCTGCACGTCAACACACTGCGCTACCGGGTGGGGCGAATCGAGCAGTTGACGAGTCGTGACCTGTCGAGGCTGGAGGACAAGCTGGATTTCTTCCTGGCACTGCGGATGAGCTGAAACCTGGCGGGGCCTGGGATCCCACGACTTTGTGAAATCCTTCACCCACCCTCTTGGCCGGGCCACGGAATTCGTGCTGAGATGCGGCCACCACTCAACAGCTCAATGGTGTGCCGGGGAGGGCGAGGTGGCGTATACCGCCATGTCTGGTAACGGAACGACCCCTGACGATCCACTCCAGACCGCGGTATGGCGGCTGCGCTCACGCGCCTGCTGGGTCGACGCGGCGGCGCTGCTCCAGCCGGTGGAGGCGGGGTTCGCGCTGCAACGGGCGTCCTTGCTGGTCGAGCGATGTCTCTACACCGAACAGGGCTGGCAGGAGGCCGAGGACGCGCTGCGGACCGCGGAGGCGCTGGCGCACACCGACGAGGAGCGGGGTGCGGCCGCTTGTGAACGCGGGCACCTTGCGTACGCGGCCACGCTGCACGCGGTGCGGGACCGGGCCGACGAGGCGCGGGCGGCGCTGGGGCGGGCGGCGGCGTTGATCCCTCCGGGGGCGCCGGCGCGGGCGCTGCTGGACTTCCGGCGGGGGTTGCTGGCGGAGAACCTGTCGCGGTCGCCGCAGTCGGCGCGGGCGGCGTACCGGCGGGCGCACGCGGGGGCGGTGGCCCATGCAGACCCCCTGTTGCTGTCCTTCACCTGGCGTCATCTCGCCGGACTCGCCCTGCGGGACGGTGAGTTGGCCGAGGCCCGGCACGGCTTCGCCGAATCCCTGCGGATCCGTGAGGAGTTGGGCTACCTGGTCGGCACAGCCCCGGCGCTGGCCTCCCTGGCGGACGCGGAAGTCGAGCCGGAGGCCTCGCGGTTGCGGGAGGAGGCGCGGCGGCTGTTCCGACTGCTGGGCGGCGTACCGACCTGGCTGTCCCAGCAGCTGGCCCCACCACCGGCGGCGACGGCCTGAGCCCCCGAGACTCGCCTCGCCCCCGCCGCCCCTACCCGTCCCATCCCCGGGGGCTGCGCCCCCGGGGATGGGACGGGTAGGGGCGGCGG
>NZ_JABERD010000283.1 GCF_013044505.1 Streptomyces sp. S3(2020) | reverse complement strand
GGGACGTGTCCGTCGGTGCCCGGGCGGGGCGGAGGGAGTGCGGGTGGGGGTCGCGGGGCGGGGGGGTGTTGTGGGCCGGGGAGTGGTGGGCGAGGGGGAACGGCAGACCGAGGGTGCCGGCGGGGGGGGGGGTGAAGGCGGAGGGGCGGCGGAGCCAGATCGGGGGGCGGGGCGGGGACTGGAGGGCGCCGGGGGACGGCGACTGGAGGGGGCCGGGGACCGCGTGGATACGGCGGTAGGGGTGGCCGTCGGGGAAGTCGGCGTCCAGGAAGCGGGTCAGCTCCACCAGCTGCTCGGGGAAGTCGTCGGCGCCCTCGTGGAGGGTCTGGGTGCGGCGGAGGGCGGCCGCGGTGGCGCCGTCCGTGCCGGGGGCGCGGCCGAGGCCGAGGTCGATGCGGCCGGGGGCCATCGCCTCCAGGGTGCCGAACTGTTCCGCGATCACCAGCGGGGCGTGGTTGGGGAGCATGACGCCGCCCGAGCCGAGGCGGATGCGGGTGGTGTGGGCGGCGAGGTGGGCGAGGATCACGGCGGGGGAGGAGGAAGCCACTCCCGGCATGGAGTGGTGCTCGGCCACCCAGTAGCGGTGGAAGCCGCGGGACTCCGTCAGTTTGGCGAGGTCGACGCTGGTGCGCAGGGCGTCCGTGGCGGTGCGGCCGGCGCCTACCGTGACCAGGTCCAGTACGGAGAGGGGGACCGGGGCGGTGCCTTGTGCGGTGCCTCGGATTTCGTCTGCCGCCACGTGTTCCTCCTGCGTTTCGCCGTGCGGTGTCCGTTCGGCCATAACAGGAGGGGGGCTCCGGTTTATTCCTTCGCCCCCGCCGCCCCTACCCGTCCCATCCTTCTGGGGCTCCGCCCCAGACCCCGCTCCTCAAACGCCGGAGGGGCTGAGTTTTTCAGCCCGTCCGGCGTTTGAGGACGAGGCCCCTTCAGGGCCGAAGCGGGGGCGAAAGAAGCTTCTACACCTGGACGATCGGTTCCTTGGTGAACAGGGCGCCCAGCCTCGGTGCGTTCACCCTGCGGTCCGCCAGGCGGAGGGCTTCCCATACCGTGACTTGGTTCGCCGTGAGGACCGGTTTGGTGAGGTCGCTCTCCAGGGACGGGAGGTGCGCGGCCGTGTGCAGGGCCGTGTCCGGCAACAGGATCGCGTCCGCATCGGAGGTGTCCGCCGACCTCGCCAGGGCGAAGAGCTCCTTCTCGCCCCAGGTGCCGACCTCCGCCGCCGTGATGATCCCGGCGCCCCGCACCCCGGTGACCTCCAGGCCTCCCGCTCGCAGGAACTCCGCGAACAACGCCGCCACGTCGTCCGGGTAGGTCGCCCCGACCGCGACGCGCCGCGCCCCGAGCTCGCGCGCCGCGTGCACGAAGGCGAAGGACGTCGAGGAGGCCGGCAGACCGGCCGTGCGGGCGAGGCCGCGCACCTGCTCAAGGGCGCCCTCCCAGCCGTAGACGAAACTGCCGCTGGTGCAGGCCCAGACCACGGAGTCGGCGCCCGCCATGCGCAGCTCCTCGACACCCGCGGCCAGCCGTTCGGGCGAGCCCATCTTCAGCAGGGCGTCCTCGCGGTGGGCGTCCTCGCCGATGTCGGTGTGGACCACGTCGAGGCGGATGTCGCTGCCCAGCAGCTGCTCGATGCGCGGATAGTCGTCCTCGGCGGAGTGGCCCGGGTAGAGAAATCCGAGTGCGGTCATGACCGGCCTTCCTGCTGCTCTTCTTCCGGCTGCTGCGCCTGCGGGAACACAGGGCCGCACCGCGCCGCCGGATCGACCAGCGCCTGATACGGCCCTACCGCCCGGGTACCCAGCCGACGCAGCGCCGCCCACATCGTCACCTGGTTGGCCGAGAGCACCGGGATGCGCAGTTCCGCCTCCAGTTGCGGGATGACGTCGTACGTCGGGAGGTTGGTGCAGCTGATGAACAGCGCGTCGGCGTGACCGCGGACCGCCTTGTGGGCCATGGCGACGACCTCCCGGTACGGGACCTTCCAGATGTGCCTGGTCAGGCCCATGAAGGCACAGCCGCTGACCGTGACGCCCGCCTCCGCGACGTACTCCTCCAGGGCACGGGTGACCGACACCGTGTACGGCGTGACCAGGGCCACCCGGCGTGCGTCGAGGTCGGTCAGGGCCTCCAGCAGGGCGCCGGACGTCGTGACCGCCGGGACCGCGCCCGCCCTCGTCATCGCCTCGCACATCGCCCGCTCCCCCACGACCCCGCCGACGAAGCTGCCGGAGGTGCAGGCGTAGGCGACGACCTCGGGGGCGACGGCGTTCAGGGTGCGCACCGCGTCGTGGAGCGTCTCGTGCTCGCTGACGAGACGGGCCAGGTCGAGGCTGACCTCGACGGGGACGTACGGGGTCCTGGTGAGGTGGAGCGAGATCTCGTCCGGGACCCAGCGCCACAACTCGCGGTCCAGCGCGAAGTCGAAGGGGGCGACGACACCGACACCGCGCTGGGGGCGCGGTCCGCCCAGAAAGGAGACGTCCATGGCAGACACCGGCCTCACGGGGAGAGACAGGGGGACAACGGACCGTGCGCACGCCCGTGTTGACGAAGGTAGGTTCGGGTGCGAGCGTGGTCAATCCGCCCATGTCAGACGCCTGTGGAGGAACGGCTTCGGATGACCGCCCCCACCCTTCTCGTCCTGGACGCCGATCCCCTCCCCCGCCTCGGCAGTCTCACCGGCCGCGTCCGCGTCGAGCACACGGACGCCTCGACGCTGGCCGAGCGGCTGCCGTCCGCCGATGTCCTGCTGGTCTGGGACTTCACCTCGCACGCGGTGCGCGCGGCCTGGCCGGGCGAGGGGCCGCGGCCGCGCTGGGTGCACACGGCGAGCGCGGGTGTGGACCATCTGATGTGCCCCGAACTCGTCGCGTCCGACACGGTGGTGACCAATGCGCGCGGCGTCTTCGACCAGCCCATCGCGGAGTACGTCGCCGCGCTGGTCCTCGCGATGGCGAAGGACCTGCCCCGGACGCTGGACCTCCAGCGGGCGGGTGTGTGGCGGCACCGGGAGTCGCGGCGGGTGGCCGGGACGCGGGCCGTGATCGTCGGCTCGGGGCCCGTCGGGCGGACGATCGCCCGCACCCTGAAGGCACTTGAGATCACCACGGCCGTCGTCGGGCGCACCCCGCGCACCGGCATCCATGGCCCGGGCGACCTCGACCGGCTGATCGCCCGCGCCGACTGGGTGATCGCGGCGGCGCCGCTGACCGAGCAGACGTACGGGATGTTCGACTCCCGGCGGTTCGGGGTGATGCAGCCGTCGGCGCGGTTCGTGAACGTCGGGCGTGGCCGGCTCGTCGTCGAGGAGGACCTCGTGGACGCGCTGCGCAAGCGGTGGATCGCGGGTGCGGCCCTGGATGTCTTCGAGCACGAACCCCTCGGCCCCGAGAGCCCGTTGTGGCAGGTCCCCGATCTGATCGTGTCCCCGCACATGAGCGGCGACACGGTGGGCTGGCGGGACGAACTCGGCTCGCAGTTCCTGGAGTTGTACGACCGCTGGGCGGCGGGCAAGCCACTGCTGAACGTGGTCGACAAGAAGCGCGGGTACGTACCAGGGCACTGAAGGTCTCTGAACAAGCCGGAGGGGCGGATGACGGAGCTCACCGAACTGACCGCAGCGCAGCTCGTCGACGGTTACCGCGAGGGCGAGTTCAGCCCCGTCGAGGCGACCCGGGCGGCCCTGGAACGGGCCGAGCGGATCCAGCCGGAGGTGAACGCGTTCGTACGGCTGACGGGGGAAGAGGCGCTGGAGCGGGCGCGGGCCTCCACCGACCGTTGGCGGCGCGGTGAACCGGCCGGTCTCGTGGACGGCGTTCCGGTGACGGTGAAGGACATCCTGCTGATGCGCGGGGCGCCGACCCTGAGGGGCTCCAGAACCCTTTCGGAGAAGGGCCGTTGGGACGAGGACGCCCCTTCCGTCGCTCGGCTGCGCGAGCACGGCGCGGTGTTCCTGGGCAAGACGACGACACCGGAGTTCGGCTGGAAGGGCGTCACGGACTCGCCGCTGTCCGGGGTCACCCGCAACCCGCACGACCCTTCGCGCACCGCGGGCGGTTCCAGCGGCGGCGCGGCGGCGGCCGTGGCGCTCGGCGCGGGGCCGCTGGCGCTGGGCACGGACGGGGGCGGCAGTGTGCGCATCCCGGCGGCCTTCTGCGGGATCTTCGCGCTGAAACCGACGTACGGGCGGGTGCCGTTGTATCCGGCGAGTGCGTTCGGCACGTTGTCGCATGTGGGGCCGATGACCAGGGACGTGGCCGATGCGGCGCTGATGCTGGACGTCATCGGGGTGCCGGACGCGCGGGACTGGTCGGGGCTGGGGGCAAGTGCCGTGTCCTTCCGGGGAGTTGTCGAGGGGGGCGTGCGGGGGCTGCGGATCGCGTACTCGCCTTCCCTCGGCGGTCAGGTGCGGGTGCAGCCGGGGGTCGCGGCGGCGGTGCGGCGGGCGGTGGAACGGCTGGCCCGGCTCGGCGCGTACGTCGAGGAGCCCGACCCCGACCTCACCGACCCGGTGGACGCCTTCCACACCCTGTGGTTCAGCGGGGCGGCTCGGGTGGCGCAGCGTCTCGGGCCGCATCAGCGGGAGTCGCTCGATCCGGGGCTGCGGGAGATCTGCGGGCTCGGGGCGCGGTACAGCGCGCTGGACTATCTCGCCGCCGTCGACGTCCGCATGGACCTCGGCCGCCGGATGGGCCGCTTCCACGAGTCGTACGACCTGCTGGTGACGCCCACGCTGCCGGTCACCGCCTTCGAGGCGGGCGCGGAGGTGCCGAAGGGCTCGGGGCACCGGCGGTGGACGGGGTGGACGCCGTTCACGTACCCCTTCAACATGACCCAGCAGCCGGCCGCGTCCGTCCCGGTGGGGGTGGACGGCGACGGGCTGCCGGTGGGACTCCAGATCGTGGCCGCCCGGCACCGGGACGATCTGGTGCTGCGGGCGGCTCGCGCGCTGGAGAAGGTCACACCCTGCGGAAACTGAGCGTCTCCCCCGACGCCCCGGACCGCCAGAGGTCGTTGCACCCCTCGGCCATCTCCGTCAGCCCTTCCACCACCTGTCCCCAGACGATGCCGGGCACCCAGCCCACGTCGCCGTTGAGGAGGAGGTTGTTGCGCTCGTAGAAGAGCGCCAGGTCGACCACCGTCGTGCCCGCGCGGACCTCGCGGTCGTAGCCGTAGGACGTGGTGCCGAGTTCGGTGCCGGCGAAGGAGAAGTAGCAGAGGTCGCCGGGGATGGGGGTGACGGTCGGATTCTCCAGGGGTGGCTCTGCTGGTGCGAACGGTGGGAACAGGGCGTAGATCTCGTTGCGGGCGTATTTCGCGTGGTAGACGTCGCCGGTGAGCGGCAGGGAATCCCAGACGGCCGCGCAGGTCACGGGCGCGCGGTCGGTCAGCAGCTTTGCCGTACAGGTGATTCCCCGCTTGACCAGCGAGACTTCGACGTAGCGGTCAGCCATGCGTTCCATAGTGCATACATCGCATGCTCCCGGGTAGCCGCGCCGCCATGGCTCCACCGATTCGGAACGACAGAGACACACCTCGCACCACACGCCGATCGCTGCTCGCGGGGGTGGCGGCGCTCGGCACGCTGGGGGCGGCGGGCTGCTCGCGGGTGGCCACGGCTTCGACGGAGGACGGCGGTGATCTGCTCGAACGCCTCAGGGCGGCAGGTGTCGTACGGCTGGGAATAGCCGGCGAGATCCCCTTCGGCTACATCGACAAGGACGGCGAGCTGACCGGTGAGGCGCCCGAACTCGCGAGGGCCGTCTTCAAGCGGCTGGGCGTGGACCGGGTACAGCCCGTGCCCACCGAGTTCGGCTCGCTCATTCCGGGGCTGAACTCACAGCAGTTCGATGTCGTCGCCGCCGGGATGTATGTGAATGCCGAGCGCTGTGAGCAGGTCATCTTCGCCGACCCGGACTATCAGATGCTCGATTCGTTCATCGTGCGCAAGGGCAATCCGAAGGGGCTGCACGACTACCAGGACGTCGTCGAGAAGAAGGCCAGGTTCGCCACCGGGACCGGATACGCCGAGATCCAGTACGCCGTCGACGCGGGGTACGAGGAGAGCGACATCCTGATCGTCCCGGACCAGGTCGCCGGGCTGAACGCCGTCGAGGCAGGGCGGGCCGATGTCTTCGCCGGTACGGCGCTCACCACCCGCGAGGTCGTCAAGAAGTCGGCCAGGACCGAGGCCACCAAAGCCTTCGCACCCCTCGTGGACGGCAAGCCGCATGTCGACGGGGGCGCGTTCGCGTTCCGGCCGACCGAGACGAAGCTGCGGGACGCCTTCAACGTGGAGCTGCGCAAGCTGAAGAAGAGCGGGGAGCTGTTCCGGATCCTGCGGCCCTTCGGGTTCACGCAGGCCGAGATGACCAACCTCACCGCGAAGGAACTGTGCGGCGGAGGTGCGGGCGGATGACCACCGGACTCTGGGAACTCGTGCTCAAGGGCGTGTGGACGACCGTCCAACTGCTGTTCTTCAGCGCGCTGTTGGCGGCCGCCGTGTCGTTCGTCGTCGGTGTCGCGCGCACCCATCGGCGGTGGATCGTGCGCTTCCTCGCGGGCTTCTACACCGAGGTGTTCCGCGGGACCTCGGCGCTGATCATGATCTTCTGGGTGTACTTCGTGCTGCCTCTCGCCTTCGGCTGGCAGCTGGTGCCGATGTGGGCGGGGACGCTCGCGCTCGGGCTGACGTACGGCGCGTACGGCTCGGAGATCGTGCGCGGCGCCCTGAACGCGGTCGACCCGGCGCAGAAGGAGGGCGGGATCGCGCTCAGCTTCACGCCCTGGCAGCGCCTCAGGCTGATCCTGCTGCCGCAGGCGGTGCCGGAGATGATCCCGCCGTTCTCCAACCTGCTGGTCGAGCTGCTCAAGGGCACCGCGCTGGTGTCGGTCATCGGCATGGGCGATCTGGCGTTCAGCGGCAACCTGGTGCGCCTCGCGCTCCAGGAGAGCCAGGAGATCTACACGTATCTGCTGGTCGTCTACTTCGTGATCGCCTTCGCTCTCACCCGTCTGATGCGCGGCCTGGAGAAGAGGCTGAAGTCGGGGGTGGGCAAGGCGCCGCGGCGGACGGCGGCCGTGCGGGTGCCCGAGGGAAGTGGTGTCGCGTGAAGTGGGACTGGGAAGCGGTCGGCGACTTCATGCCGCAGTTCTGGGACGGGCTGCTGGTCACCCTCCAGGCGCTGGCGCTGGGCTCGGTGATCTCCTTCGTACTGGGCCTGGTGTGGGCGCTGCTGATGCGGGCGCCGACCCGGTGGGTGACCTGGCCGGTGGGCGCGGTCACCGAGTTCGTGCGGAACACACCGCTGCTGGTGCAGCTGTTCTTCCTCTTCTATGTACTGCCCGAGTGGGGGCTGACGTTCTCGGCGCTGACGACCGGTGTCTTCGCGATCGGTCTGCACTACTCGACGTACACGATGCAGGTCTACCGGGCCGGCATCGAGGCGGTGCCCGTCGGCCAGTGGGAGGCGGCGACGGCGCTGAACCTGCCGGTGGCCAGGACATGGCGGGTGGTGATCCTGCCGCAGGCGATCCGCCGGGTCGTGCCCGCGCTCGGCAACTACGTCATCGCGATGCTCAAGGACACACCGCTGCTGATGGCGATCACCGTCCTCGACATGCTCGGTCAGGCGCGGCTCTTCTCCCAGGAGCACTTCCAGTTCACCGAGCCCCTGACCGTGATCGGTGTGGCCTTCATCCTCATCGCCTATCTGGCCTCCCTTCTCGTGCGAGCCCTGGAGCGTCGTCTTGTCCACTGACATTCAGCCCGAGAACAACCCCGTCGACCGGCAGAGTCCCGGCGAGCTGATCCGCCTGGAGAACGTGACCAAGCGGTTCGGGACCAACACGGTCCTCGACCGCCTCGACTTCTCCGTCCAGGCCGGCAAGCACGTCACCCTCATCGGTCCTTCCGGGTCGGGCAAGACCACGATCCTGCGGCTGCTGATGACGCTGACCGAGCCCGACGAGGGGATCATCACGGTCGAGGGGCAGCAGCTGTTCCCGGCGCCGGAGAAGCAGGTCCGCGAGATCCGCAAGCAGATCGGGATGGTGTTCCAGCAGTTCAACCTGTTCCCGAACATGTCGGCGCTCAGGAACATCACCGAGGCCCCCGTCACCGTGCTCGGCATGTCCAGGGACGAGGCGGAGGCGCGCGCCCGCGAACTGCTCGACCTGGTGGGCCTGGCCGACAAGTGCGACGCCCGTCCCTCCCAGCTCTCCGGCGGCCAGCAGCAGCGGGTGGCGATCGCGCGGGCGCTGGCGATGCGGCCGAAGGTGCTGCTGCTGGACGAGGTGACCTCCGCGCTGGACCCGGAGCTGGTCGCGGGCGTCCTGGACGTGCTCCGGGACATCGCCCGCACCACCGACATCACGATGCTCTGTGTGACCCACGAGATGAACTTCGCCCGGGACATCTCGGACCAGGTCCTGATGTTCGACTCCGGGCGGATCATCGAGTCCGGTCCGCCGGAGCAGATCTTCAGCGAGCCGGCGAAGGACCGGACGCGGGAATTTCTCAGTGCGGTGCTCTGACTACAAGAGGTGAAGGGCCCGATTTGCGAGGTCCCGTCGATGGGGCATGACTTTGGCATATGCCAGGAGGTCAGCGTCCCTGCTGAGAGGGATGGAATCTCGTCAACAGGCCCTCACTTCAAGCCTCTTGCCCGTTATCGTAGAGAGGATTCGCTGTCCGGATTACGGCCCCAGTTGTAGAGCGACTGAGCGCAGGGGGAACACCGTGGCGCTGAAGCACGAGCCGACCGCGCCGTACCACTCGGCTCAGGACGCGCTACGCGTCCTGGAGACCGTGGCGCGGCAGACCACCGGAATCACCGACACCGAGCTCGTCCGGCAGACCAACATCGACCCGGAGCGACTGACCACGCTCCTGAGGATGCTGCGCCGTGAGGGCTACGTCGAGCAGGTCGCCGACGGCGCGTACGTCACGGGGGACGCGCTGACCCGCCTCGGCTCCGCCCATGACCGTGAGCAGGCCCTGCGCGAGACACTCCAGCGCACGCTGGACCGGCTGCGCGACTCGGTCGGGGCGGCCGTCTATCTCAGCCGGTACGTGGACGGCGAGGTCACCATCGCGCAGTACGCGGACGGGCCCACGACCCCGGTGGTCAACGAGTGGGTCGACTTCCGCTACTCCGCCCACGCGACCGCGCTCGGCAAGAGCCTGCTGGGCCAGCTCGACAACAACAGCCGCCGCGACCACCTCTCCCGGCACAAGATGGCCCGCCTCACCTCGCGGACCATCACCAGCGACAAGCTCCTGCTGTCCCGTCTGGAGTCCCAGCCGCCGACGGTGCCCCACCTCGACCTCCAGGAGTACGCGGTGGGCACGGTCTGCGCGGCCGTCCCGATCACCGCGGGTTCCTCGGTGGGCTGCCTCGCCCTCTCCCTCCCGGTCGAGCACGCCCACCGGCTCCGGCAGGCGGCGGACGCGCTGAACAGGAACGCGGCGCCGGTCCTGCTGAGCCTCGCCATCTGAACCCCACCCGCCGGTGGTCAGAAGCACGCCTCAGGACCGGGTAGTATTTTCTTCGTCGCCAGCCGCGAAGCAGGAGAAAATGCAGCTGGCGAGAGTTATGCGCCGCTAGCTCAGTTGGTTAGAGCAGCTGACTCTTAATCAGCGGGTCCGGGGTTCGAGTCCCTGGCGGCGCACTTCAGAGGGGCCTCTCGTGGGAGCGAGGGGCCCTTCGGCATGAAGGCACAGCATCAGCGAAGCCGGGGGTCGAATCCCCCGCGCGCCTCAGAAAGGCCACTCGTGGGAGCGAGGGGTCCTTCGATGTCTTTGGGGGTCAGGGGGCGGTATGTCCGTTCGCCGGGTGGGCGCCACCAGACCGGGTCCGGGCAGTGGAAGCCCTCTTTTCTCAGCAGTGCGCGGTGGATCTTGTTCGTCGCCGTGACCGGCATCCGTTCCACGACCCGGACGAACCGGGGTGCCATCTTCGTGCCGAGATCGGGCTGCGCGGCCAGAAATGCGGCGAACCCCAGCGGGTCGAAGCTCCCGGCGACCGCCGCCATGACCTGGTCCCCGGTCACCGGATCCGGCACCGCGTACACGGCGACGGCGCCGGCACCCTCGTAGCGCGCGAGGATGTTCTCGATCATCGCGGCGGCCAGGTTCTCGCTGTCGACGCGCAGCCGGTCGTCGGTGCGGCCCGCGAAGTAGAGGAACCCGTCCCCGTCCCGGCAGAACAGGTCCCCCGTCCAGTACCAGCCCTCGCGCCGCCGCTCCCCCTCCGCCTCCGGATTCCGCCAGTACCCCTCGAAGGGGTTCGGCCCCTGGTTGACCAGCTCCCCTATCGCCTCGTCGCCGTTGAGCAACTGCCCGGCCGGGTCGAAAAGGGCCGCCGGACACTCCTTGTG
>NZ_JABERD010000282.1 GCF_013044505.1 Streptomyces sp. S3(2020) | reverse complement strand
CGCGCGGGCTGTCCCCGGGCCCGCACGCACCCCCGGCCCCGCCCGCGTCCGGCCCGTGGCTACCCTGGACGCATGGACTACGTCTCCGCGCTCGTGCCCCCGGTCGTCATGGCCGTGCTCTTCATCGGCGTGATCAGGGTGATCGTCAAGACCCAGGGCGGGGCCAACAAGGCCAAGGAGGACGCGGCCGTCGACGCCGCCCTCGCGCGCGTGGAGGGCACCAAGCAGTCCTCCGCGCACAGCGACGCCTGAGCGTTCGGGCCCACCAGACCCTCACCGGCGTACGACTCGCAATTGTTTTCCGAGTCGTACGCCCTTTTTGTTCCCGTTCTCCCACTATTGTGCTGAGCTGTGCCTCGCCCATTGGGAGAACTCGAAGACGCGGTCATGACGCGGGTGTGGAAGTGGAACCGCCCGGTGACCGTTCGAGAAGTCCTGGAAGACCTTCAACAGGAACGGTCCATCGCCTACACCACGGTGATGACCGTTTTGGACAATCTCCATCAGAAGGGCTGGGTGCGCCGGGAGGCCGAAGGACGGGCCTATCGATATGAAGCCGTCTCCACCCGGGCCGCCTACGCCGCGGCGCTGATGAACGACGCCTGGTCGCAGAGTGACAACCCCGCCGCCGCTCTCGTCGCGTTCTTCGGCATGATGAGCGAGGAACAGCGGCACTCGCTGCGGGACGCCGTACGCATCGTCCAAGGACCGGAAACCGTCGAAGCCCCACGGGATACCGCTGTCGAAACCGGCGGCGAGAACCCCGGCGCGGCGCCGGAGGGCGACGGGCGATAGCGTCCGCACATGTCAGCAGAGAGCTCGTCCGCGGGCAGTCCCGAAGTCAGCGCAAAAGCCATCACGGTCCGGCGGGCCCGCACCAGCGATGTCCCGGCCGTACGCGGTCTCCTCGACGAGTACGTCCGCGCCCGCATCCTGCTCGACAAAGCCACCGTGACGCTTTACGAGGACATCCAGGAGTTCTGGGTCGCCGAACGCGATGACAACGGCGAGGTGGTCGGCTGCGGCGCACTGCACGTCATGTGGGAAGACCTCGCCGAAGTGCGCACTCTCGCCGTGAAGCTCGGGCTGAAGGGCGCCGGTGTCGGCCATCAGTTGCTGGAGAAGTTGCTGCACACCGCGCGCTGGCTCGGTGTTCGCCGGGTTTTCTGTCTGACCTTCGAAGTGGACTTCTTCGGCAAGCACGGCTTCGTCGAGATCGGCGAGACTCCCGTCGACACCGATGTCTACACGGAGCTGCTGCGTTCCTATGACGAGGGCGTCGCGGAGTTCCTCGGTCTCGAACGAGTGAAACCGAACACCTTGGGCAACAGCCGGATGCTTCTGCATCTGTGATCGTCACGCCCTATTCCACGGGACGGCCCTGCCCAGGTTCCCTATGTCCGAAACGCGCATGTTTCCGGACCAGGAGTGGCCAGTCTGTCTCTCCCAGGGGTTTGTGTTTTTCCATCAAAAGCGGTTTGCTTTCCGACGTACTGCAGTACTGCATATAACAGGGGGCGGCGAAACGGCGGACGCCGCAGACCCCAGTCCCTCAAGTTATCGATGAAAGGAAATCCGGTGGCACAGAAGGTTCAGGTCCTTCTTGTCGACGACCTCGACGGCGGCGAGGCGGACGAGACCGTGACGTTCGCGCTGGACGGCAAGACGTACGAGATCGATCTCACGACTGCCAATGCGGACAAGCTCCGTGGCCTTCTCGACCCTTACGTGAAGGGCGGTCGTCGTACCGGAGGCCGCGCCGCGGGCGGTCGCGGAAAGGCGCGCGCCACTTCCGGCGGCAGCCAGGACACCGCGCAGATCCGTGCGTGGGCGAAGGAGAACGGTCTTGAGGTCAATGACCGCGGCCGTGTTCCCGCGTCCATCCGTGAGGCCTACGAAAAGGCCAACGCCTGAGCGCGACTCTTATGAAGAGGCGGGCGGCTGAGCGTACGCGCGCAGCCGCAGACGGTGGCACCACGTCGCCAGCGTGGCCAGCAGCCTTACGAGATCGGGGGCGCCCCCACCGCCCCCCAAGGCCGACAGCGTCGGCAGCGAGGTCTCGACCTCGCACCCCGGCACGGGGGGCCGCAGCCACACGGCGGCCCCCTGCAAGGCACCGGAGCGGCCCGCGGGAAGCGGTCGTGGCCCGGTAGGGCCCGGCTCGGGAAGACACCGCGCGGCACCGGACCCGGGCGCGAGAGGACGTCGTACGACCGCGGCGGACCCCTGCTCGGGAAGAAGCCGTACGACCTCGGCGGGCGCCCCCGGTCCAGGGGGCAGCGGTGCGTCCATCGCCCCGCCCTCGCCGATCGCCGCCAGATCCAGCGGCAGCGCGCCCCACTCCAGCCAGTCCAGCACTCCGGGCACCTCGTCCGCGCTGCCCGCGGCCAGCAGCAGCCGCATCCGGTCGCCCCGCACGGCCACCGGGGAGCCCGGCGCCAGATGGCGCAGGCCGGCCCGGCCCGCCTCCAGCGGCACGTCCAGGACGTCGAAGCGCGGGCCCACGACAAGTCGCGGCGGAGAACCCGGGGACCCGGGCACCGTCGGCCAGCCCAGTTCGTTCTCGTACCACCGGCGGACCTGATCGCTCGACTCGAGCGGCCGACGGGGAGAGGGGACCGTGGTGACCGGGGGGACTGTGCCAACCATGCCAAGCGCAACCTCCGGAAGGGCGCCCGAGTTACGCTGGGTGTTCCCGTGATAGCGCAGAGTCTCGAAAGAGAGGGCATTCGGGGGTGTGGCGTGGCGCAAGGTTGTTCGCCCGTAGCGGAGGGAACCGGTGCGCTCGGCATGGAGTGTCAGTCCCAGCGGGTAAGACATCCCTAGTGGGAGGGGGCGACACGCAGGACAGGACGTCTCACGTTCGCCATCGGCGTACTGGAGGTAGGGGTAACTGTCTGGCCTGCGGGAACATCGTCTCGCACCATCGGGTTGGAGCAGATGTCGGCGTTCGGGGTCAGGAGGCCATCGACGGTGTCGGCAGTTGGAATGAGCGGTCCCCGCTTGCGGGACTAAGCTGCGGAAGGACAGGGAGGGGAAGTTCCCCCCACTGCCTGACCGCTCTGAGGAGCGATTAACGATGTTCGAGAGGTTCACCGACCGCGCGCGGCGGGTTGTCGTCCTGGCTCAGGAAGAAGCCCGGATGCTCAACCACAACTACATCGGCACCGAGCACATCCTCCTGGGCCTGATCCATGAGGGTGAGGGTGTCGCCGCCAAGGCCCTTGAGAGCCTCGGGATTTCGCTCGAGGCGGTCCGCCAGCAGGTGGAGGAGATCATCGGTCAGGGCCAGCAGGCCCCGTCCGGGCACATCCCCTTCACCCCCCGTGCCAAGAAGGTCCTGGAGCTGTCGCTCCGCGAGGCCCTCCAGCTCGGCCACAACTACATCGGCACCGAGCACATCCTGCTCGGCCTGATCCGCGAGGGCGAGGGCGTCGCCGCCCAGGTCCTCGTCAAGCTGGGCGCCGATCTCAACCGGGTGCGGCAGCAGGTCATCCAGCTGCTCTCCGGCTACCAGGGCAAGGAGACCGCCACCGCCGGCGGGCCTGCCGAGGGCACCCCCTCGACGTCCCTGGTCCTCGACCAGTTCGGCCGGAACCTCACCCAGGCCGCTCGTGAGTCCAAGCTCGACCCGGTCATCGGGCGCGAGAAGGAGATCGAGCGGGTCATGCAGGTGCTGTCCCGCCGCACCAAGAACAACCCGGTCCTGATCGGTGAGCCCGGCGTCGGCAAGACCGCCGTCGTCGAGGGCCTCGCGCAGGCCATCGTCAAGGGCGAGGTGCCCGAGACCCTCAAGGACAAGCACCTCTACACCCTCGACCTCGGCGCCCTGGTCGCCGGCTCCCGCTACCGCGGTGACTTCGAGGAGCGCCTGAAGAAGGTGCTCAAGGAGATCCGCACCCGCGGCGACATCATCCTGTTCATCGACGAGCTCCACACGCTGGTCGGTGCGGGTGCCGCCGAGGGCGCCATCGACGCGGCCTCCATCCTGAAGCCGATGCTGGCCCGTGGTGAGCTCCAGACCATCGGTGCGACGACTCTGGACGAGTACCGCAAGCACCTTGAGAAGGACGCGGCCCTCGAGCGCCGCTTCCAGCCGATCCAGGTGGCGGAGCCTTCCCTCCCCCACACGATCGAGATCCTCAAGGGTCTGCGTGACCGCTACGAGGCCCACCACCGCGTCTCGATCACGGACGAGGCCCTCGTCCAGGCCGCGACCCTGGCCGACCGGTACATCTCGGACCGCTTCCTCCCGGACAAGGCGATCGACCTGATCGACGAGGCCGGCTCCCGGATGCGCATCCGCCGGATGACCGCGCCGCCGGACCTCCGCGAGTTCGACGAGAAGATCGCCGGCGTCCGCCGCGACAAGGAGTCCGCGATCGACTCGCAGGACTTCGAGAAGGCCGCTTCCCTCCGCGACAAGGAGAAGCAGCTGCTCGCCGCGAAGGCCAAGCGCGAGAAGGAGTGGAAGGCCGGCGACATGGACGTCGTCGCCGAGGTCGACGGCGAGCTGATCGCCGAGGTCCTCGCGACCGCCACCGGCATCCCGGTCTTCAAGCTGACCGAGGAGGAGTCCTCGCGTCTGCTGCGCATGGAGGACGAGCTCCACAAGCGGGTCATCGGCCAGGTCGACGCCGTCAAGGCGCTGTCGAAGGCGATCCGCCGTACGCGTGCGGGCCTCAAGGACCCCAAGCGTCCCGGTGGTTCGTTCATCTTCGCCGGCCCGTCCGGTGTCGGTAAGACGGAACTCTCCAAGGCTCTGGCCGAGTTCCTCTTCGGTGACGAGGACGCGCTGATCTCCCTCGACATGTCGGAGTTCAGCGAGAAGCACACGGTCTCGCGTCTCTTCGGTTCGCCCCCCGGCTACGTGGGCTACGAAGAGGGCGGCCAGCTGACGGAGAAGGTCCGCCGCAAGCCGTTCTCCGTCGTCCTCTTCGACGAGGTCGAGAAGGCCCACCCGGACATCTTCAACTCGCTGCTCCAGATCCTGGAGGACGGTCGGCTGACCGACTCCCAGGGCCGGGTCGTGGACTTCAAGAACACGGTCATCATCATGACGACCAACCTCGGCACCCGGGACATCTCCAAGGGCTTCAACCTGGGCTTCGCGGCCTCCGGTGACAAGAAGTCCAACTACGAGCGCATGAAGAACAAGGTCTCGGACGAGCTCAAGCAGCACTTCCGGCCCGAGTTCCTCAACCGCGTCGACGACGTGGTCGTCTTCCCGCAGCTGACGCAGGAGGACATCCTGCGGATCGTCGACCTGATGGTCGGCAAGGTCGACGAGCGCCTCAAGGACCGGGACATGGGCATCGAGCTCTCCCAGTCCGCCAAGGAGCTGCTGTCCAAGAAGGGTTACGACCCGGTGCTGGGTGCGCGTCCGCTGCGTCGCACCATCCAGCGCGAGATCGAGGACACCCTCTCCGAGAAGATCCTCTTCGGTGAGCTGCGTCCCGGTCACATCGTGGTCGTCGACACGGAGGGCGAGGGCGAGACCCAGACCTTCACCTTCCGGGGCGAGGAGAAGTCGGCACTGCCGGACGTTCCGCCGATCGAGCAGGCGGCTGGTGGGGCTGGGCCGAATCTGAGCAAGGACGCGTAGCCCTTCGGGGATTGCGCGGAGAAGGGGCCGGTGCCTTTGGGCGCCGGTCCCTTTCGTTTGTTCAGCGTGCCTCGACGTTGATTTCCACGTTGGGGAAGAGGCCGGCGTAGAGGGTGGCGGAGAGGGGTTCGTCGGGGCGGCCATGAAGTGATACCGAGCGGAGGTTGGGGAGGCGTGGGACCAAGGGGGAGAGGTCCTCGGCGCCGTGCAGGTTGAGGACTTGCAGAGACCCGATGCCGGGGAGTTCGGGCATGGCCTCGATGGAGTGGGGGAAGTCCCGGATGATCGCCGCGTTCAGAGAGAGGTGTTCCAATTCGGGCAACTCGGTGACCGCGTTCCAGTCAGTGACCGACAGTTCGGTGCTCAACAGACCGAGGCTCAGGGTGCGCAGACCGGACCAGTGCTGGAGGCCGCGCAGGCCGGTTGTATCCGTGCTGTTCCGGCCCAGGAGGAGGGACCCCAGCGGCGCGTCGAGCGGCAGGGCGTCTCCCAGGTGGGCGCCGGGTAGTTCCTGGTTGACGGAGAGAGAACGAACGGACCGCAATGACCGCAGTCCCGTCAGGTCCTCGATGAAGCTGAAATTGAGATGGTCGAGGGTGGACAGCAGATCCACGCCGACCAGAGTCGGGCAGTCGTGCACGGCCATCCGCGTGAGCGAGCTGAAGGGCAGCAGGGCACTCAGATCGGTGAGCAAAGGGTTGTCCCAGAAGCTCAGAAACGTCATGGCTTCCGGCGCATGAAGGCAAGCCAAGATGTCCTCGACTGCGTGCGCTCCTTGAAAGACCACGTCGAACCAGGGACGCATCCGAGCAAGAGCCTTGCGTTGTTCGGCCGACTCGCAAGTGATGAAGAGATTCCTGCGGTCCAGCCGGTCCAGAACTTCCTTGGCATACTCGTCGGTGTGGAACCGCGCCCATGTCCCTACGAGTTGGCGCCGCACCTTGATGTCAGGATGCTCCCGGAACCGTCGCAGAATCGCCAGCGCCCCCTCTGGCTCCTCCCCGCCGAGCCGCGACGCGGTGACTGTGACGCCGAGGGCCTCCTCGTCCGTCAGCCCCTCCGGCCCCGGCAGCAGCTCCAGCACCAGAGGGCCCGCCTCCGCCAGAACCTTCGCATCCTCTGTCGTACGCGGCGGAATCAGCCCAGTCGTCCGCGACTCGACCGCCGAACGCACCGCCGGATCCAGAGCGGTCGCGTGCTCCAGGCATGCCAGCGCCAGCAGCGTCAGCCGAGGGGTGTCTTTGGACAGCAACTGCCGTAGCAAGGAAGCTCGTTCCCTCGGCCTCGCATGGGCCACCGCCAGGCGGATCACGTCCTCCCACTGGGTGTCATCCGCGTGGCTGAGCAGGACGTCCAGGTGGCCCTCCTCCACGGCGTACCGCGCCCCCAGGTAGTCCTGGAACGTCCGGTGGACGAAGTCCACGACGCCGTGCGCCGGTTGGCGGAGCAGGCCGCTGCGTAGGAGGAGGGAGCGGAGTACGCCCGGCGCATCCCCGGCGACCGCGATCGACGGCAGGCAGCGTTCCACGATGCCCTCCGCCGTCTCGGTGTCCATCTCCGTGCGGCCGCTCAACACCAGCGCGTAGGCGAGGCGTTGCAGCACCTCCAACTGCGCCTCCTCGCCCAACTCGGCCGTCGACGACATACCCCGTTCCAGGTCCCGGCGGGTCAGCAGCATCGTCAAGGCCGCGTCGTACAACTCCTTGCGCCCCGTCGGGAGATAGCCCCGCCGTTCTCGGTGCAGCGCGCAGATCAGGCCGCACATCAGGGGGTTCGTGGCGAGGCGGGCCAGGTCGCGTTTGGTGCGGAGGGAGTCCAGCAGGGGGCCCTCGTGCTCCGGGGCCTCGGCTGCCGTGTGCCAGCGGTGGACGAAGGTGGCGACCTCGGAGCGGCGCATCGGGGCCAGGAGAAGTTCGTGGAAGCCCTCCGGTGACAGCCAGTCGGGGCGGACCGCCGTCGGGCGGGAGGTGAGGAGCCAGCGGTTGCCCGGGAAGGCGTGGATCAGGGCGAGGAGCCAGTCGCGGGTGTGGGTGCGGTCGGGGGCCGGGATCTCGTCCAGGCCGTCCACGAGGATCAGGCCCCGGCCGGCCGTCAGGACGTGTTCGGTCCAGCCGGCGGGGGGAGTCAGGGGGCAGCTCACGGCGGACAAGAAGCTCTCTACCGGGGGCAGAGCGCCCGCGCGGATCAGGGTGCGCAGGGGGAGGACGTACGGGATCCGTACTCCTTCCCGTGCCGCCGTCACCGCCAGCCATTGGACCAGTGTCGTCTTGCCCGAACCCGCGTCGCCGCGGAGCAGGACGCGGTCGTGGGCCAGGAGGGCTTCCTCGGCGGGGAGTTGGACGGTCACCGGGCCGGAGGGGTGTTCCTCGGGGAGGGTCCGGTCCTCTGTCGTCGTCGCCTCCAGGCTCAGGTACGCCACCTCCAGGGGCCAGCGGTCCGGGGAGTCGCGGAGGTCGATGCCGTAGATGGTGATGTGGTTGTGGCGGTCGGCGATGTGGCGGAGGTAGCGCTGTTCGAAGAGGCGGTACTCGGCACCCGGGCGAGGGGTCCGGGACAGCAACTCGTCGATCTTCGCGATCAGTTCGGCCTGATATCTGCTCTGTTCGACCAGCGTGCGGGCCACGAACGTCGAGCGGCGGGTGAAGAACTCCAGGATCTGGAGGCAGGCCCACTCGGTCGCGGAGTCCAGGAAGTAGTCCGCGTCGCGGGAGAGGGTGGTGGCGGCGGGGGCTTGGGCGCGTAGTTTCCTGGCCAGTTCGCGGTGGCCCAGGCGTACGGCCTGGATGTCATCCATGTCCAGGTCGCCGAGTGCGAGGAGGCGGGCGGTCATGGCCTCGACGACCGCGGGGTGCTCGTCGGCGGGGAAGGGCGGTTCGCCCGGGGAGTCGATCGCCGAGTCCACGATACGGCGGGCCAGGGCGCGGACTTCCCTCTCGCCCAGGACGCGCTTCTCGCCCCGGAAGGAGACCAGGGCGGACAGGCGTACCGGCTTGTCGACCAGGCCCGCCCCCGGGGCGTTTGGCCTGAAGAGCTTCCGTACCAGGGAGGCCATCAGGCTCGACGCCAGCTTGCTGCCCAGTACCGACGGGTCCATCCGCCTCACCCCCGTGATCGCGCGAACGAGGGTGAGGCTACCCGGAGTCGGGTGGGAGGAGTCAGGACAGCTGGCCGTCGTAGTCCGGGAGCTTGTACGTCTTCTCGGCGTGGCCGCCCGAGAGGTCGGTGGCGCTGTTGCCGATGTTCGCGATGATCGTGTAGCCCTTGTTCTCGATGGCGACGCGCTGGGCGGTCTTGTAGACGGCGACGTCCTTGAAGAGGTCGATGAAGCCGCGGACGTAGAGGCCGGAGACGTCGTAGCCGACGTGCTTGAGGTTGTAGTCGGTGACCGAGTAGATGATCCCGGGGCGGGCCGTCACGAAGAAGAGGGATACGCCGTGGTCCTGGGCGTACTCCGCCACGTCCAGGACCGGCTCGTTGGCCGGCTGGGGGTAGCTGAAGCCGAAGTCGGTCTCCAGGGTGGTGTTGTCGATGTCGAAGACGATGGCCTGCTTCTCGCCCGGCTTGACGGCGGCGATCCGCTGCTTCAGGTACGGCAGCGCCTGGTCCATGACCGTCTGGCAGTCCTGCTGCCAGGTGGCGTAGTCGACGTCTTCGGTGGTCGCGGCCTGGGCCGGGGCCGCCAGCGACACGAGGGCCGCGGTGGAGACGGCGGTGACGGCCATGCGGCGCACCAAGGGGCGTCGGTTCGTCATCTGTGGGGGGTCCTCTCACGTCAGTAACGCTGCCGTTGTCGGGTGCATGCTCGTCTGCGTGGGTGGCGCGAGGGGAACCGTAAGGTTACTGGGGGGTAAGTGCCAAGAGGTGTGCATCACATGGTTTTGGGATCGGGGGCGCGACGATCTCGGCGGCCGGTGACATGACGCACAGGCGATTTGTCCGCTACTAGGGCGAATAGTGGAAAGTCAGAATTGGGCAAAAAGGACTTTCGCCCCGGAACTCCTGAGCGAGTTCTGTCGTCCTGGGTGGATTCATTCCCGATAGGGGCTCTGTCAAGGAGTGGGAAGTTTTGGGGTGAAGTACTAGCTTCCGTCGTAGAACGGCGGTTTGGGGCTTCTGGGGCCTCGGGGTTACCAAGGGATGCCCCATCCGGCGGCGGCTTGTGCGCCGGGTGGTTTTTCTGTCCCCGTCCCCATGAGGTTCCGATGTCCCAGCGCGTTACGCCCCGTTCTTCCCGTATGTCCCTGCTCCGCACCCGCGCCGCCGTGGTGGCCGTCGGTCTGGGGGCCTCGGCCGTGCTGGGGACCGGGGTCGCGGCGGCCGCGGAGACCGGCAAGACAGTCTCCTGGGTCGACCCGGTGAAGAAGTACAAGCTCAGCGCGAGCTTCGCGCAGTCCGGTGCCCTGTGGCAGTCCACCCACAGCGGGCAGGACTTCGCCGTGGCCAGCGGTACCCAGGTCTTCGCCACCCACGGCGGGACCGTCGTCAAGGCCGGCGGCAACGGTGCCGGTGACGGATCGGCGTACGGCAATGCCATCGTCATCAAGCACGCCAACAAGACCTACTCGCAGTACGCCCACCTCTCGCGCATCGACGTGAAGGTCGGCCAGGTCGTCAAGACCGGTCAGCGCATCGCCCTGTCCGGCAACACGGGCAACTCCAGCGGCCCGCACCTGCACTTCGAGATCCGTACGACCGCCAACTACGGTTCGGCGATCGACCCCGTCGCCTTCCTGCGCGCCAAGGGCGTGACGGTCTAAGGCGGGTCCGGGGCGGGG
>NZ_JABERD010000281.1 GCF_013044505.1 Streptomyces sp. S3(2020) | reverse complement strand
CATTTGCCTTTTGGTGGGCGGGGTGAGATGTGGAGAATGGAGAGGGGGGGGAGGGGGTGGTCATCGGGACTCCGTAACTTGTCGGTCGGCTCGGGAGCCGTCTCGGCGCCCCGGTGACAGGCGCTGGGTCAGAGGCACAGGTGCTCGATGTCCTCGCTGAAACTCGGGAACTCCGCCCTGGCCTCGGCGATGATCGTGCGCGCGGGGCGGCGCGGAGTGGTGGCGTGGGCCTCGGCCAGGGCGGTCAGCGGTGTGTTCGGGCGGGAGGTGTGGTCGTCGTACTCGACGGACTCCATGGGGCCGATGCCGTCCGCGAGGATCCAGAGGAAGTCGTCGAGGCAGCCCGCGACCACACCGGTCGCGCCCTCCGAGCCGAGGAAGACGATCGGCTGGTCGGTGAGGGGGCGGTCCGGGCGTACGCACCACACGACCGCCATGCCGCCGGTGCCGTCCTGCCCGAAGGGCAGATAGGCCTCCGCGTCGAGTTCCTTGTTGCCGGTCCAACTGCGCAGCCACTCCGTGGTGTCCTCGGCCGCGAGGAACGCGTCGTACGGCTCGAAGTCGATGCCCTCGCCGTCGGCGTAGTCGAACTCGGTCCGGGAGACGGCGGCCAGGGCGGGCGGGAAGGATCTGTGTTCGATCACGTGTGCAGCGTAGTTGTGCGCCCAGGTATCAGTGGGTGGCTATCAGACTCCGGTTTCCACGAAGACGTCCTCGGCGGCGCCGACCGTCACCGCGCGGGTGAGCCAGGTGCGGAGGGTTTCCAGGTCCGTGCAGCTGGTGATCCGCTCGTGCACGGGCTCAGGGATGTCCAGGCCACGTGCCGTGAGGATGAGCAGGATGTCCTCGGCACGGCTCTCCGCCCGCAGACGCTGGGAGGTCTCGGAGCGGAAGAAGGAGAGGTCGACGGCCATCAGATGCCTCCAGGTCTCGGCGGCCAGGGCTTTACCGAGGCCGAGTTCGGTGAGCTCGGCGAAGATCCTGGCGGTCTCCTCGTCGATGGTCTTCAGGGCGACAGCCAGGGCTTTTCAGTATGGCAGGGGCGTTCGGGTCCTTGGCGTGGGTGATGGCGCTGAGTGTCGCGAGCGGGATGTCCCGGGCAGCGGCGGACGGGTCCGTGATGACGGGGACGTTGTGGGGGCCGAGGACGAGGGGGCGGAGGGTGAGGGCGGGCCAGTACGCGGGGCCGATGGTGAAGGGTCCCTCCGCCCAATCGGCCGTGCTCTTGTCCTGGCACGTCACGAGGAGGACGGGCGGGATGCCGTACTTCTCGCGCAGGTGCGCGACGTAGTAGGCCCAGCTGCTGGGCTTTCGGGAGTTCTTCTTCCCCTGCGCCTCGACGATCAGGAGGTGACTCTCGCCCGACGCGGTGTCGATCCTCAGGAGGGTGTCCACGCGCCGTTCCGTGGGCTGGATCTCGGTGAGGTCCGTGGGCATCAGGGACACGGCGACGGGGTCGGGGAAGGGGAGATCGAGACGACGGAAGGTCCGGGTGAAGACGCCCGGGTCCTCCTGGAAGATGCGATGGATCGCCTCGTGGGATGAGCCGACCATGTGGTGGACGTTAGGGGGACGCGTCCACCGTGGTCCGGCACATCCCGGTGGATCACCCGGTGGGGTGAAGCCGGGGTCAGTGGAGCTTGGTGTTCTGGGCCTTGACCAGGGGCGTGGGGACCTTCGCCGAGCTGGACCGGCCCTTCATGAAGCCGTTGCTGTCGATCGAGAAGTAGTTGACGATCGTGTCGCCGAAGCGGAAGGTCTGGGTGCGCATGGTCTGCGTGCCCTTGTAGGCGACGGTGGAGGCGGTGGCGATCGACTCGTCGGCGGCCGCGTCGGAGAAGGGCGTCTCCTTCGTCACCGAGGTGTAGGGGGTGCTGGCCTTGTCGGACGTGGCGGTGTAGCCCGCCGTACAGGAGGAGACCGCCTCGGCGAGGCCCTTCATCGCGGCTTCGGCCTTGCCCTCGGCGTAGGTGGCGAGGGTGATGTAGTGGTACGCGAAGGTTCCGTCGGTGGCGACGTGGACGACGGAGGCCTCCGGGTCGCCGAGGGGAAGGTAGTTGGTCGCGTACGCCAGCGGCGCGCAGGCCGCCTTGTCGACGCGCATGTCCTCCTGGGTCTCGGCCATGGCATCGCCCTTGGCGGGTTCGTCGACGGTGTAGTCGGGGAGCTCCGCCTTCGTGACGAACAGCTTCGTCAGCTCCCTCACCGGGTCCACCGCGGGCTTCGCCTGCGAGGCCGTCGCCTTCGGCTCGGTGGTCGTCTTCGCGTCCGAACCACCGTCGTCCGCTCCGCCGCACGCCGTCAGCGTGGTGAGGGTCAGTACGGACAGCAGGGGCAGGGCGAGTGCGGCTCGCTTCATGGTGGGGGGCTCCTTGAGGGTGGGTGCTCGGTCGGCGGGGGAGGGGAAACGGGTTGTCGAGTCAGTCGTGCAGCAACTTCCGCAGCACCGGCGACAGTTCAGGCACCCGCGCCCCGGCCGCCTGCGCCGCGGCGACCGTCCGGACGTACTCCGTCGCCTCGCCCCGTAGCCGCGTCTCCTCGCTGCCGTGGCTGCTGCCCGCCAGCCAGACGGCGATCGCCACGGGGATCAGTACGAGGGCGGCGTAACCGATCGGCTCGGTCTCCGACCAGGCCCAGGCCGCACCGCCGCCGCTCGCGAAGAGCAGCAGCCAGCCCGCCTCGTCGTGCCAGCCGCCGGTGGACGCGAGGCGTTCGTACTCGGTGACCGCGGCCGGCTTCGGAGGGACAGGGACCGCGCTTCCGGTGGTGTTCTCCGGGGCGGCGGCCTCCGCGTACGACGGGATCGGCGTCGCCCCCTTCCCGCTCCCGCCCTCCGCCTTCCCCTCCAACCACGCCGGCACATGAGCCAGCGGCATCCCGTGCGCCCGGGCCACGCCCAGGACCTCGCGGTAACCGGCGAGGGCGGGGTGCAGCAGCTCACGCTTCCAGTTCGAGCGGACACGGACCAGTGCCGCCACGGCCAGGACCAGGAGGGGACCCGCGACCAGTGCCGCCTTCGGGCCGAGCGAGGGCACCGCCACCGCCACGAACGGCCACACCACGCACGCCAGCAGGGCCACACCGCCCGCCCACGCCAGCGGCCTGTGCTGCTCCGCCATCGCCGCCCGGCGCCGCTCCGCGAGCAACGCCGTCACCGCCCGGTCGTCCGTGTAGTCCACGCCGGTCCGCGCCCCGATCGCGCGCACCGCCTCCGCCACCCGGGGGTCCGACACCAGCGCCGCTCCTCCGATCGGAAGAAGGACCGCTTCCGTGCTCGCCATCGACGTCATCCCGCCCCGTGTCCGTGAATCGAGCAAAGATCATGGCACGGCGGTTTCCGGCCCACGTGAGCGAATCGTGCAGGCCTCATGGGCGGACCGTGACGAAAGCGCCGTCGCGTGCAGGATGGGACGTCGGTGAGGGATTCGCTCCCGCACAGCCCGCGGCCCTCTCCCGGCTCCCGCACAACTGGGCGACATGCGCCAGAAGTTGCAGATGAATAACGAGGAGCAGGGTGAGGCGCATGACTCCGGACGTGCCTTGAGGGGCTTATGTGCGGCTGATACGGTGCCATGGCTTGACACTCACCCCAGCGATGGCTATCCGCGCAGATCGAGCAGCGGCGGGTGAAGTGTTCTAATTTGCAGAGAATTTGGCAGGCAATTTCTTGGCTGTACGGGGAGCGGTTGCGTGAAGATCCAAGAGCGTACGGGGGCGGGTCAGGGTCGTTCCGCCGCTCCTGCTCAGCCGTCGGTCGGCGACCGCCTTCCCACGCCGCCTCGCGAGCGCAAACCGGCGCTGGCGGCGCTGGCGGTACTGCTGATCCTGGTCGGTGCGCTGGGGGCGACGATGCTCGTGCTCCAGGCGGGGGACCGGATCGAGGTCGTGAAGGTGACGAAGGAGATCCCCGCGGGCGCGTCGGTCACCGACAGCGACGTGACCTCCGTCATGGTCGCCGAGGACAGCAACATCCACTACGTCAAGTGGTCACTGCTGGACGACCTGAAGAAGCTCAAGGCCGTCAACACCATCCCGGCGGGCGCCGTCGCCGTCGGGGAGATGTTCGGTGACAAGGTCACCGCCTCCGAGGGCAAGACGCTCGTCGGGCTCTCCCTCAAGGCGGGCCAGTTCCCGTCCGGCATCAAGCTGGGCGACACCGTCGCCGCCTACCGCGTCGCCGAAGGCGGCTCCGGCACCGGCAACAGCTCCGCCTCGACGTCCGGCAGCGACAACTCCCTGCTCGTCGACAAGGCGGTCGTGACCAGCGTGCCGGCGACGAACGGCGACGAAATCGTCGGCAGCACGAACTCGTCGTACACCCTCGCCGTCGACAACGACGAAGCCGCCGCCCTCGCCCAGGCCGCCGCCAACAACGAAGTCGTCCTCGTCCTCGTCCCCAGCAGCAACAGCAGCAACTAGAAGGCGGCCCCAGACCCATGGCGCTCATCGCTCTCGCCGCCGACAAGGGTTCCCCCGGCGTCACCACCGCGGCCGTCGCCCTCGCGGCGGTCTGGCCGCGGCGGGTGCTGCTCGCCGAGACCGACCCGGCGGGCGGCGACCTCGTCTACCGCAGTGCCGCCGCGCACGGCGGGCCGCTCAACCCGAACACCGGCATGCTGTCCATCGCCGCCACCGCCCGGCGTGGTCTCGTCCCCGACCAACTCTGGGACCACGTGCAGCCGTTGAGCGGCGGGCTCGAAGTCCTCGTCGGACTCGGGAACGCCGAGCAGGCCGCCGGTCTCGCCGGACTGTGGCCGACCCTCGGGCACTCCTTCGCCGCGCTCGCCGAGTCCCCGCACGCCGCCGCCGACGTCATCGCCGACTGCGGCCGGATCGCCGGGGACACCCCCGCCGTCGACCTGTTCCCGCACGCCTCCCTCGTGCTGCTGATCAGCCGTACCGAGCCGGAGGCCATCGCCCGCGTCCGCGACCGCGCCGCCGCCCTCGGCAACAAGCTGCACGGCGGCGCGCGCGGTGCGGCGAGCCTGGGCACACCGATGATCGGGGTCGTGCTCATCGCCGACACCAACAACGCGGCGAAGATCGCGGGCCAGGTCAACGACATGCTCGTGCACGCCCAGACCGGCGCCCGCGTCGTCGGCACCATCGCCGACGACCCCACCGGCGCCGACCAGTTGGCCGGCCGCAAGCGCGGGCGGCTCGACAAGTCGCTGCTCATCCGCACGGCCCGCAAGGTCACCGCGGACCTCTACCAGCAGTACGGCGCCGCCTGGTCCGTACCCACCCAGGCCCAGCACGGCCAGATGCATGGTGACATGAACGGCCATGCGGGGGCCGGGCGATGACCGCTGTCGACCATCAACTGGTCAAGCGGTTCCGGCAGGACGCCGGCGACCGGATCGCCGAGCAGCGGCGCCAGGACCAGGTGTCCGGTGTCACCCCGATGTCCCCCGAGGACGAACGGCACTACGCCCGCGCGGTCATAGCCCAGATCCTGGAGGACCACGCCCGCACCGAGATCAACGCCGGGCGGACCCCTCTCGACGCGGAGACCGAGGAGCAGTACGCCGCCGCGGTGCACGCCGCGCTCTTCGGCGTCGGACGGCTCCAGCCGCTCCTGGACAACCCGGACGTCGAGAACATCGACATCAACGGCTACGACCAGGTCTTCGTCGGCTACTCCGACGGCCGCGAGGTCACGGGCGACCCCGTCGCCGAGTCCGACGAGGAGCTCATCGAGCTCATCCAGGTGCTCGGCGCGTACTCGGGTCTGTCGTCCCGCCCGTTCGACTCCGCCAATCCGCAGCTCGACCTCCGGCTCCCGGACGGTTCGCGTCTGTCGGCGGTCATGGACGTCACCCGGCGCCCGGCGCTCTCCATCCGTCGCGCCCGCATGGGCAAGGTCTTCATCTCCGACCTCGTCGGGAACGGAACCCTCAGCCCCGAGGTCGCGCACTTCCTCGCCTGCGCGGTCCGGGCCCGCAAGAACATCATGATCGCGGGCGCGACCAACGCCGGCAAGACCACCCTGCTGAGGGCCCTCGCCAACGAGATCCCGCCGCACGAGCGTCTGATCACCGTCGAACGTGCCCTGGAACTCGGCCTCGACACCTTCGCCGACCTCCACCCCAACGTCGTCGCCTTCGAGGAACGCCTGCCCAACTCCGAGGGCCAGGGCATGATCCCGATGGCGGAACTCGTCCGGCGTTCCCTGCGTATGAACCCCTCCCGCGTCATCGTCGGCGAGGTCCTCGGCGACGAGATCGTGACGATGCTCAACGCGATGTCGCAGGGCAACGACGGCTCGCTGTCCACGATCCACGCCAACAGCTCCAGCGAGGTCTTCAACCGTATTTCCACGTACGCGTTGCAGGCCTCCGAGCGGCTGCCCATCGAGGCCAGCCAGATGCTGATCGCGGGCGCCGTGAACTTCGTCGTCTTCATCCAGCGGCGCAACAACTTCCAGACGGGCGGCCGCCTCCAGCGTTCCGTCACCTCCGTCCGCGAGGTGAACGGTGTGGACGGCCGGGTGCTGTCCAGCGAGGTGTTCGCCGAGGCGCACGACGGCCGGATCGTGCCGCACGCGCCCATCGCCTGCGTGGACGACCTGATGGCACAGGGCTACCGGCCCACCGGAGCGTGGGGGTGATGATGAATCTCGCAGCCTTGGGCTCGCTCGGTTCCATGGGCGGGCTGTTCTCCACCGAGGTCCTGTTCTCGATCGCGTCCGGCGTCGCCGTCGGCGGCGGCATCGCGCTGTTCGCCATCGCCGTACGAGGACTTCCGGCCAAGCCGGACCACGAGAAGCAGAAGGCCGCCGAGCGGGCGAACGAGCTGATCCGGTTCGCCGGGCAGCGCGGCTCGCTGGCCGCCATCATCGGCATCGTCGTCCTGCTGCTCACCCAGTGGGCGGTGGCCGGTATCGCGGCCGGTGTGCTCGTCTTCTTCTGGGACCGGCTGTTCGGCGGTGCCGGTGAGGAGCGCGCCGCGATGAAGCGCGTGGAGGCGCTGGCCGGCTGGACGGAGTCGCTGCGCGACACCATCGCCGGCGCGGTGGGCCTGGAACAGGCCATCCCGGCGTCCGCGCGCGCCTCGGCGCCCGTGCTGCGACCGCACCTGGACGCGCTCGTCGACCGGCTGCGGGCCCGCACCCCGCTGCCCGACGCGCTCCAGCACCTCGCCGACGAGATCGACGACGCCTCCGCCGACATCATCGTCGCGGCCCTCATCCTCAACGCCCGGCTGCGCGGCCCCGGTCTGCGCCAGGTGCTCGGCGCGCTCGCCAAGTCGGCGCGCGAAGAGGTCGACATGCGCCAGCGCGTGATGGCCCAACGGGCCTCCACCCGGCGCTCGGTGCAGATCGTCGTCGCGGTGTCGGTCGCCTTCGTCCTCGGACTGTCCGTGTTCAACCGGGAGTTCGTGGAGCCGTACGGCACCGCGCTCGGCCAGGTCGTCCTCGCCATCGTCTGCGGTCTGTTCGCCCTCGGCTTCTGGTGGCTGCGCAAGCTGTCGACGATCGAGACCCCCGAACGCTTCCTGATCAAGGACGAGTCGTCGGTCCAGTTCGTCCGTCCCCGCACGCCGTCCCAGCAGGGGCAGCCGGGCCAGTCTTCGCAGCCGTCGCAGGAAGAGGGGGTACGCCGATGAGTGATGTCACCATGCCGGTCGCCGTCGGCGCGATCATCGGCCTCGGCATCTACGTCCTGGTCCGCGCCCTCATGCCGTCGAAGCGCAGCGCGGTCTCGCAGGTCGCCCGGATCGACGCGATGCGGGCCCGGGGCACGGCGTACGAGTCCGCGCGCGCCGCCTCCGACTCGGGCCGGCTCGGCTCGGTGCGGGCCGAAGTCGGCCAGCGGGTCGCCGAGTTCTACCTCCAGCAGGGCTGGGAGCAGCGCTCCCTGCGGGCGGACCTCGCGGTCCTGGACCGCAGCTGGGAGAAGTTCCTGGCGACGAAGGTGCTGCTGGCGACCGCGGGTCTGTTCTTCGGCCCGCTCATGTTCGCGATCGTGTGGACGCTGGCCATCGCCGACAGCCCGATCATCCCGGTCTGGCTGGCGCTGCTGTTCGCGGCCGTCTTCTTCTTCCTCCCCGACCTGGAGGTACGCCGCGACGCCGCCGACAAACGGCGCGACCTGCGGCGGGTGATCGGCGCCTACCTCGACCTCGTGTCGATGAGCCTCGCCGGCGGCCGCGGTCTGCCGGAGGCGCTGATGGCGGCGGCCGAGGTCTCGGACGGCTGGGCCACCCAGCGCATCCGCAACGCGCTGGCCGACGCCCGTATCACCGGCATCAGCCAGTGGCAGGCGCTGGGCCAGCTCGGCGAGGAACTGGGCGTGGAGGAGCTGAAGGACCTCTCCGCCTCCCTCGCCCTGGTGGCGGACGACGGCGCGAAGGTCCGCGAGTCGCTCGCCTCCCGCGCCGAGACCATGCGGCACCGCGAGATGGCCGAGATCGAGGGCAGCGCGGGCGAGAAGTCACAGTCGATGCTCGTCGCCCAGCTGCTGCTGTGCGCCGGCTTCCTGGTGTTCCTGATCTACCCGGCCGCCATGCGGGTCTTCCAAGTCTGACACCGCCCCAACCCTCGAAAGCCTGTGAAAGGACAACTGACCATGAACGAGCGGAACTTCAGCACGGGGATCCCGGCGGTGGACTTCCTCGTCACCTTCCTCCAGGGCCGCGTGCAGCGTGCCCGCTCCGGCGAACTCGACCGCGGTGCCTCCGCCGTCGAGTGGGTCATCATCTCCGCGGTCGTCGTGGCGATCGTCGGCGTCGTCGCCGCGATCATCAACCGTGCCCTGGAGGGTGGCGCCGAGAAGGTCGAGAACTGCATCAACGGCGCCAACCAGAGCGGCACCTGCTGAAGCAGCGGAATCGAGGAGAGTACGGGGGTCTGGTGCAGCACATGCGGGCATGGGTACGCCGTCGGCGGGAAGCCGCGGCACGCGGTGACTCCGGCATGACCGCGATCGAGTTCGTGCTGCTCACCCCCGTCCTGTTCTTCATGATCTTCGCCACCGTGCAGTTCGCGCTGTACTTCTTCGCCGACCACGTGGCCCAGGCGGCCGCCCAGGCCGGCGCCCGCAAGGCGCGTGCCACGGCGCACGACGAGCCGGGCGCGTGGCGGGGCAAGGCCCGGGACGTCGTGGACGACTACATCAGCCAGCTGGGCCCGAGCCTGGTGCTGTCGCCGGACGTGGCGATGGTCCAGCCGGAGCAGAACACGGTGGGTGTGGAGATCACGGCACGGGTCCCGTCGGTGTTCCCCGGGCTGGACCTGACGGTGCACGCGCAGTCGGTGGGGCCGGTGGAGCGGTTCGTGACGGAGGACGGGAACTAGATGTCCTCTTTCCGTCGGAGTCTGCGGGACGACCGGGGCCTGTCCGCCATCGAGGTGGTGATCCTCGCCCCCGTGATGATCCTCTTCATCCTCGTCCTGGTCGCCTTCGGGCAGATGGTGGAGGGGCGCGGCGCCATCGACGGCGCCGCCCGCGACGCGGCCCGCGCGGGCTCGCTCCAGTGGGACGTCGGCAACGCCATGGCGGAGGCGCGGAAGGCGGCCGAGGCCGACCTGACCGACGTCTGCGTCGGCCCGGTGACGGTGGACAAGACCAGCGCGGGCTTCGAGGACGCCGAGCTCTTCACGGTCGAGGTCAGCTGCCGGGTGAAGGGTCTGGCCATCGTCGGCCTGGACATCAAGACCACGATGTCGGGTTCCTTCACGGCCCCGCTCGACCCGTTCAAGAGGAAGGCGGGATGAGGAAGTTGAGCGTTCCTGCCGCTGTCCGCACGTGGCTGGACTCCCGCCGCGCCCACCTCGACGACCGGGGCTCCGGCGCCGGCGCGGTCATCATCTTCGCCCTCGTCTTCATCTCCCTCGCGGCCTTCGTGGTCGACGGCGGCCTGTCCATCTCCAAGCGTGAACGCGCGGCGGACATCGCCGAACAGGCGGCCCGTTACGCCGCCCAGGACATCGACACCGACGCGCTCTACGAGAACGAGGGCGGCGAGGCACCGATCAACTACGAGAACTGCGACGCCCGCGTGAAGGCCTTCGCCCGCGAGATGGACATGTCCGGCGCGGACATCGCCGCCACCCACTGCGTCGCGGCGGACGTCGACCAGGTGCAGGTCGAGGTGCAGTTGACGTACTCGCCGGTGTTCACCGGCATGTTCTACAGCGGCGACGTGGTCGTCCACGGCCAGGCGGTGGCGGAGAACGAGGTCGGCTGAGGCCGACGTCGTACCGCGTGGCCCGGAGGGCCGGCCCGGGGACCGACCGTCCGGCCCTGCCGGACCTGGGCCGGCCGGACAGCGTCAGGTGGCAGCGCCGGTGAACCGTACGCCCGGGGCGCAGGGCGAAGAGAGCTCCGCCCTGCCGGGCGGTGAGGGTGGCCCGTGAGGGCTTCGGGTTACCCGCCCGGCGTGGGGTCCGCGCAGTCGTCGCCGGGGGATACGGGGGCGGGGCCCGGGTCGGTCGTGGTGGGCGGGTCCGTGG
>NZ_JABERD010000280.1 GCF_013044505.1 Streptomyces sp. S3(2020) | reverse complement strand
CCCGCACCCCGCCCGCACCCACGCCGACACCCTGGCGTCGGACACGCCCCTCGTCCTGGTCGACCAGTTCGAGGAACTCTTCACCCTCTGCACGGACCCGGACGAACGCGCCCGCTTCCTGGACCTGCTCTTCGACGGCTCCCGCCGCCGGGTCGTGATCGCCGTACGCGCCGACTTCTACGGCCACCTCACCCGCCACCCGCGGCTGGCCGAAGCCGCCCAGGACGCCACGCTGCTCGTCGCCCCCATGGGCCCCGACGAACTGCGCGAGACCATCGTCCGGCCCGCCGCCCTCGGCGGTCTGGTGGTCGAACGCACGCTGACCGCACGGCTGTTGGACGACGTGGCCGACGAACCGGGCGCCCTCCCGCTGATGTCCCACGCCCTCCTGGAGACCTGGCGCCGCCGCCGCGGCCGCACCCTGACCGAAGCGGCCTACGAGGCGGCCGGCGGGATCCACGGAGCCATCGCCCGCACCGCGGAGGAGCTCTACGCCGGACTCACCCCCGCGCAGGCCGTCACCGCCCGGCGCATCCTGCTCCGACTGGTCACCCCGGGCCAGGGCACCCCGGACACCCGGCGCCCCGCCGACCGAGCCGAACTCACCGCCGGCGAAGGGGAGTCGAGCGCCGAAACCCACGACGCCGACGCCGACGCCGACACCGGCACCGGGACTGACACCGACCTCGTCCTCGAACGCCTCGCCCGCGCTCGCCTCATCACCCTCGACCACGGCACCGTCGACCTGGCCCACGAGGCACTCCTCACCGCCTGGCCCCGGCTGCGCACCTGGATCGACGAGGACCGCGAACGCCTGCGCGCCCAACGCCACCTCACCGAGGCCGCCCACACCTGGGCACTGCTCCACCGCGACCCGGACTCCCTGTACCGGGGTGTACGACTGGCCGGCGCCGAGGAGCACTTCGCGCGGAACGCCCGCGAACTCACCCCGCTGGAGCGGGAGTTCCTGGACCGCAGCACGGGCGCCCGGCACCGTGAGCGACGCCGGACCCGGACCCGCTACACCCTGCTCTGCGTCCTGGTGGCGCTCAGCCTCGTCGCGGGACTCGTGGCCTGGCAGCAGAACCGGTCCAGCGAACAGCGCCACACCGAGGCCGAGGCCCGCCGGATCGCCGGTGTGGCGGAGAGCCTGCGGATGTCCGACCCGGTCACGTCGATGCGGCTCAGCCTCGCCGCCTGGCGGGTCGCCGACCTGCCGGAGACCAGGTCGGCGCTGTCCGCGGCCGCCGCCCAGCACGAACAGCACGTCTTCACCGATCCGGACCGCGGCAAGCAGACCATGCGACGGCTCAGCGCCGACGGCCGCACCCTGCTCAGCCTGGGCGCGGACAGGGTGACCCGCTGGGACGTCGACGCCGAGCGACGCACCGCCCGGCTCCCCGGCCTCGGCGCCACCCTGCCGCAGGCGGGCTTCCCGCGCACGGACGCGGACTGGCTCCCCGTCTTCGAGGGCACCGCCATCGCCGTCCACGACCTCACCACCGGCCGCACCGGAGCGCCCCTGACCGACGCCGACGGCGGCGCGGAGATGAGCCCGAGCGGCCGCACCCTCGTCGTCTACGACGGGACACGCATCCAGCTCTGGGACGCACGGCCCAGGAAGCGGCTGCTGGAGATCGAGAACCCGGGATCCCTCAGCGAGGCCGGCACCCCGTGGGCCCGGCTCATGGCGGTCCGTAAGCAGCTGGAGCGCGAACGCCGTGCGACGGTGCTGACCGGCGAGGGCATGCCCGACGCGACGGTGAGCCCCGACGACCGGTACCTCGCCCTCTGCGTGCCCGGCCGCCGCCTCCAGCTGTGGGACGTGGCAGGGCAGCGCCAGATCACCGCCCCCTGGCTGCCCGAGGTCTCCGTGGGCACCTGCCTCCAGGAACAGATCACCTTCAGCCCCGACGGCACGCTGCTCGGGGTCATCGACGCCACCGGCTTCCGCGCCTGGCGGATCGACACCGGCCGACAGGTCGCCGCCGTGGAGTACACCAACCTGAAACTGGCCCGGTTCAGTGCGGACGGCACCTTCGTGGCCGCCTCGGACGGCGACGAGATCCTGGTCTGGCGCCTGATCACCCCCGTCTTCCCGGTCTTCCGGCACCGGCTCTCCGGCGAGGTCGTCAAGGAGATCCGCCTCGACGACCGCACCCTGCGCTACCTCGGCGGCGCCGAGGGCGTCTGGGGCCCCACCGTCCACACCGTGACCCTGGGCAGATCGACGACCTCCGACTGGGACACCACCCCGACCTACGCGGCACGGTTCAGCCCGGACGGCACCACCCTCGCCACGGTCCGCCCGGACCCCGACCGCCGGCACCTCCGCTTCCGTCTCCTCGACGCCCGCACCGGCCGCCGCCTCGCCGACCTCGGACGGCTGCCGTGCGAGCTCCCCCCGAACGACCCACCGCCCACCCACTGCACACTGACCCTGTCCTTCGACTCGACGGGCAGGACCCTCGCCTACGGGGTGGCGCACTACGTCACCGCCCGCACCCCGGAGCGGGTGCGGCTCTACGACATCCAGGACCGCCGGGTCACCACGACGCTCACCCCCGACGACCTCGGCCCGGCCCCGCTCGCCCACATCGCCTTCGGCCCGGACGACCGCTCCCTGCTCCTCACCGAGGAACCCGTCCCCGACACCGCCGCCACCCGCGTCTGGGACCTCGCACGCCGTACGACCACCGCCACCCTGTCCGGCACCTCCGGCGGCACCCTCCCGCACCCCGACGGCGATCTCCTCGTCACCACCGGCGGCGAGGCCTACCGGCTCCCCGCCGGCACCCGACTGCCCTCCACCGGCCTCCCCGGCGGCGGGACCGCCATGGCCTTCAGCCCGGACGGCGCCTACTTCGCGGTCGGGGACGGCTCCGGCCGGGTCGAGCTCTGGGACGGCCGGCTGAAGGGCCGGCTCGGCGTCCTGGCCGACCCCGACACCACCACCTACCAGTACGTCTCCGCGGTGGCCTTCTCCCCGGACGGACGCACCCTCGCGGTCGTCGGCGACGAGGGCACGCTCCATCTCTGGGACGTCGCCTCCCGCCGCCGGGTCGGAGCGCCGCTGCCCACCCCGGGCGACACCGTCGCAGCCCTGGCCTTCAGCCCCGACGGCACCCTCCTGTACGCGGCGGGCGACCACACCCCCGTGCAGACGTACGAGATCACACCGGAGGCCGCCGCCGACACCGTCTGCCGACGGGTCCGCGACGGCCTCTCACCCGAGGAGTGGCACCGCCAACTCCCCGACGTCCCCTACCGGGAGACCTGCGCGTCGACGTCCGCCGCCCGCACGAACGCCACCCGGTGACCGAACTGGATCTCGTAGTAGAGGTCCTTGCCGACCACGACCTCGTGCGAGTCCGTGGTGAAGGTGACCGCGTAGTAGTACTCGCCCGGCACCTTGTCACCGGCCACGTACTTCTGGCCCTCGAGGAGTCTGTACGGCAGCGGCGACACCGCCTGTGCGGGCACTCCCGCCGGGTACGCGGAGGCCTCGGGGTACGCGCGCCCATACACCGGGACGCTCTCCAGGCCGGCCTTGGGCGTCACCAGCAGGCCCTTCGCGCCCACCGCGGTCGGGGCCGTACCCGGGTTCTCGAACCAGGCCTTCTGCCCCAGGTACCAGATCGCCGTCCAGTCGCCGTCCCGTCCGGCGACCGCGTACTGCTGACCGGTGGAGACCCGTGAGGAGATGTCGTTCACCCCGGTGCCGGGCACCGTGCCCAGACCGATGTCCTTGATCAACGGGTAGGTCTCGCCGGGCCCCGAGTAGAGCCGCACCTCGCTCGAACCGTGCGCCGCGCACGGCTCGCCCTTGGTGACACAGCCTGTGTACTCCGGCTGGTTGGCCGCGTAGCCGGGCCGGATCGTCACCAGCGCGGCGTCCTTGCCGCCGGTGGCCTCGAACGGCCGGCCGAGCAGCTCGAAGTAGTGCCGCCAGTCCCAGAACGGACCGGGGTCGGTGTGCATGCCCCCGACGGTGGCCGTGGTCGGGCCCGGCACATTGTCGTGGCCGAGGATGTGCTGCCGGTCCAGCGGGATGTCGTACTTCTTGGCGAGGTACTTCACCAGCCGCGCCGACGAGCGGTACATCGCCTCCGTGTACCAGGCGTCCGGATCGGCCAGGAAGCCCTCGTGCTCAAGACCGATCGACTTGGCGTTGATGTACCAGTTGCCCGCGTGCCAGGCCACGTCCTTGGCCTTCACATGCTGGGCGATGTGGCCGTCGGTGGAGCGCAGCGTGTACTGCCACGAGACGTAGGTGGGGTCCTGCACCAGGTTGAGGACGCCCTCCCAGGTGCCTTCGGTGTCATGGACGACGATGTACTTGATGCCCTGCGCCTTCGGCCGGTCGCCCAGGTCGTGGTTGCCGTAGTCGTTGTCGCCGAACTCCTCGTACGGCGCCGGGATCCACTCGCAGGACACCGACTTCGGGCACTGGGTCTTCCCGGCGCCGAGCGTCCGCAGACCGGCCCGCTTCATGGGGGAGGTGTCGGGGGTGACGGCCGGCTGGGCCGCCAGGGCGACCAGTTGGCCGGCGTCCGTGGTGCGTTCCTCGCCGCTGCGGATCACGTCGTACACGTCGTCGGCGTACGCCGACGCGGTCGCGGTGTCGTCCGCGCCCGAGAAACGGGCCACCGCCGCGTACCAGTCCGCCGGGTCCTCGCTGAGCGGTTCACCCAGGTGCTGCTGCGCGTCCGCCAGGAGCGCGGCGCCGCCGGCGATGTTCGCCGCCGGATCGGTCCGCAGCGCCTCGGCGCTCAGACCGGTCAGCGCCGCCGCCTTCGGCAAGGTCGTGAGGCGGGCCGGGAACTCGGCCGGCGCCGGTACCTCGGGGTCGGGCAGCAGGGCCGCCCGGGCGCTGTCGCCGCGCGCGTCCTCCGTGCCCTCGCTGTGGTGCGGGGCCTCGGCGAGCGCGGTCCGGGCGTCGGTGAGGTGCATCGGGCCGTAACCGCCGGTCACACTCGGCGCCCCGGCGTGCGCGTCCCAGCGGGACTGGAGGTAGGAGACACCGAGGAGGACACTCTGCGGGACCTCGTACCTGGCGGCCGCCGAGGCGAACGCCAGCTGGAGGCCGTTCGCCGAGGTCCGCGCGCCGGAGGGGGCCGCGCCGAGCAGGGGCAGCAGCAGTGCCGCGGTGGCGACCGCGCCGAGGGCGGCCCGCGCGGGTCTGTGCCCGCGGGCGCTGGTCGGGTCGGATCCTCGCATTGCAGCCTCCTGGGACGGTCGGTCGCGATGAGCCGTGCGGGGCCGGGCGTGCGTCAGTGGTACCGGCTTGCCGACGATCCGTCAATCATGCCCAGGGGCAGGAGAATTCCCTTGTCAACCGGGGGTCCCGGGAGTTTCGCGGCGGCACCTTCCGGGCCTGCGGGGCGTCAGTGGCTTACACCAATGGGCCGGATGCGAAGGCCCGCGAGCGGGCGGACATACGAAGGTCCGCGGTGCGCCGCTGTCCCAGGGCGCACCGCGGACCGACGTCCCCGTCAGCGAGTGCCGACCGCCGCGCGTACGGCCCGTCGGGCCAGCTGGCAGTCGTCGTGCAGCCGCCTCAGCAGCAGCCGCTGTTCCTCGCCGGACGGCGCAGCACCTGGGTGGGCCACTCCCGGTGCCGCCGGGGTCGTGTCGTGCATCGAACGCTGCACGGCCGTCTCGTAGGTACGGATCTCACGGGTCAGTACGAGCATCAGGTTCACCAGGAAGGCGTCGCGCGAGGCCGGGCCCGCCGACTGCGCGATCTGGCTGATCTGACGACGGGCCACCGGCGCGTCCCCGAGCACCGACCACAGCGTCGCAAGGTCGTACCCCGGCAGATACCAGCCCGCGTGCTCCCAGTCCACCAGCACTGGACCGGCCGGTGACAGAAGGATGTTCGAGAGCAGTGCGTCGCCGTGGCAGAACTGACCCATGCCGTGCCGGCCCGAGGTCGCCGCGATCCCGTGCAGCAGCTTCTGCAGGTCACCCATGTCCCGGTCGGTGAGCAGCCCCAGCTCGTGGTACCGGGAGATACGGGCCGCGTAGTCCAGCGGGGCGTCGAAGGTGCCCGCCGGCGGCCGCCAGGCGTTCAGCCGGCAGATCGCACCGAGCGCCGCCCGGATGTCCGCCCGCGGCGGGGCCTCCGCCGGGTGCCGGTGCAGAGCCGCCACCCGTCCCGGCATCCGCTCGATCACCAGGGTGCAGTTGTCCGGGTCCGCCGCGATCAACCGGGGCACCCGCACGGGCGGGCGATGCCGGACGAACGAGCGGTATGCCGCTATCTCGTGCCGGATCCGCTCCGCCCATGCGGGGGAGTGGTCCAGTAAACACTTGGCGACGGCTGTGCTGCGCCCGGTCGTCCCCACCAGGAGGACGGAGCGTCCGCTGCGGCGCAGCACCTGAACCGGAGCGAACTCCGGACAGATCCGGTGCACCGACGCGATCGCCGTACGCAGCTGCGCGCCCTGAGGGCCGGACAAGTCGAGTCTCCCGCTCAGCGGTTGGGTGCCGAGCCCCGGAGCGCGCCGCGTCCTGCCGGCACCGAGCACGGGGGCCGCCGGGCGAGCGGGGTCGAGGTAGGGGCCGCTGCCCGCCGGGCGGGAGTGCAGCGACCGGGGCGGGGCGGACACGGAGGACGATGCTGCGTACATGGGCGAAACAGATCCCTTCGTGTGCCTGCTGTGCATGTCTGCGCAAGTGCGCTACCCGGCCCGACCGCCTGGAGGTGCACCCTGGGGAATGCACCCGTCATATGGCAGCGGCCGGGTCGGGGTGGCGCGTTCCTACCTGACACCCGTCGCCCAGTGGCACACCATCTGGCGCACCCTGGCGAACCCTGGCGAATAGTCGCCCGGCAACTCTCACCGGGCTACTGTCAACTCAGCCGAGAACCTGGGGGCTTGACGTGAGCGGACATCCCAACACCCGACTCTCGGACCTGTTCGGCCTGGCCGGCTGGTCCAAGGGTGAACTCGCGAGGCTGGTCAACCGGCAGGCGGCGGCCATGGGCCACCCCCAGCTGTCGACCGACACCTCACGGGTGCGGCGTTGGATCGACATGGGAGAGATCCCGCGCGATCCGGTGCCCCGTGTGCTGGCTGCCCTGTTCACCGAGCGTCTCGGCCGTGTCGTGACCATCGAGGACCTCGGTCTGGTCCGGCACGGGCGTACGGGGAAACGGCAGGACGCCGGGAGTGCGGAACATCCCGACGGTGTGCCGTGGGCGCCCGAGCGGACCGCGGCGGTCCTCACCGAATTCACGGGAATGGACCTCATGCTCAACCGACGCGGCTTGGTGGGTGCGGGTGTCGCGCTCACCGCAGGATCCGCACTCAGCAGCGCCATGCACGACTGGCTGCACTCCGACCCGGCCCTGACGGCCGACGCTCCCCGCTTCGACGATCCACTGCACGCCGACCCCGCTGGGTTCGACCGTTACGAGGCCGCCCCCATCGGATCGCAGGAGATCGAGGAACTGGAGCGTTCCGTCGAGGTGTTCCGGGCGTGGGACGCGGCCCGCGGCGGCGGGCTCCAGCGCAAGGCGGTCGTAGGCCAACTCAACGAGGTGGGCGGCATGCTCGCCTACCGACACCCCGAACATCTCCAGCGGCGCCTGTGGGGTGTCGCCGCCAACCTCGCCGTCCTCGCGGGCTGGATGTCGCATGACGTCGGCCTGGAACCCACGGCCCAGAAGTACTTCGTCATCGCCGCCCATGCGGCCCGTGAGGGCGGCGACCGGCCCCGCGCCGGGGAGGCGCTCTCCCGAGCGGCTCGCCAGATGGTGCACCTGGGCCGGCCCGACGACGCACTCGACCTGATGAAGCTCGCCCAGTCCGGCTCCGGAGAACAGGTGCTGCCGCGCACCAGGGCGATGCTCTACACCATCGAGGCCTGGGCGCAGGCGTCGATGGGCAAGGGGCAGGCGATGCGCCGCACCCTCGGACAGGCGGAGGACCTCTTCGTCTCGGAGAAGGGCGACGTGCCACCGCCGAGCTGGATGCAGACCTTCAAGGAAGAGGATCTGTACGGCATGCAGGCCCTGGCGTACCGCACGCTGGCGGAGCACGAGCCGACGGCCGCCGCACACGCCCAGCACTACGCGGAGAAGGCCCTGGCCCTGCGGGTCGACGGGCGGCAGCGGTCGAAGATCTTCGACTTCCTGTCGATGGCCTCGGCCTGCTTCATCGCGGACGACCCGGAACAGGCGGACCGCTACGCCAGGCTGGCCCTGGTGTCGATGGGGTCCAACTCCTCGCACCGCACCTGGGACCGGCTGCGCCAGATGTACCGGCTCACCGCCGAGTACTCCAGCTACCCGAGGATCTACGAGCTGAGGGAGGAGATCAAGCTGGCCCTGCCGAGGACGGCCAAGGGCGGCAGCAGCGCACGGGCATAGGGGGCTTGTGCGCGGCGGTAGTCGATCTCAGCTTGTCACCTTGGCGATGAGCACGCAGGCGTCGTCCTCGCGCTCGGTCTCGCCGAACTCCTCCACGACCATCCGCGCACAGTCCTGCGCGGTGCGCGCCTCGTCGAAGCGCGGGGCCAGGCCGAGGAGAAGATTCACGGCCTCCGTGCTGTCGTGCCCGGGCACCAGCCCGTCGGTGTGCAGCAGGAGCAGGTCGCCGACCGCGAGAGGCTCTTCGGCCTGCTCGTAGGAGGCACCCGAGGTCGCGCCGAGCAGGACGCCGTCCGGTGCGCTCAGCCTGCGCCCCGTCCCGTCGCGGAACAGCAGCGGGGCGGGGTGTCCGGCCTGCGCCCAGGCGAGCGTACGGGTCTCGGGCCGGTAGCGGCAGCAGATCGCGCTGCCGAGCGCGGGTTGCACGGTGGCGTCGAGTAACTGGTTGAGCCAGGACAGCAGTTGTCCCGGCTGGGTGCCCGCCATGGCCATGCCGCGCACGGCGCCCAGCAGGGTCGCCATGCCCGAGGTCACGGCGACGCCGTGGCCGGTGAGATCGCCGACGCTGAGCAGCATGTCGCCGTCGGCGAGTTCGAGCGCGTCGTACCAGTCGCCGCCGATCAACGCGCTTGTCGAGGACGGCAGACAGTGCGCCGCCAGATCCAGGGTCTCGGGGCCGCGTCGCGGGAGCCGCAGGGAGCCGCGCCACGGCGGCAGCACAGCCTCCTGCAGCTCGACCGCGAGCCGGTGCTCGGTCTGCGCGCGGTGCTGGTGGCGCTGGAGCGAGTCACGGGTCTCGCTCACCACCCGTTGGCTGCGGCGCAGTTCACTGACGTCCCGCAGCACGGCCCACATGGACGCGGTGCTGCCGTCGGCGTCGAGCACGGGCTCGCCCATCATGTGCACGGTGCGCACGGCGCCGTCCGTGCGCAGCACCCGGAACTCCCCGTCGATCGGCTTGGCGTCGACGAGGCAGTCCGTGACCATCGACGTCAGCAGCGGCCGGTCCTCGTCGAGCACCAGGGACGGCAGTTCGTCGAGGGTGAGCGGGGGAGTGGCCGGGTCGCGGCCCAGTATCTGGTAGAGCTCACCGGACCAACTGGCCTCGTCCGTCAGCAGGTTCCACTCCGCGCTGCCGACCCTGCTGAGCAGGGAGTCGCGCCGGGGAGCGGTCGGCGCGGTCGGGGTGACGGGTGCCGGCTCGACCGGTGCGGGCGCGGGTGGGCCTTCCCGCAACTGGGCCAAGTGCCCGTCGAGGTCGTTGAGTTGGTGCAGTGCCAGGTTGTACAGCGCACGCTGCCAGCGTCCCTGCGGGTCCGATCCGTCGTCCTGGGCGTCCCGTCGTACGGCGTCCACGTCGCCCTTGAGCCGTCGCGTCTGCGATATGAGCGCGTCGACCGAGCCGCCACCTGGCGGCTGGGCGGGTGGGCGGTCCGCAGAGAGATGGGACGGCATGACGCGCTCCGATGCGGGGAGTTACGGCCAAGGCTGGCGGAGGGACCGTTACGACTGTGGCACAGCCCGCGACGCCCTGTAAGGGATTTGGCAACACACGATCCGGTGGTGCTTCTGGCATATGCCACAGTCTTCACGGAGGGGTTTCCCCGTGCGATCGGTGTACGTCGCCCGATGGGGCAAGTCGTAGTCAGCGTACGTGAGTTGACGTACCGTCCGGGCCTCCGAGTCGGCATTCATCTATGTGTTCGACGGCTCCGTGTTCTATGAGGTGTAGCAGATGAGGATCGGGTCCGGCCAGGGCTCGGGCGTGAGGGTCTCGGCCGGGGCGGCCGGCTCGGACTCGGGCCGTGGTGATGTGATGCAGGTCACATCAATTGATGCGGGCTTCGGCGTAATGCAAACGGCACTTGCGAGGTCGTACAGACATCGGCAATCCGGCCGACCTCCGACCCGCAGTGGGGACCGATCATGGACACCAACCTCGAGCAGCTCGCCCACGGACGCCTGATCACCGCCGACGAGCAGGAACTGCCCATCCCCACGACGCTGCGTTACACCTCCGCGGATCCGCTCGCGGTGCACCTCGACTTCCCGCCCGAGGTCGCGCTCGACGGGGAGGTGGTGAGCTGGACCTTCGCCCGTTCCCTTCTGGAGGCGGGGCTGCGGGGCCCGGC